>JBGPLF010000148.1:0-10290 GCA_041486265.1 bacterium
CTCAGCGGTGCATCATGGCGCGCCCAACGGCACGAGCACGAGTTGAAGCGGCGTCTCGACACGTCCTGCCCACCGCAGCGCGAGCGCCGGGTCGCGCATCCAGCCCAGAAGCCAGGCCGGAGATGCCTTGAGTATAGCATCGCCCTCCAGACGCGAGAATGCCCACAGCAACAGGGGATGATTCGGCTCGGTGCGCTGCAACCGATCATACGGCTGCCAGTTCTGCTCGTCCAGCACGATCCGCGCCGCCTCGGCGATCGCGGGCAGCGGCTGGACCCGGCCGGCCGCAAGGATCCACGCGGGCTTAATGGACTGGCCAGACCGGTTGGTCACTGTGACAGCCGTCACTCCGGCCTCCATGACGATCGTCCCGGAAATCGTCACCGGGACCACCGCGGTCCCGGCAAGCTGCACGCTGGTGCTGCCGCGCACCAGCATGTCGGCTCCGCGCGTCACGCCCACCGAGGCCGGCGGTATTGGGCGAAGGAAGATGTCGCTGTTCGCGCCGACCTCGAAGGGACCGTTGTGTGAGGAGACCGTCCGGGCGAACACCATGAGCAGCCCGTACCCGGTCGAGGGGATCGATTCCACGACGACGGACGAGACGACGCCTGAGGCGTCGCGCCGGGCCACCACGCCCAAGTCCGCGGCGCCCCAGGTCACGACCGCCGTCAGCAGCATCCCGACCACGACCGAGGCGAGACGCAAGGAGGCCAGTGCGCGGCTGAGTCGGCGGATGAGGAGCAGGTAGCCCAAGACCAGCACGCCGGTGATCGCGTGGGTTCGCAATAGAACGGCACGGCCCGCAGGCAGCGTGGCCTCCAGGCTCGGCGCGGGTGTCGGGCCACCGGCCGCCAAGAGGTGACTCCAGGCCTGCTGTTCCTCCGGTCCGCCACGGACGGCGGCATCGGCGCCGTCACGATCCCACACCGTCACACGGCCGCGCCCGGCCTGGCCGTTGACAGCGCGCGACAGCAGTGGCTGAAGGGTTGGTCCCTGCAAGTGTCGCCGATCGTCGCCCGCGGGCATCGTGAGCAGGCGGCCGCCCGTCCAGATCCAATTGCGGATCGCGATCCGCTGCGCGTCGTCGATACGGCGCTCGTCGAGGTCGCGCACCACCAGCAGCCGTACGGCCTCATAGGCCTGCCAGACCGGCGGCAGGGTCTCGGGAGTCAAATACGCGACGTCGATGCGTCCTGCGCGCGCTGCGGCCGCCTCAGCGCCGAGCGGCTCGGCAGAGAGCACGACGATGACGTCATCCACCGGACGCAGCCGGGGCAGTGGCACCGCAGCCAGGCGCCCGCGGGCGTCATCGAGATGGATGCTGCCGGGTGTGCGGGCATCGGAGAAGATGGCGGGTACGAACACCCGCACGCGAACGCCGGGCGCCGCCCGCACCGGCGCCGTAAACGACAGAACAGGCTGGCCCGCCGGCGTCGGCGCGTCGACGGTCAGTGTACCGTCCACACCGGACGCCGGGGCGGTGACGTCGATCCACACGGGCGTCCACGCGCCCAGCCTGGCGCGCCCGGCGAATCCGAAACCCGTCACCTCCAGGATAGATTCGGGCGCGGCGCACGCAGGGACAGCACACAGGAAGACAGCCAGCGCAATGAGCGCAGCGGCTGTCATCAGCGCGTGGCGCGCCGTGCTCAGGACTTCTCGGACGTATCTGATCCTGGCGCGGGTGCGACCGCAGGTGTCGCCGCGGGCGCCTCGGTGCCGGACGCCGGCTTCTCGCCGTTGGCGGGCGCAGGCGTCTTGCGATAGTCCGTGGTGTGGAATCCACTACCCTTGAAGATCAGGCCGACCGAAGCATACACCTTCTTGGACGCACTGCCGCACTGCGGGCAGGTGGGAACTGGGTCGCCCACGGGCTGGTAGCGCTCGAAGATATGCTGGCACTGCGTACAGCGGTATTCGTAGATCGGCATTGCCTCTCCTCCGACCAGACGAACGGAAAACTGTCTTCTTTTATTCTGAAGGCGAATCTGGGGCTGTCAACCCCGCCGGGCGGTCAGGCGGCGTCCGGCACGGCCGTCCCACCTCAGCGGGCCTTGTCAGCGAGTCTGAAACGTGGCGAGCCACACCGGGCCCCCGAGCGTGCCGGTGTTGGTCCCGTAGGCCAGGTGCACCTCATTCGGCGCCCAGACCAGGGACAGGCCCGCTGCGGGGTCGGGAGACTCGAAGCGGTACGACGCCGCGAACACGCGTGCCGCCCCGGTCGTACCGGTCAGGTAGATCTCGGCCTGCCCCTCGCCCGGCAGCAGGCCGTAGGCCACCTTGTCGCTGTGTGGCGACCAGGCCAGGCCGCCGATCCGGCGCGAGGACGGGGAGATGGCGTGCAGCCCGCTGCCGTCGATGCGCACGACGTACGCGCGCTCGCCGCCGCCGTCGGCGCTCACGAAGGCCACCCAGTCGCCCTTTGACGATAGCACCGATTCCAGCACCGGCTGCGGTGGCCCGGGGAGTTTGCGAAAGTCGGGATAGGCGATCCTCACCTGCCACCACTCTACCGTGGCCTCGCCGTCCGGCGCGGCCAGGCCGACGAAGAGATGCAGCGTGTCGGGGAACCAGCCTAGCGCGGTGACGCGCTCGCCGCGAGCATCCCATTGAATCGGACGAAGCAGCGTCCCGTCGGAACTCGTCAGCCACAGGCGGGAGAGTCCGCCGTTCTCTCCAACCTGCCGGACGGCCACCACCAGGCGATCGCCGCCTGGAGCCCAGACGGGGGTGGTTGCCACGCCCTGGATCGGAATCCGCCGGCGATCGCGGCCGTCGGGACGCACCGTCCACAAGACCCCACGGTCGACGTAGGCTATGACATCGGCGGTTGGTGACCAGGCGACCGCCGTGACAACCTCGCCTGAGGTGATCTTCGTCCCCACCGCGTCGCCGATCTGATGGACCCAGACCCCGTCGCGGCGGCCGTAGGCGAAGCGGCGGCCGTCGGGCGACCAGGCGATCGGGCTCAGCGCCGCACGATCGGTGACCCGGGCGACCTGCTGCACATGCAGCACCCCGGCACCGATCGGCGCGGCCTGGCGGCGGACCTGGCATCCCGAGGTCAGAAGCACACCGATCGCGACGGCGGCGCCCGCCGCGCGCCGGATCAAGGGCCGCGCTGGGTGCCGCTGGCGGTCAGACGACCGAGTAGCGCCCCTCGGCAAGATCGTGAGAGAGCTGGTTGATGTTGGCGAGCTCATGGTCGAGAATCTCGCGCACGCGGCGCTGGACGACGGCGCGGCGGGCGTGGGGCTCCAGGACGATCTGCGCGGCCGCGATCTTTGGCTGGTCGATGGGCGCCCCGATCTGGCTGAGGAGCCACACGTACACCTCGAGAATCCCCGGCACATCGAGATGGATGCGATTGGCGAGCTGGTGCGTCATGATCGTGTAGATCTTGCCGACGTGCGACACCGGGTTCTTCCCGGCAGCCGCCTCGGTACCCATCGGACGGTTCAAAGCGATGACGCCGTTGACCTTGTTCCCTCGGCCTACCTGGCCGGAGTCGCCGCTCTCGGCGGAGGTACCGGTCACCGAGAGATACATCCCGCCGAGCCCGCGGCCGGGCGCATCGAGCGTGTTGATGTACAGGTGGGTCTGGCTGAACGCGCCCTTGGCGCGCATGCTGTCCATCACCGCGTCGTGCAGATCGCCCTTGCGCCGGAAGTAGGTGGTCTCGCTATCGATGAACCGGTCGACCATCGCCACGGCCGCGGTCAGGTGTAGCTCGTCGCCGCGGCGGAACCCCATCACCTTGATGTCCTCGCCGACTTCGGGAAAATGCTCTTTGAAGGTCCGGGAGTTCATCATGCGCTCCGCCTCTAGCACGGCCTGCTCGGTCGGCGTGAGGGGTGCATAGCCGACGGCGGCCGAGGTGTCGTTGGCCACCGGCTGGCCGTCACGCGAGAAGATGTCCGTCAACTCCGGCGATCCCGGCTTGATCTGCACGTCGTAGATCACGTGCTTCTCGGGATCGACGAATCTCAGGTTCTCCCGAATCCACGCCTTGGCCGTGTCCACGGCGATCTCGCCGACCGGGATGTGCACACCGTTGGCCTCTGCCGTCGCCCGATCGCCGAAGATCAGCCGCATCGGATCGGTCACGGCCCCGCCGCCCAGCCGGATCTCCGCATTCCCGGCGACGAGAAAGGCTTTGTCGATGTTGTGGTGCAGGATCCGTCCGAAGCGCTGCAGGTACTCTTTACTCAGTGCGATCGACACGCGCTCCATGATGGCATCGCAGATCGAATCCGGATGGCCGATGCCCTTGCGCTCGACGATCTCCACCTGGTGCTGGGCGACAGGCGTCCGGGCCAGCATCTCAACCGTGATATTGCGCATTCCCATCCTCCCTGGGACTCCAGCGTACAGGTCACTCGGTCACTATACCAAAACCCGGGGGGCATCGAGAAGACACCCGGGATGATTTACCGGCGGCGTACAAACAATAGCACGATCAGCGCGCCGGCGATGAACCCGCCCACGTGCGCCCAGAAGGCCACCGTCGCGACCCCGGGCGCGCCAAGGGTCGCGACCCCCTGGTAGAGTTGGAGCAGGAACCACAGCGAGAGCACCAGCACGGCCGGCAGATCGACAAGCTTGATGAAGACAAAGATGATCAGCAGCGAGGTGACGCGCGCGCCAGGATAGAGGATCAGGTAGGCGCCAAGCACGCCGGCGATCGCGCCACTGGCCCCGATGAGGGGCATCGTCGAGGCCGGCTGGGTGGCTACATGGGCGAGCGCGGCGACCACGCCGGTGAGCAGGTAGAACACCAGGAAGCCGACGTGCCCCATGGCGTCCTCGACGTTGTCCCCGAACACCCAGAGATAGAGCATGTTCCCGCCGAGATGCACCCAACTGCCGTGCAGGAACATGGAGGTGAGCAGGCCGAGCCATGCCTCCAGCCACGGTCCTCGAGTGATGGCGCGCGGGATCGCGCCGTAGGTCGCATAGAAGGCCATCTGGGTCTCGCCACGGCCGAGACCCTCGGCATGAAGAAAGACGGCGACGCAGGCCGCGATAATCAGGTAGACGACGATGGGGGACGAACGCGAGCGGGTGCTGTCCCTCAGCGGGATCATGACGCTCCCCCGGGTCTCCGCGACGCGCTCGGCGACTCGCGGGGTGGGTTAGGTCTCCCAGCGCGCCTCATCCACCCCCTGGAGCTCGCCCAGGGCGATCAAGACGTCTTCACGGGTCACACGCATCGGCAGTCGCAGCATCAGATCGAGCAGGACCTTCTGGTCGACCTTGCCGGTGAGCTCCACACGGTCGATATTCACCCCGAGCGATCCGAGCACGGTGCCGATCCGGCCGAGCTGTCCCGGGACGTCCGCCATCAGCATGACACAGTGTCCCATGCCGCGGCGCGGAAGGCGGCGCTCAAGTTCCTTCATCAGCGTGAGCACGCCGATCACAATGGCCGTCCCACCCACCGCGCCGTGATAGTAGCCGATGCCGGTCGCTGTGCCGATCGCGGCGACGCTCCAGAGGCTGGCGGCGGTTGTCAGGCCCTGCACACCGACGCCGGTGCGCCAGATCGTGCCGGCCCCGAGGAAGCCGATGCCGACGACGATGTTGCTGGCCACGCGCGCGGGATCGGCACCGGTGCCGAAGAACCCGTCGCGGGAGACGAGGGCGAACAGCGCCGCGCCTACGCAGACCAGGATGTGGGTGCGGAACCCGGCGGGTTTATCGACACTCTCCCGCTCGAACCCGATCACGCCGCCGAGCACCACGGCCAGCAGCAGCCTGACGAGCGTTTCCCACTGCGGGATCATGCGGGCCGGCGCCCGGCGGGCACGGCGTCGGGCGGGCCCTCGATGACCCCATACCGCTCGCGGGCGATCTTCCAGACGTGCTCCATCAGCCCGTCGATCAGGCGATCTTCGGGCAGGCTCGCCACGATCTTGCCGTCCTGAAAGATCAACCCCATCCCGCGGCCGCAGGCGACGCCGAGATCGGCCATCCGCGCCTCGCCAGGCCCGTTCACGGCGCAGCCCATGACGGCGACCTTGACCGGCGCCGGGACGTGACGCAGACGGCGCTCGACCTCCTGCGCGATCTGTATGATGTCGACTTCGGCCCGACCACACGAGGGACACGCGACGAACTGCACACCCCGCGACCTGAGATTGAGGCTCTTGAGAATCTCGAACGCGGCGCGCACCTCTTCGACCGGCTCGGCCGCCAGCGACACGCGGATCGTGTCGCCGATGCCGCGGGCCAGTACCGCGCCGATCCCCACAGCCGACTTCAATCCCCCCGCAAACGCCGTCCCGGCCTCCGTCACGCCGAGGTGCAGCGGATACGTCACCCGTTCGGCGATCATCGTGTAGGCGTCGATCATCATCGGCACATCGGAGGCCTTGACCGAGATGACGATGTCGTGGAAGTCGAGATCCTCGAGGACCTTCACATCGTCGAGCGCGCTCTCGACCAGTGCCTCAGCGCAGGGGCGGCCGAACTTGCGGATCGTGGCCTTGGACAACGACCCAATATTCGCGCCAATGCGGATCGGGACCCGACGCGCCTTCGCCTCGCGTGCGACGATGCGGGTTCGCTCGCGGCTGCCGATGTTGCCGGGATTGATGCGGAGTTTGTCGACCCCCGCCTCGAGCGCCTGCAGAGCCAGGCGGTGGTCGAAGTGGATGTCCGCGACGATCGGCAGCGGGCTGCGGGATTTGATCTCACGCAGCGCCGCGGCCGCCTCAGAGTCGGGCACCGCCACGCGCGCGATCTCACAGCCCTCGGAGGCCAGTTGGTAGATCTGCGCCAGCGTCGCGTCGACGTCACGGGTGTCGGTGATGGTCATGGACTGGACGGCGATGGGCGCGCCGCCGCCGATCTCGACCCGTCCGACCCCGACCTTCCTCGTGTGCAGACGATGCACGAATGCTCTCCCTGAGTCGCCCGCGAGATCGCTCACTCGGTCACCCGCCGCATTCTCGAGGCTATTGCCGCCAGGGCAGGTAGGGTCTGATGTCCCGCGCCGTCAACCAGAACATCAGGATCATGAGCAGCGCGAACCCCACCAGGTGCACCATGCCTTCCCGGCGCGCGTCGAGCAGCGGGCGCCGCCGTATCGCTTCGCCGACAAGGAAGGCCAGGCGGCCTCCGTCGAGGGCCGGGATGGGCAGCAGGTTAAAGATCCCAATGATGATCGACAGCGACGCCGCCACGTTCAGGAAGGCCTGGACGCCCGATTTGGCAGCCTGCGCCAGCAGACCGCCGGCCGCGACCGGTCCGCCCAGATTTCTAAAGAAGGCCCCCTCATGCACCAGTGAGGCGATGGCACTCGGGAGCCCGACGATATACTGCCCCGTGCTCTGCACGGCCCAGATGAGCGCTCGGGGAGGGCTCAGCCGCGTCCACACCGCCTCGGGCGTGAAGCCGATCCGCCCAATCCCGCGCTGCGGATCAAGACGCGGCGTGACCTTGACTGTCAGGTCCTCGGTCCCCCGGTGGATGGTCAGCGTCAACTCGCGCCCGGTGCTGCGGTGGATGGTGTCGACGACCTGATCGCCCGAGTTGACCGACGTCCCGTCGATCGCGATGATGGCATCACCTGGCCGAAGTCCGGCGTCCGCAGCCGGCCAGCCCTTCTCGATGATGGCGATGCGTGTGCTGGTGCCAGTTGCGACCCCGCCGGTGCTGGCCGCGATGGCCAGGATGACTACGGCCAGAACCAGGTTCATCATCGGACCCGCGGCGATGATCGCAATCCGCGCGCCCACGGATTTCGAACGGAAGCTGCCTGGCCCTCCTTCGCCCTCGGCGTCTTCTCCCTCCATCCGGACATACCCGCCGACCGGCAGCAGGTTCAGGGAATACGTGGTCTCGCCGCGCGTCCATCCGAACACCTGAGGGCCGAAGCCCAGCGCGAACGCGTGGATGCGCACGCCCGCGCGCTTCGCCACCAGGAAATGTCCGAGCTCGTGAAAGAAGATCATCGAGCCGAACGCCAGCACCACCAGCACCACATTGGACACGTCCGTCACCTCACCATTTGCGCGCTCTGGGCAGCCTGTGTTCGCGCCCAGGTGTCAGCTGCTAATACGGTATCGAGCGAAGGCGCAGGCTGCGTCTCGTGTCGCGCCAGCACGGTGGCTACCGTCTCGATAATCTCCGGAAATCGCCATCCTCCGTCGAGAAACCGCTCGACCGCGACTTCATTCGCGGCGTTGAGCACCGCTGGCGCGGTCCCGCCGCGCCGCAACGCCTCACGGGCCAGGCCGATCGCGGGGAACCGTTCCGGGTCCGGTTGTTCAAACGTCAGGGTCAACCGATCCCATTCCATCGGCGCGACCAGCCCCGGTCGACGGCGCGGCGCCGTGAGCGCGTACTGGATCGGGCCGCGCATGTCTGGGCGTGCCACCTGGGCGATCGTAGCGCCGTCGATGAACTCGACCATCGAGTGTACCACGCTCTGCGGGTGGATGACGACCTCGATGTGTTCCGGCGCGACACCGAAGAGCCAGTGCGCCTCGACGATCTCCAGCCCCTTGTTCATCAAGGTGGCCGAATCGATCGTGACTTTTCGCCCCATGTTCCATGTGGGATGCGCAAGCGCCTCCTCCACCGTCACGGTATGGAGTTCGGCCAGCGATCGTCGCAGGAACGGCCCGCCCGACGCGGTCAGGATGAGACGGCGGATCGTCCGCCCGTCTTCGCCGTTCAGACACTGGAGGATCGCGCTGTGCTCGCTGTCCACCGGCAGCAAACGCGCGCCGCTGCGATCACGCGCGGCTGCGACGAGATGTCCCCCGGCGACCAGCGTCTCTTTGTTCGCCAGCGCCACGTCGTGCCCGGCCTCCAGCGCCGCCAGTGTCGGGCGCAGTCCGGCGGCACCGACCACCGCCACCAGCACTACGTCCACGTCGGGCATCGCCGCCAGCAAGGTCGCCGCGCCCGCGCCGGCGAACAGCGTGGTCCCGGAGGGCAGCGCGTCTCTCACCCGATCAGCCGCCGCCTCATCATCAACCGCCACGGCGCGCGGCCGCCAGCGCGCGACCTGCGGCTGCAGCGCGCCGACATCGCGGCGCACGCCCAGGCCGACGACCTGGACATCGCCGAGGGCCTCGGCGACCTCGAGGGCCGCTCGACCGATGCTGCCGGTCGATCCGAGGATGACGAGCCGCGTCATACCAGCCATCTCCACAGGTAATACCCAACCGGGGTGCCAAAGAGCACCGCATCGAAGCGGTCGAGGATGCCGCCGTGCCCCGGCAGGACACTGCCCGAATCCTTCACGCCCGCCGCGCGCTTGATGGTGGATTTCCAGAGGTCGCCCACGACGCCGACCAGGACCACCGCCGTGGCGATCGCGCCGAGCCTGGCGACGGGCCATCCCTGCCAGGATGCGACCAACATTGCGACGATGACGCCCGACGCGAGGCCTCCCAGAAATCCTTCCACGCTCTTGCCCGGGCTGATGGCGGGCGAGAGTTTGCGCCTGCCCCATTTCCTGCCGACGAGATACGCCATCGAGTCGCTGGTCCAGATGATCCCCAGGATCGTGACGGTGGCGCGGAAGCCGACGGCATCCCGCAACAGGATGACGTAGGCGAGCAGTGCCCCAACATACAGCGCCCCGAGCACATCCACGGCGGCGCCTCCCGGGGAACCCGCCCGCCGTGAGGCCGTCAGGGTCAAGCCGGCGGCCGCCATGACGACGACCGCGGTCGCGAGACTCGCTTGATCCCAGCGCCCCAGCGCAGCGAGAACCGGGAAGGCCAGCGCCCCCGCCATCATGACCGGTGAGGATCGATACCCGAGACCCGCCACCAACCGATCAAACTCCCGCGCGCCCAGCGCCACGAGGATCAGAACGACCGCCGCCAGCAGGCCCCCGCCCCGCCACAACACCGCGATCAGCGCCGGCGCGCCGACGACGATGGTGGCCGTCCGCCGCAGCAGCGCCGCGTCGCGCCACGCACGCAGCCGCTCACTCACCGGTCGTCCCGCCGAATCGCCGCTGCCGGTGCTGGTACTCCGCGATCGCGCCGATGAGGTGATCGCGCGTGAAATCGGGCCAGTAGACGTCGAGAAAGTAGAGTTCGGTGTACGCCGCCTGCCACAACAGGAAATTGGAGAGGCGCATCTCGCCTGACGTGCGGATGACCAGGTCGGGATCCGGCAGGCCCGCCGTATAAAGCCGGGCGCCGATCTCTTCTTCGGTCACTCGGGCCTGGGGCCCCGGGCCTCGGGCCTCAAGGACGCGGTTCACGGCGTCCACGATCTCGGCGCGGCCTCCGTAGTTCAAGGCCAGCGTGAGCACGA
>JBGPLF010000149.1:0-10273 GCA_041486265.1 bacterium
AGGACCGCGAGAACGAAGGCGACCTTGTCATGGCGGCCGAGCATGCCACGCCCGAGGCGATCAACTTTATGATCACCCATGCACGCGGCCTGGTCTGCGTCCCGATGACGGCCGAGCGATGCGAGGAGCTAAAGCTCCCGCCTATGGTCACCGAGAATACCGCTAGTCACGGCACGGCCTTTACCGTGTCGGTCGACGCTCGCAGCGGTGGAACTGGAATTTCGGCCTTTGACCGGGCACTCACGGTCAGGTTGCTGGCCGACCCAGCGACGAAGCCCGAAGATCTCCTGCGCCCTGGTCATGTCTTCCCGCTCCGGGCCGCACCCGGTGGTGTGCTGCGGCGCGCCGGGCACACCGAAGCCGTGATGGATCTCGCCCGCATGGCGGGCCTGCAGCCGGTCGGCGTCGCGTGCGAGATCGTCCACGAGGAGGGCACGATGGCGCGGCTGCCGGAATTGCAGCAGTTCGCCGAACAGCACAGGCTCAAGATCCTGACGGTCCGCGATCTCATCCGCCATCGCCTGCGGCACGACCCGTTCATCCGGCGCGAGGGACAAACCCGCCTCCCGACGGTTCTCGGCAAATTCGAAGCCATCGTCTATGAGAACATGCTTGACGGATCGAACCACCTGGCCCTGATTAAAGGGACGGTGGAGGATGGCGAACCGGTGCTGGTGCGGATGCACTCCGAATGCCTGACGGGCGAGGCCTTCGGGTCGCTCCGGTGTGACTGCGGCGAGCAGTTGCGCGCGGCGATGCGCGCGATCGCACAGGAGGGGCGCGGCGTCATCGTCTACATTCGCCAGGAAGGCCGCGGCATCGGTCTCGACAACAAGATCAAAGCCTACGCGCTGCAGGATCAGGGCCGCGACACGGTGGAGGCCAACGAACTCCTGGGCTTCCCACCCGACCCGCGGGACTATGGCGTCGGCGCGCAGATCCTGGCCGATCTGCGCGTGCGGCGCATCCGGCTGCTCACCAACAATCCCCAGAAGCGCGCCGCGCTAGAGGGGTTCGGCATCCAGGTCGTTGAGCGCGTGCCGCTGGAGATCCCGCCCAACAGCGAGAACATTGCCTACCTCAAGACCAAACGGCACCGGCTCGGGCACCTGCTGCATCTGGATTAGGATGGACACGGGAACCGTCTATCGCGGCAGCGACGACGCCACTGGGCTGTCCTTTGCGATCGTCGTCAGCCGGTACAACGAGTACATCACGCAGCGGCTCCTCGACGGCGTGCAGTCGGTGCTGGCGGCACGCGGGGCGGCGCGGGTGGACGTGGTCTGGGTGCCCGGTGCGCTGGAAATCCCGCTGGTGGCGCGACGCCTGGCGCGCACCCGGCAGTTCGATGCCATCATCTGCCTCGGCTGCGTCATCAAAGGCGAGACACTACACTTCGATCTCGTGGCGCAAAACGCGGCGGCTGGCATCGCGCGGGTGGCGCTGGAGGACGGTGTCCCGGTGATCAACGAAGTGCTCGCAGTATTCGATCCCACGCACGCTGTCGCTCGCGCCGGGGACAAGGTCAATCGCGGCGTCGAGGCCGCACACGGGGCGATTCAGATGGCGACGCTGATGCGCGCGCTCCCACGAAGCTAACATGGCGCCCGTCGACATCCTGACTGTCACTGAAACCGCCAGGCGAATCCGCGCAGGTGACCTTTCGCCGATTGCAGTTGTTGAAGCCTGCCTCGCGCAGATCGAGAAACTCGAGTTGGCGATCAAGGCCTGGGTATATGTCGACGCTGCCGGAGCGCTGGAGACGGCGCGCACCCTCGACGCAGAAGCGCGCGCCGGCCGGTTTCGCGGGCCCCTCCACGGCGTCCCGGTCGGGCTGAAAGACATCTTCAACGTCGCCGGGATGGTGACAACGTCGGGGGCTGGCGCATTTGCGCATGAACGCCCGCAGACCGACGCGGCGTCGGTCGCGAGGTTGCGGCAGGCGGGCGCCGTGTTCATCGGAAAGACCACGACGACAGAGTTCGCGTACTCAGACCCCGCGGTGACGCGGAATCCGTGGAATCGTGAGCACACGCCCGGTGGGTCATCCAGCGGTTCTTCAGCGGCGGTGGCGGTTCGGATGATCCCGCTGGCGCTGGGCTCGCAGACGATCGGCTCGACGCTCCGCCCGGCCGCGTACTGCGGGATCGTCGGTCTGAAGCCGACCTACGGCCGGATCAGCACCGCCGGCGTCACTCCGCTGGCCTGGAGCCTGGATCACGTCGGCATTTTCACCAGAAGCGTGGAAGATGCCGCGATCGCGCTCACGGTGCTGGCGAGCCCTGAGTCGACCGACGGGTGCGCTGCGCCGGTGCCCACGGTGGACTACATGGCCGCGCTCGGCCGCCCGGTGCGATCGCCCCGTCTGGGAATCCCGCGCGCCCTGTTCAGGGAGCAGGCCGGCGCGGAGGTGAATGCGCACCTCGACGCCGTCGCCTCACGCTTTGCCACTGCCGGCGCCTCAGTCGAGGACGTCGCGCTTCCGTCGAGCGCTTTGGCTGTCCATGACGCTGGACAACTCGTGCTGCGTGTGGACGCGGCAACGTTCCACCAGGCGCGCTTCGCCAAGCACGCCGATGAGTACCGCCCCGGGATCCGCCGGCTCGTCGAGGAGGGACTGACGATCTCCGGCGTTGAATACGTCCGCGCGCAGCAGGCCCGCCGGCGTTTCAGGGAAGAGATGGGACCCATCCTCCAGCGGTTCGACGCGTTCTTGATGCCGGTGGCCCCCACGACCGCGCCGAAGGGGCTCGACTCCACGGGTGATCCGGTGCTCTGTGCCCCATGGAGTTTCGGCGGGCTTCCCTCCATCGCGCTGCCGAGCGGCGTGTCCGGCGATGGCCTGCCCCTCGCGGTCCAACTGGTTGCGGGGGTCTTTGCGGAAGACCGGCTCCTGGCCGTAGCCCGGTGGTGTGAGGAGATCTTGAACTTCGTTGGCGACCCGACCGTCGAGATCGCGTAGGGGGGGAAGACGAATATGGAGCATTGGAAGCGGCTGCTGTACGTTCTCGGTGTCGTCCTAGGGATTTTTCAGATCCTCTTCGGCTTCTATCGCTTCTGGGCCGATAAGGTCGTCCCCGCGCTGTTCATCTCGCTCGCTACGGTGATTGCAGGACCGCTGGAAGACATCCTCAAGGCCGAGGTCCGGCGCAGGCGGCATCTGCCTCGTCAGGAACCCGCGGTCGAGCTGGTCGATCTGGCCACGAGCGTCGCGTTCATGATTTGTCTGATCATTGCGATCTATCTCCTCTGACGCCAACGGGAGACATCCAGGCCGCGATGATTTGCCTTGAACGTCTCACCAAGGTTTATGACCTGCCTCCCGGGGCCGGGGAGCAGACGCAGGTGGTGGCTGCCGATCATCTAAACCTTGAGATTCCCGCCCGGGAGATCTTTGGGCTGGTAGGCCCGAACGGCGCCGGAAAGACCACCACCCTCAAGATGATCTGCGGCCTGCTTGTCCCTACGGCCGGACGTGTGACGGTGAACGGCGTGGACGTTGAGCGCCAACCGGAAGAGGCACAGCAGTTCATCGGCTACCTGGCCGACTTCTTTTCACTGTATGACGATCTCAAAGTGTGGGAATACCTCGACTATTTCGCCCACGCCTACAAGATGGCGCCTGCGGCGATCCCCGGCCGGATCGACTACGCGATTGACGTGATGGGCCTGGACACGAAGCGCGGCGCCTTCATCGCGGGCCTGTCGCGGGGGATGAAACAGCGGCTCGGCATCGCGCGTGCGATCCTCCACGATCCACTGGTGCTGGTACTGGATGAACCGGCGGTCGGGCTTGATCCCAACGCCCGGCTGGATCTCAAGCAGCTCATCAAGGCTCTCAACCATGACGGGAAGACCGTCTTCATCACCTCGCACTTGCTCGCCGACCTCGAGGAGATCTGCACCTCGGTCGGGATCATCGAGAAAGGTCGGCTGCTGCGTGCCGGTCCCCTCGAGCAGGTCATGCGGGAAGCGGCCGGCGCCCGTACCGTCCGGATCCGAATCGCCGTCCCTGGTTTTCCACTTGGCGCCTGGCTGCAGGGCCGTCCGGAAGTCTCCGGCGTGGCCGCCGAGCCATCCCACGCGCAGTTCTTCCTTGCCGGCGGTGACGCCGACCTGGCCGGGCTCGTGAAGGCGCTGGTCACAGCGGGGGCCCCGGTCTGTGCCGTCGAGGAAGTCACGGAGACGCTTGAGCGCGTCTTCTCGCGCCTGTCGCGTGGAGAAGTGATGTGACCGCGCTGTTCTCGAACCCCGAGCTGATCCGCAACGTCCGCGCTCAACTGCGCCCGGGGCGCATGCTTGCCGCCGCGATCATCTGCGGGGCCCTGTCGCTGGCCGTCGGTTTCTCACTCGCATTTGCCTCCCGGCAGGCCGGTCATGCGGGCGACTGGGGCCACCAGCTACTCCTCGCGGCCGTGACGGCGCAGGCGTTCGTGCTGCTCATTGGAGGCGGGGTGGCCTGCCTGCACGCCGTGCAGCGGGAGAAGGACACCAACACCTTTGATTTTCAGCGGGTCACGCGCCTGACGCCTCTGGAGTTGACGCTCGGCAAGCTCTTCGGCGCGCCGGCGATGAGCTATTTCATTGCGCTCTGCCTGCTGCCGGCCGCCATCGTGGGGGCGATGGTTGATCGCGCGGACCCATCCTTCGTGCTGATGGGTTACGCGGCCCTGATCGTCGGGTCGATCGCCTATCACGCGTTTGCCCTGTTGATCTCGCTGCTGATCGAGCGCGGGGCCGCGTCCGGGGCGGTGCTGGTGTACCTTGTCCTGGTGCTGTTTCCGTCCGGGATCGTCAGAGCCATCCTGGATCTAGGCCAGCTCACGCCGTTTTTCGCATCGGATCTCGTCGGGCAGACGACCTGGAATGTGCAGAGTCTTCTCGCACAGCAGCGCGTTCCAGTGAGTGGCCCTGGCCCGATGGTAGATATGGTGTTTGGTTGGCCGGTGCATCATGCGTTCGTTTTGATCGTGCTCGACGCGATCTTTATGGGATGGTTTCTGCTGGCGGTGGTCCGCAATATCAAGCGTGATCCCGCCGTCTATGAGCTATTCACACCAGCGCAGGCGCTCGGCTTTGCCCTCTATGTGAATCTCATCCTGGTGGGCTTCTTCCGGTGGTCGAGTTGGGACGCGCTGTCGGCCCAAGGGGTGCTGCTGGGGCTGAACACCAGTCTCTTCTTCATATTGGGGTTCGTCCTGATTCGCAATCGCGATCAGGTGCGGCGGCTGCGCGAAGCGGGCGCGGCGGTGGAAGCGAGGTGGGTGACCGCCACCTGGCCGGCCCCGTATCTGATGGGGGGTGCGCTTCTCGTCGGGCTCGGCGTGGTGGCGATCCTGCCGGTCATGCGGGCCCCGGGCTTTTCCTGGGATCCTGCGTGGGCGATCTTCCGACTGGTCTTCGTCTCGCTGTGGTTCGTCCGCGACATCCTTTTCCTGCAGTGGATGAATCTCCGGCGCGGACGCCGCCCGCTGCTGCTGGGCCTGTTGTACCTCGTCGTGTTCTATACGTGCACGACCCTCCTGCTCGCTGCCATCGGACTCTACCGATCGCCCCAGGGCATGGCGGTGACGGCCATCTTCGCTCCCTTCTCCGCATTCGCGCGGGACCCTGAGTCCCGGATCGACGCCCGGTCGCTGTGGTTCGTGGCGCTGGCGGTTCAGGTTGTCCTTGCGGGCGTATTTGTCTCGCTTCAGCGCCGGAGGCTGAAGGAGCTTTCGAGCGGTCCCGGGGATTCGGCTGTGCTGGCTGCGTAGGAAGTTGCCGGTCCCTGCGGAAGAAACAAGACGCATGGACCTCACGATTTACCACCAGGCACGTGTTCACACCCGCGGCGACCCATACCCCCGCGCCGACGCGCTGGCGGTGACGGGCGGACGGCTGCTCGCGGTAGGGAGCGCCGATGACCTCGTTTCGGCACACCCACGGGCCCGCCGCGTCGACCTTCTCGGGCTACCTGTCTTCCCCGGGCTCATCGACGCCCACAACCACATCGTCGGCTACGGCCTCGGCCTGCTGCAAATCGAACTCCGGGAGACGAGGTCAATCTCGGAAGCGGCGCGCGTGATCGCGCAGGCGATCGCGTCGCGGCGGGCGGAAGGTCCGTCGGGCGCTGCCGCCGCAGATGCCTGGATCATCGGCCACGGATGGGACAAGAACCTGTGGGCCGAGGGCCGCTTTCCGACGCGCCACGATCTCGATGCCGCGACCGGCGGCCGGCCGGCGGCGTTCAGCAGCAAAGATGGTCACCTCCTGTGGGTGAACTCGGCGGCGCTGCGGGTGGCGGGCATCTCGCGCGCGACGGCCGACCCGCCAGGAGGCATCATCGGGCGCGACGCCGGTGGTGAGCCCGACGGATTGCTAAAAGAAGAGGCGCGGCTCTCCATCCAGCGGCTCATTCCACCCGCAACGCTCGAGATGCGCGAGCAGGCCGTGCTGGCCGCGTCGGCTGAGTTTCATCGTCGCGGGCTGACCGGTGTCCACGCGTTTACGGGTGCGGCCACCGAGGGAGCGGACCAGTTTGTTGCACTGCAGCGGCTCCATACCCGCGGGCAGCTCGCGCTGCGGACCATCGCCACGCTGCCCGACCGCCATCTCGACGCGGCCGCCGCGGCGGGCATTCGCACCGGCCTCGGCGATGCGATGCTGCGCGTCGGCCCGCTCAAGATCTTCGCCGACGGAGCGCTCGGATCACAGACGGCCAGCATGCTTGCGCCCTACGACGGCCAGCCGGGCAATGTGGGCATTCAGGTGCGGACGCCAGAAGAGATTGATCGTCTAGTGCAAAGGTCGGTTGACGCTGGATTGTGGACCGCGATCCATGCGATTGGCGATCGCGCCAACCGGGATGTGCTCGACATTCTCGAACGGCACCTGCCTGCGTCGCGGCGCGTCGGGGCGCGCCACCGCATCGAGCACGTCCAGGTACTGCATCCGGATGATCTGCCGCGCTTGACCCGGTTCGGGGTGGTGGCGTCGATGCAGCCGATCCATGCGACCGCCGACCGCGACATCGCGGACCGCTACTGGGGTCGGCGGGCACGATGGTCCTACGCCTGGCAATCACTTGCCGCCAGCGGGGCGGTGCTGGCCTTCGGATCGGATGCACCGGTCGAGACCCCTGATCCCTGGCGCGGCCTCTATGCCGCAGTCACGCGGCGCCGCGAGGACGAATCCCGCGGGCGCGCCTGGTATCCTGAAGAGTGTCTGACATTGGAGGAGGCCTTTCGCGCCTACACTGTGGGTCCGGCCTATGCAGCCGGGACCGAGGCGTGGCAGGGAACGCTCGAGGCCGGCAAGGTCGCGGACTTCATCGTGCTTGATCGCAGTCCGTACGAGGGGACGGCGGAGGATCTGCTGCGCGTGCAGGTGCTTGCGACCGTGGTGGACGGTCGCGTGCGTCACGCGGCCGGCGCGCTGGCCGGGCTCACGGAAGCTTTATAAGTAGAGCGTATCCCGCGCGAACCCGCCCCGCACACACAAATCGACATCAAGCACTCAACTATCCCACGTCGTATGCCGTCTCTCCATGCAGGGTTTGATCCAGCCCCTTCGCCTCGATTTCGGGCGCGACGCGGACGGGAGCAAAGACGTTCACAACTCTCAGGATGCCATATGTGACCAGGAACGAATAGCTGACGGTGATCACGACGGCGAGGACCTGCACGCCGAACTGCCGCAGGTTGCCTTCGATCAAACCGCTCGTGCCATTGATGGCCGCACTCGCGAAGATGCCGACGAGCACAATACCCAGCGAGCCGCCGACCCCGTGGACACCCCACACGTCCAGGGCGTCATCCCAGTCCTTCTTGACCCGAAACTGGATCGCGTAATAGCAGACGACTGCTGCGAGCAGGCCGATGACGCCTGCCGCCGCAGGTGTCACGTACCCTGCCGCGGGGGTGACCGTCGCGAGACCAGCGACCGCTCCGGTCAAGGCTCCCGTCATGCTGGGCTTGTGCTCACGCGCCCAGGCGATTAACAACCACGCGACCATGGCAACGGACGCGGCAATGTCGGTATTGACAAAGGCAACCGAGGCGACACCGTTCGCGGCCAGCGCGCTGCCGCCGTTGAATCCAAACCACCCGAACCAGAGGAGTCCCGTGCCGAGCGCCACGAACGCAATGTTGTGCGGCGCCGATTTTTCACCCGGCGCCATATGACGCTTGCCCACAACAAAGACCGACGCCAGCGCGGCCACCCCTGCGCTCAAGTGGACCACGATACCGCCCGCGAAATCTACCACACCGAGCTTTGCCAGGAAACCGCCGCCCCACACCCAATGGACAAACGGTATATAGACCAGCAGGCTCCACGCGACCAGGAAGATCAGATAACTCTTGAAATTGACCCGATCGGCGAATGCGCCGGTGATGAGCGCGGGCGTGATGATGGCGAACATCTCCTGGAAGAGAAAAAATGCCAGGAACGGAATTGTTGGGCCGTACGTGGGGCTGGGAGCAAAACCGACGCCCTGCAGAAACGCATGTCTGAAGTCACCAATCAGCCCCCAGGTGTCTCCACCGAACGCCAGACTGAAACCGAAGAAGACCCAGATGATGGTGACGATACCCATCGAGATGAAACTCTGCATCATGATTGCCAACACGTTCTTGCGGCGCACGAGCCCACCGTAAAAGAACGCAAGCCCCGGCGTCATCAAGCAGACGAGCGCGGCGCTGAGGAGGACCAGTGCGGTATCCCCCGCATTCACGTTAGGCATGCCGTTCTCCCCTTTGCGTAGAGCGGATGCAGTGCACTCCCCCGACAAAAAGCCTTCTCCTGCCCGTTTCTGATCCCCTTTCCGCCGGGCAGGTACCGTCCTGTCCTCCGGCTAAGCCGTCTCCAATATCAATCAAGCGGGAGGGGATCTTCTGATGAAAGACACCGTGCTACTGGAAGAACTCTCGTGGCCCGAGGTGCAGGCGGCCTTAGAATCCGGCGTGCGGACCGTCGTCATCATGACGGCGTCAATCGAGCAGCACGGCCCGCACCTGCCCACGATGACCGACACCGCCATCGGGTACGTGGTGGGAGAGCGCGTCGCGCGCAAGCTCCGCAACACGTTGCTGGCTCCGGTCATCCGGCCCGGCTGTTCGGACCACCACCTGGCGTTTCCCGGCAGCCTCTCAATCCCCAAAGAGGTCTTCATCGAGACGGTGATCGCGTATGTGCGGTCGCTGGCTCCGCACGGCTTTGCCACCTTCGTCCTGCTCTCGTCGCACGGCGGGAACTTTGGTGCGCTCGAGGTCGCGGCGCAGCGGCTGCGCCAGGAGTTCGAACCGAAAGGCGTGCGGATCATTGACTTCGCGGGGATGCCGGCGCTCGCCGAGACGATGCGGGTCATGGTCGCCGCCGCGGCGGCGCTCGGCGCGCCGGAAGACGTTGATGCCATTCATGCGGAGGTGACCGAAACCTCGATCATGATGGCGCGGCATCCCACGCTGGTGGCAGCCGATCGGTTGGAACAAGGGCGGATGGGGCATATCGACACCGAAGAGCTCTTCCGGCGCGGCCTGCAGGCGATCACTCCAAACGGTATCCTCGGCGATGCCCGGGGGGCGAACCCGCAGATCGGCGAGGCGGTGCTTGAGAAACTCGCCGACCACGTGGTCACATTTGTGCGCCAACGGCTTTGAGAGGGGCAGCGGTGACGGGCAGTGAGCGGCTAATAGTGCAGCGGTGGTGGGGCTTCGGTGTCGTCCTCGGGCGTCACGTACGACTCGCCCCACGGGATGGCACGGTGCCCGCAGATCGGGCACTCGTACCACACGTGCTCCGGCATGTGCAGGTTGAAGCGCCGCTCCATCACTGTCTCACAATTCGGGCAGCACAGTTCGGTGTCTTCCATGACCACTCCTCACGGTGCTCATAGATCGGCTTCGGCCCTGTCACCTGCGCCTCCTGCTTCCCAAAAGGGCGAGAGCCCCGGCGCACTTTCCCGGGGCCCTCGCGAGACTTTCGGCGCTCCGCGTTGAGCGCTAGCGGTTCTTCGCCCTCTCGAACCGGGCCGCGACTTCGTTCCAGTTGACCGTGTTCCACCACGCTGCCAGATAGTCAGCGCGGCGGTTCTGATACTTCAGGTAGTAGGCATGCTCCCACACGTCCACCCCAAGAATCGGGATCTGTCCGCTTGACAGCGGGCAATCCTGGTTCGGCGTGCTGTTGACGGCCAGCTTCCCATCCTTCTCGAGGACCATCCAGGCCCACCCACTGCCGAACCGTCCCAGCCCGGCGGCGTTAACCGCTTCCTTCAGTTTGTCCACGGAGC
>JBGPLF010000150.1:0-10214 GCA_041486265.1 bacterium
GGACGGTCCAGGCGCTGCGCGGCGTGGATCTGGAGATCACGCCGGGGGAGACTGTCGCGGTCGTCGGTGAATCGGGCTCAGGAAAATCGACGCTGGGATTAGCATTGCTGCGGCTCGTGCCGCCGCCGGGAGTCATTACGAGAGGCTCAATCCGCTTCCAGGGTCGGGAGATCCTGTCGCTCTCCGACGAGGAGATGCGTGCGCTGCGGGGCCGGGCTATCGGCACGGTCTTCCAGGATCCCATGACGGCCCTGAATCCGGTCTTCACGTGCGGTTGGCAGGTGGCCGAGCCGCTGGTCATTCACCGGATGGCGGGCGCGGAGGCGCAGGGGCGCGCGACGGAGGTGATGGAGCGGGTGGGCATTCCGGATGCCGCCCGCCGCGGCGTGGAGTACCCACACCGCTTCAGTGGCGGCATGCGGCAGCGGGTCGCCATAGGCATCGCAGTGGTCGCCGAGCCTGCGCTGATCATTCTGGATGAGCCGACCACGGCGTTGGACGTGACCGTGCAGGAGCGCGTGCTCGCGTTGATCCGCGAAATCAAGGCCGAGCGGCGGATGGCCGCCATCCTGATCTCCCACGACCTGCGACTGGCGGTGGAGAACGCGGATCGGATCATGGTGATGTATGCAGGCGAGATCGTCGAAGCGGGTCCGGCCCGGCAGGTCTTCGAGGATCCTCAACATCCGTATACGCAGGGATTGCTGCGCTCCCTGCCCCGGCTGGACCGGGCGCAGGCCGCATTCAGGCCCATCCCAGGGGACATTCCCGACCTCACGGCGCTCCCAGAAGGCTGTACGTTCGCGCCTCGGTGCCCACGCGTGCAGCCGGTGTGCATGACGCGCCCGCCGCTGCAGGCGCTGTCCGGTCCTCCGGACGCCGGCCGCGCTGCGGCGGGTCGGGTGGTGCGGTGTTATTTCCCGGGGCCCGCGGAAGAGACCATTCCGCCGCACGCTGTGACGCGCGCCGCCCAGGCGCAAACCCTGATCGAGGTACGCGACCTCAAAGTCCACTTCCCGATCCCACCATCGCTCGGTGACCGCCTGATGCGGCGTCCACGCGATTACGTGCACGCTGTGGACGGTGTCTCGTTTGCGATTCAGCAGGGTGAAGTCTTTGGCCTCGTCGGGGAGAGCGGGTGCGGCAAGACGACGGTCGGCCGCGTCCTGCTGGGACTGCAGCCGCCCACGAGCGGATCGGTGGCCTTTGACGGGAAGGACATCGGGACGCAGCTTCGCCGTGCGCCGCGGGACTACCGCCGGCGCGTCCAGGCGATCTTCCAGGATCCGTTTGCGTCCCTGAATCCGCGCATGACGATTGGTGAGACACTGCGGCGCCCGGCGATCATTCATGGACTGGCCAGGGGCCGGGCCGCGGACCAGCGTGTCGCTGAGTTGCTGCACATGATCGGCCTGCAACCCGCGCATGCGCGGCGCTTTCCCCACGAGTTCAGCCAGGGACAGCGGCAGCGCATTGCGATCGCCCGGGCGATCGCCATCGGCCCCACGTTCATCGTGGCTGACGAACCCGTGTCATCCCTCGATGTATCGATCCAGGCCCAGATTCTCAATCTCTTGATGGACCTGCAGCGGCAGTTGAACCTGAGCATGTTGTTCATTACGCACGACCTGGCCGTCGTGCGCAGCCTGGCTGCGCGCATCGGCGTGATGTACCTGGGGTGGCTTGCGGAAGTCGGGACACCCGAGCAGCTCTACGAGCGGCCGCTGCATCCCTACACGCGGGCGCTGCTTACCGCCGTCCCCGATCCGCAGCACAGCCTCCCGAGGACCGAGCCGGTCATCCTGAAGGGCGCTGTGCCGAGCGCGGTGCACGTGCCGTCAGGGTGCCGGCTGCACACCCGCTGCCCATTTGCGATGCCACACTGCGCCCAGGTCGAGCCCGAACCGCGCGAGGTCGAGCCCGGTCGCTTCGTCGCATGCCATCTCGTGTGATGCGAGGAGTGTGATTGTGTCTGGACTTCCAAAGATCACATTCAATCCCGGAGTCGCGCAGGCTGCCGCCGAGCGGTTCGACTCCTGCGTCGTCATCACCATGCCGGAGCCCTGGGAGCTGGCCCGCGCGGCGCTGGGCGGTCATGTGCGCCGGGTGGCCTTCCTCACGGATGTGGAGGAGGCAAGTCTTCAGGCCATGATTCGCGACCTGCCGGCCGCCGAGGGAGTCCTGGGCATCGGCGGCGGGTCGTGCCTCGATGCCGCGAAATACGTCGCCTGGACACGCGGCAGTCGCCTTGTGCTCATCCCGACGATCCTGTCTGTGGATGCTTGCGTGACGAACGCGGTTGCGGTCCGGGTGGGCGCGCGGGTCCGCTACGTCGGGGACATCACCGCCGAAGAAGTCCTTGTCGATTACGATCTCTTGCGACGGGCCCCTCCGCACCTGAATCGTGCCGGCATCGGCGACATCCTTTCCATCCACACGGCCCTGGCCGACTGGCGATCAGGCGCTGATCTCGGTGGGCCCGCGTGGCACGACGCGATGGCCGCCGAGGCCCGCGGCATGCTCGATCGCCTCGAGCGCGCGCTGCCGGAGATCAGGGACGTGACAGAAGCGGGGATGCGCGAACTCACGGCCCTCTTCGTCGCAGAGACCGAGTTGTGCTTGCGGGCGGGCCACAGCCGTCCTGAAGAGGGGACTGAGCACTACCTTGCTTACTGCATCGAGTCCCTGACGCGAAGAGGATTCGTGCACGGCGAGCTGGTGTGCCTGTGCATCCAGATCATGTCCGTCCTGCAGCGGAATGCGCCGGAACGCGCCGCGCGGATGATCCGCGACGCCGGGGTCCGCACGCAGCCCGCGCTGCTCGAGTTGACTGAGGCCGATCTCACAGACGCCCTATGCTCGCTATCCGACTATGTCCGGGCCGATCGATTGTTCCCCAGCGCAGTCACAGAGACGCCCGTCGGCGTTGCGCGTGCCCGCGAGGTGGTTGCAGAGGCCTCGCGTCTCGCATGACCGGCGATCTCGATCAGTTCTTCTCTCCCCGGTCAATCGCGGTTGTCGGCGCGTCCGACGATCCGACCAAGATCGGCGGCCGGCCGCTCAAGTACCTGCGTGAACTCGGCTTCCCGGGCAGGCTCTTTCCCGTCAACCCTCATCGTGACCACGTGCAGGGGCTTCCGTGTTACAGGACGATCGACGCGATCCCGGAGGCGTTCGAGCACGCGGTGATTGCCGTCCCCGTAGAGGCGGTGCTCGAGACCGTGGAGGCGTGCGCCGCGAAAGGCGCGAGCGGCGCCACCATCTTCACCTCCGGCTTTGCTGAAATCGGCGCGGCCGGTGGGCGTCTGCAAAGCGAGCTCCGCGTGCTCGCCGACCGGTTAGGCGTGCGCATTCTCGGTCCCAACTGCCAGGGGTTTGCCAACGTCGCGGACGCCGTCTATCCCACGTTTTCCTCAGGCATCGAGCGGGCCGGTGCCGCACCAGGCCCGGTAGCGGTCATCAGCCAGAGCGGTGTCCTCAGCGCAGTGATCTATGTCCTCGTCAGGCAGGCGGGCATCGGGGTAGGTCAGTGGATCAACACAGGAAACGAGGCGGACATCGATGCGGCGGCGGCCCTCGCCTATGTCGCCCGCTGTCCGGAAGTCTCAACCGTGGCGATGGCGTTGGAGACGGTGCGGAATGGGGAAGCTTTTGCGCGGGCCATGGACGAGGCTCGCCGAGCGGGCACAGAGGTTTTCGTGCTCAAGGGTGGCCGGACCGCCCCGGGCAGATCGGCCGCCTTGTCCCACACGGCGGCGCTCCTGGGCCGGGATGACGCCTACGAAGCCTTGTTCAGGCAGACCGGAGCCGTGCGCGCGCAGACAATGTGCGAGCTGGTCGACGCCGTCGTGTTGGCCTCTCGCCTGGACCGGGCGCATGCGGAGGCCGGAGCGCGCAGGGTGCGGGGCGCCCGTCTCGGCGTTCTCACGAACTCAGGCGGCGCGAGCATTCTGGCGGCGGATGCGGCGGTGCTTCGAGGGTTGGAGGTTCCTCAGCCCAGCGAGGCGCTCAGGGCAACGCTGCGGTCAATGCTCCCCGCGTATGCCGTCGCGCAGAATCCGCTGGACCTGACCGGATACTACCTCACCCACCCAGAGGTGTTTGACGCCGCCGCCGAGGCGTTCACCGATAGCGGTGAGGTCGACGCCCTGCTGATCTACTTCGGTATCATCGGCTCGCTCTACCAGGTGGATCGAATCGTAGAGTCCTTTCACCGGCTGGCACGGTCGTCGCTTCCCGTCGTGGTGGTCTGGCAGGCAGGGGACGATGAGATTGGGCGCCGGATTGCTGAGGGCGGGTTTCCGGTGTTCGACGACATCGACCGGGCAGTGGGCGCCCTCGCCAGGCTGCTGGAGGCATCGCGCGTTCGCCGGCGCGCGCACGTTCTGTGGCCCGCTGAGGAGAGACCGCCTGCCGCACGCTCAATGCTTTCTGCGGCGCGGGCGGAACGGCGGCGTACGCTAGGGTCGGAGGAGGCGCGGGCCCTGCTGCGAGCCTACGGGATCCCGATTCTGGCAGCCCGGACCTGCCGGACTCCCGAAGAGACCGCGGCGGCTGTGCGGGCAATCGGCGGTCCGGCGGTCATCAAGGCCGAGCGCGCCGAACTGCTCCACAAGACGGAAGCCGGCGGAGTCCGGGTCGGGATTACATCCCCCGAGGCGGCAGCGCAGGCGCACAGGGAAATCGTCGAGTCGGTGGCCAGGTCGGCGTCGCTGCAGGTCGATGCCGTCCGCGTCGAGCCGCAGGTCGAGGGGACTGAGATCATCCTGGGCACCACCATTGATCCCGCGCTCGGCCCGATGATCACCGTAGGGCTGGGAGGGATCCTGGTCGAAGTGCTGCGCGACGTCACGACGCGGCGCCTGCCGCTTGCCTCGGGCGACGCTGAGGAGATGCTTTCTGATCTCCGAGGCCGGACGCTGCTGGACGGGTTTCGCGGCCGCCCGGCGGTGGATCGCGCCAGCTTGATCGACGCCATCAACAGGTGGGCGGCTCTAGTGTGGGATCTTCGGGATGATCTCCAGGAGGCCGAGATCAATCCGCTTATCGTGGGTCCAGCAGGGAGGGGGGCCATCGCTGCCGATGTGCTCTTCATCATCAGGGAGCGGTGATCGAGATGCCTGGACGGTATTTCGAGGAGTTTGAGGTCGGCGAGACGTTCACCACGATCGGCCGGACGATTACCGAGGCCGACGTGGTCGCCTTTGCGGGGATGTCCGGCGACTTCACGCAGATACACACCGACGAAGAGTTCGCGCGCGCCAGCGTGTTCGGCCGCCGCGTCGCCCAGGGCCTGTTAGTCCTCTCGATTGCATCTGGCCTCCGCATGCGTCTCGGGATTGTCGAGGGGACGTTGGTGGCGCTTTTGGGGTTGGAGGAGTGGCGCTTCCGGGCTCCGGTGTTTATCGGCGATACGGTCCACGTCCGGATGGAGACGATCGAGAAGCGCCTGAGCTCCGAACCGAGCCGAGGGGTCGTGACGCACGCCGTTCAGATCGTGAACCAGCGCGACGAGGTCGTCCAGAGCGGCCGCATTGTGATCATGGTCCGCACGCGGGCCTAGTCGCGCGTTCGCCCCGCAGGTTAGTGCGCCGAATAGGCCGCCTGCATCTTGATCCGCTCTTCCAGAGCCGCGCATCGCTGTTCAGAGCCGCTCGGCTTCCCGGGGAGATTAGCGCTCCGCAGCACGGGCGGTGGAGTGCCGGCGGTCGGCTCCGGTGCACCGCGTAGATGCCGGCGAGCACCGCAATCCCGCCCAGGATCTGTCCTGAGGAAAGCGCCTCACCAAGCAATGGTCCGGCCAGGATAGCTGTGACGACGGGCTGCCCGAGCATCGTTGGCGCGACGGCGGTCGCGGGAAGGTGGCCGAGCGCGTAGTTGATGGCTAGGTAGCCCAGGCCTTGCGTCAACAGTCCCATCGCCAGGAAATTGAGGTAGGTGAAGCGGCTGTAGCCGGTCAGCGGCTGGCGAAGCGCCAGGCTGACGACGAGCAGGATCACGGTGGCACTCGCCGCAGACAGCCAGGTGTACGTCACCGAGTCGAGGGTCTCGCGGCCGCGCTGTGAAAGGAGGAAGTAGCCGCCGTAGAAGATGGCGGCCGATAGCCCGAGAAACGACCCCAATCCGAACGTCGCTGCACGGAGGACGTCGAGGCCGAGGATGACCGCTGCGCCGATCATCGCCAGCAGCAGGCCAGCCCAAAACGTCGCGCTGAGTCTCTCCCGAAAGAAGACGAGCGCGCCCAGCCCAACCCACAGCGGCGCTGTGTTCGCGAGCAGCGTGGGGTTGGTGGCGCCGCTGATGACCACGCCGGTCGTCCACAACCCGAGATCGGCGGCGAAGAACAACCCGCCGAGTACCGCGAACTGAATCCCCGGTCGCGGCAGGCTCCGCCTGGTTTTCACCCTGCGGTAGAATGGCCAGGCCGTCAACGCCACGGCGATCGCCATGCGATAGAAACTCGTGACAACCCCCGGCGCGTTCGCCCAGCGCACGAAGATGGCTGAGAAGCCCAGGCTGAGGATGCCGGCGCCGAGCGCCAGGTAAGAGGGAAGGTTGGACCGGCGGCCGTCTGGCATCGAAGGGACGTGGCTCGTCGCGATGTCAGGCGTGACGCGTCACGCGTGGGGCGTCAGGCCCAGACTCCCGGGATCGGTTCGCCGCAGTCAGGACACCGGCCTCCTGACGCCATCAGGCGGTTGTGCAGGACATGGAACCCCCAGCGCTCCACCAGCAGTGCGCCGCAGCGCGGGCACCATGTGTGCTCGTATCGTCCGGTCTGCCCCGGCAGGTTGCCCGCATAGACGTAGCGCAGTCCCGCGGCCGCACCGATCTGGGCGGCGCGCAGAAGGGTCGCGGCCGGGGTGGTGCCGTAGTCGGTCATCTTGTAGTCCGCGTGATATGCGGTGACATGCCAGGGGATGTCCTTTGAGACCGAGGCGATGAACTCAGCCGCAGCGGTCAACTCTTGGTCGGAGTCGTTCCAGCCCGGGATCACGAGGGTCACGATCTCCGTCCAAAAGCCCATGTCGTGCACCATGCGGATCGTCTCAAGCACCCGGTCGAGCACGCCGCCGAGCCGCCGGTAGTGCCGGTCGGTCATTGCCTTGAGATCAATCTTGTAGCAGTCAAGCCAGGGCCGCAGATACGTCAAGACCTCACGGGTGGCGTTGCCGTTGCTTACGAAGCAAGTGCGCAGCCCGACGTCCCTGGCTTTTCCGAACACCGCAACTGCCCACTCGGCTGTGATAAGCGGCTCATTGTATGAACTGGCCACAAGTCTCGCGCCGTACCGGCTGCTGAGCCCGACGATCTGATCCGGCGTTACGTTCTCCGGTCTGGTGCCCGCCGCCGGATCGCGCAACGCCTGCGACGTGATCCAATTCTGGCAGCCCGGGCAAGCGTAGTCGCATCCCAACATGCCGAACGTCAGGGTCTTTGATCCCGGCAGCACATGATAGAAGGGCTTCTTCTCGGTCGGGTCGCACTGGAGGGCGGCGACGTATCCCCACGGCACGCGCAGGGTGCCGGCATCATTGAACCGCACCTTGCAAATACCGCGATGGCCCGGGAAGATGACGCACCGGTGGCCGCAGGCAACGCACCGGAGCTTGCCATCCACCAGACCCTCATAGAGAGAGCCTTCGGCGGTGAGTGCATCGAGAATCGAAGCCAGATCCGTCGCGGCCGTGGCCACTGGACTCACCGGCACCATTGTAACAGGCCCCCGGGACGCTCCGGCCGCAATCCGCCTGATAGTTCACAAAACATTCACAGCCGATTCACGGCCGCTGCATTCCAATCCCGTAGGCTAAGAACCGTAAGTGACAAGCCACTGTGCCATAATCGGGGCGGGAACAGGATTGACCTGTTCCCCCTCAGTCCGACGAGGTGAGGACAATGAGCGGTCGAGATATCGGCATCGTAGCGTTGGTCGTGATCGGCATTCTGATCCTGGTGCCGGTGCTGGGCGGCATGGGCATGATGGGCGGCGGGCGCATGATGGGACCTGGGATGATGAGCGGCCCGTGGGCCGGTGGACGCTGGGGCGGGGGATGGGGGGCGGGGATGCACTTCATTGGAGGGCTCTTCTGGCTGTTGATCCTGGTGGGTATCGTGCTTCTGATTACCTCGGCCATGCGGCACCAGGGTGCCGCGCCTTCGGGAAGCGCGGAGGCGCCGCTGGACATCCTGAAGCGCCGGCTGGCCAAGGGCGAGATCACGCGTGAAGAGTACGACGCGCTCAAGAAGGAACTCTCGTGAGGCGGTGGCGACCATGAAGAAGCAGGCCATCGTTGGCATCGTGCTGATCGTTGGGGGGGTCGCGGGACTGCTGTTTGTCGGATCATGGGGAGCGCGCCATGGGATCCCGTGGGGCTGGCACCAGGGTTCGATGATGCGCGGTTTCGGCCGGCATGATATGTTCGGACCCGGGCGGGGTCCGGGGCGGGGACCTGGACGGAGGTGGGGTGAGGCGCAGGTGCTCCCACCCGTGGCCGGGGCCCGGACGATCGACGTTGTGACGACCGATTCGTCGTGTCAACCCGCGGAAGTCTCCATCAAGACCGGGGAGGCCATCAACATTCGTCTCGTCAATCAAGGCGTGACACCGCATGTTCTGGTGCTGCCCCAACAGCGCATCTGGCTCTTCGCGCCGCCGGGACAGTCGGTCACGAGCGGGGTGAAGACCGACCAGCCCGGCGAGTACACGTTCTTCTGCGCCATTCCGGGGAACCGGCAGGCTCGGATGACAGGGCGCATCATCGTAACGCCGTAGAGACGGCGGAGACAGGTTACATCAAGGGATAACCCGACGGTGACACGCCGCACGATCCTAGTCGTCGACGATGAGCCCGAGATTACCGACATCGTGCGCCGGTACCTCGAGCAGGACGGATACCGCGTCACAAGCGCCGTCGACGGCCGGGCGGCGCTTGCGGCCTTTCAGCGCGAGAAACCACATCTGGTGCTGCTCGACCTGATGCTGCCTGAAGTGGACGGCTGGGAGGTCGCGCGGCAAATCCGGTCCGCGGGCGGCACTCCGATCATCATGCTGACCGCGCGTGGTGACGAGGTGGACCGCCTCCTCGGCCTGGGGCTGGGCGCCGACGACTACATCACCAAGCCGTTTAGCCCGCGTGAGGTGGTGGCGCGGGTGCGGGCGGTGCTGCGGCGCGCGAGCGGAGAAACGGTCTCAGAGATCCTGTCCGTCGGCGACCTCGAGATCGACCCGGGCCGCATGGAGGTCCGGCGCAGCGGCGTCACCGTGGCACTGACGCCGACCGAGTTCAGACTGCTGGCGGCTCTCGCCCGGGCACCCGGCCGGATCTTCACGCGGCTGCAGTTGATTGACCTGGTGCAGGGTCATGCGTTCGAAGGTTACGAGCGCACGATCGATGCCCACGTCAAGAACCTGCGCCAGAAACTTGAGCCCGATCCGCGACATCCGCGATACGTCCTGACGGCGCACGGCGCGGGCTATCGCCTGGCTGAGCCGGGGCGGGATCAGTCGCCGTGACGAGCCTTCAAGGCCGGTTAATCCTGGCGTTCGTCGCGGTGGCGCTGGTGTCGATCGTCGCCGTCGCGACGATCACGACGTCGGCGATCCGGTCGGAGTTCGACCGGTACCTCTTCGACGGCCGGCTCAGGGAACCGCTGCCGGGACGACTTCCAGCGATCCAACCACCTCCGGGCGCTCTGTCACCGGCGGGGGCATCGCCTCCCAGGGAAGGGCTGCGCCCGCGCATGCGGGACCCGGGATCCATGCGTACGATAATGCGGCGCGCCATGGGAGCGCCGGAACTGCTGTTCCTCTGGCAACTTCGGCGCGCCACGTGGCTGGCCGCAATGGCGGGAGGTCTGGCGGCCGTCCTGCTGGGCATCGTGGTCGCCCGCTACATGACGGCCCCGCTGCGCCAGATGTCCGCCGCCGCCGCGCGAATCGGTCAGGGCGATCTCGCGCAGGAGGTTCCGGTCCCGTCGGACGACCAGCTGGGGAACATGGCGCGGGCATTCAACAGCATGACCGTGGACCTCCGGCGGCTCGAGGACAGCCGCCGCCAGCTCGTCGTTGATATCGCCCACGAACTGGGCACGCCGCTGTCGGTGCTGCAGGCGAACCTGGAAGGGATGCTCGACGGGGTGGTCGCTGCCACCCCTGATCGGCTGGCGGCCCTCCACACCCAGGTCCGGTTACTCGCGCGCCTCGTGGACGA
>JBGPLF010000151.1:0-10057 GCA_041486265.1 bacterium
ACTGAATAGCGCCACGTTCACGGTACCTGTATCGTCGCGCGTCTTCTGAGCGTCGAGAATCGCGGTCAGCAGCAGAACGGACGGTCCGGCGTCGCGGTCCATGAACATGAACCTGAGGAGCGAGTACCTCACGTCGTCCGCCGTGAGCGGCGTCGCATCGTGGAACCTGACGCCCTCGCGGATCCTGAACGTGTACGTCTTGCCATCTCGTGAGATCCCGCCATTCGCCACGCTGGGCACCTCGCTCGCCAGCATGGGTACGAACGAGCCGGTCAGGGATCCGTCAAGGAAGATCAGGGTCTCGTAGATGTGCCACAGATAGACCTGGGAGCTGATCGTGTCGTAGCCGTAGGCGGGATCCATGGTCTCGGGAGCGCCGATTGAGACGATGACCAGCGTGTCAGGGTTCTTCACAGCCTGCCCGAATGCGGTGCTGGCCAGCAGGAGCGTCACTGTCAGCGCCAGGAGCGTCCGGATCGCCTGCACTTCGCCTCGCCTCCTTCTTCGCGCGTCCGGCCGCGCCCTCGCGTGGCCTGCGCACTTGTCGGGCGTGGTGTTAGATTACCACGGGCTCAGTACCGGGGGCGACGCGGCGTGCCACTGGTGCCGCGTGTCCTGGGCGCGATGCCGCCCAAAGATACGTACTGGCCGCGATGGCGGCGAGGCTGGCCCTTCGTAGACTGAGACCCAAGCCGTACCCGCCTCTCCACGTGGCGATGACGGTGCAGTCGCTGATACCAGGCGAGTAGATTCTCCGATCCCTGAGGAGGGAATTGCCGAACCGGGCATAATCAGACACTTCACGCCGTCAGGCTGACGGGAGCAGGACCATGCGGGAGAGCACCGAGCCAGGGCTCTGGAGCCAGGCGCTGGGACACCTGGCCATTCCGTGCCCTCACTTCATCGGACGGGAGAGGGAAACTTCTCAGGCTGCAAGAACGGCTTGAGGATGCGCGTCGGGGCCGGGGCGACCTGGTGCTGTTGGCGGGGGAGGCCGACGTCGGCAAGAGTCGGCTCATCACCGAAGCAACAGTCCAGGCGCAGCGGGCTGAGGTCCGCGTGCTCGAAGGCAAGTGCTCGTTGTTTGAGTCCGCCCTGCCGTATGCCCCTTTCATCGAGGCGTTCCGCGGGCTGCTGCGCGCCCGCACGTCCTCGCAGATGGCGGCACTCCTCGGCCCCTACGCCCCCGAGGTGATGAAGCTCCTGCCGGAACTCGCGCAGTTACTCCCTGGCCTCCAGCCAAATCCGCCGCTGAGTCCCGCAGACGAAAAGAGCCGGCTGTTCGAGAGCCTCTATCTGGTGCTGCGCCAGATCGCGGCGGAGGCGCCATTGATCCTTGCGCTCGAAGACATCCATTGGGCTGATCCTGCCAGCCTGGAGTTGTTGCACTTCCTGGCCAGGCGGGTGCGGCGTGACCGGTGGCTCGTCCTGGCGACGTACCGGCCCGAGGAGCTCTCGCACACCGAGGGCCTGAGCCGGGTTCGCCACGATCTCCTCCGCGAGCGTCTGGCGCAGGAACTGATGATCAAACCGCTCACCGCACTGGAAACGGGCGAGTTGCTCACTCAGGTGTTGAGCGGGCACGAGAACGTCCCCGAGCGCTTCAAAGCCTGGATCTTCCAGTTCGGCGAAGGCAATCCATTCTTCACCGAGGAGATCCTCCGTGCGATCGTCGAGACGGGCGATGACCCCGCTACCCGCCTGGATCCAGAGGCACTCGCCGGTGTGGCCATTCCCACGAGCGTACGGGAAACGATTCTGACGCGGCTCAACCAGTTGACTCACGAGGCGCGAAGAGTCCTGTCTGCCGCGGCGATCCTCGGCCGGACGTTCGACCTGGACGCCCTCCAGGAGGTCAGCGCCTTCGAAGGTGATGCGTTCACACAGGCATGTATGAGCCTCCTGTCGCTGCAACTGATCCGCGCGGATCGAACGCCGCTCCGCTACGGTTTTCGCCACCACCTCATCCGGGAAGTGGTGATACAGAATATTGCCCCCGATGTCCGGCGCGCCCTGCACTGTCGTGTCGGGGAGTGGATGGAGGCACAGCCGTCACCCGGCGCGACCCCCCAGGTGCTCGTGCATCACTTTCATGAGGCTGGAGATCGCGACAAGACTGTCCACTACGCCATGACCGCAGCATCACAGGCCTCATCGGTCTACGCCCACGAAGAGGCGGCGCGCTACTATGACCTTGTCTTGAAGGTCCTTCCCGAGGATGCGGTCGAGGCGCGGCTGAGGTCAGCTGAAGCGTTGGGCGACGCCCTGCATTACTCAGGGCGTTTCGACCGTGCGGTGGAAGCCTACACGTTAATGCTTCAGTGGGCCGAGACCGCCGCGATGCGACCTCGGATGGCCAGGGCGTATCGGAAGATCGGTAGAGCCCAAAGTGAGCAGACTCCGGGAGTGGGCCTTGCAGCCCTCGAGAAGGGACTCGCAACTCTCAGCGAGAGCGACGATCCTGCCGAAGAAGCCTTGATTCGAGAACTGGTCTCCATACAAGCGAAATTTATGGGCCATATCGACCGAGCCGAGGCGGAGGCGAAAGCCGGTGTGGCTGCTGCTGAGCGCTCTGGGGATCCAGCGGTATTGGGGCGGGCCTACCGGTTCCTCAAGACCTGCCTGCCGCATCGAGAGCAAGGGGCCGAGACCAGGGCGTACGCGGAGAAGGCGCTGGAACTGGCCAGGCAGGCCCATGACATCGAGGGCGAGTTGCTCGCATCCCACAGCGCGGGTTGGGTTGCGTTGGTCGACGCGGACTTCCCCCGCGCCCGAGAAATCCTCGAACGAAGCGCCGGCCTGGTTGAGCGGGTCGGCGCAGTCCCGAGTCTTCTGGGTGGGGTGGTCACGCTCGCAGAACTTTCACTTCTGGACGGCCGGTGGGACGAGGCCGAAGCGATCGCCTCGAGGGTCGCGAAGGATCTCGATGAACGATACGACCGTCCATGGCCGTACGCTTTCGCCGTGCTGGAACTGGGAACTATCTCCCTCTTGCGGGGACGGCTGGAGGAGGCTGAAGCGCTTCTCCTGGAAGCGCGCGGGCAGCCAGGGGGGGCCTATGGGCCTCGAATGCTCATTCTTGCCAATCTGGCGCGTCTTGAACTTCGGCGTAGCGACGTCGCCGCCGCATTGACGCGCCTTGAAGAGGCTCGGAGGATCGGCGAAGATACAGGACTTACGGAGGAGTATTTCTCGGAGGCCCTCCTTCTCGCGGCAGAAGCGCACCTCCGGGCCGGCCAGACTGCCGCAGCTAGGTCCATGCTGGAACGGGCAGCAGAGTCCGCGAAGCATTTTCGGTATCTGGCGCCCGTTGTCTTCCGCGTGCGGGGCGAGGTTACGGCGCATGAAGGGAACCTTGATGCCGCGATCCCCAACTACCAGGCGGGACTCGTCCATCCCGCCACCGCCGCGCAGCCCTATCAGGACGCTCTGCTCCGGTACCACCTGGGCGTCTGCCTGCTTCGACGCAGCGGACCCGGAGATCGGAAGTCGGCGCGGGCGCATCTGACTGAGGCACTGGCAATATTGGAACGCCTCGGCGCGAAGCCCGACGCCGACATGGTTCGGCAGGCGATGCAACGGATCGGAGGACGCACTCCCTCAGGTCACGCCCTGACCGAAAGGGAACGAGAAGTGCTCACCCTGCTCGCCGACGGCCTCAGCAACGCCGCCATCGCCGGCCGCCTCTACATTTCCGAGCGAACGGTTGAGGCGCACGTCAGCCACATCCTCACGAAACTCAGCCTCGAAACACGCGTCCAGGCCGCATCGTGGGCGGCCCAGCACCCTATCACACGCCTAGACTGACGGGAGCGGGATCCGTGCGCGAGGGTTCGGAGAAGGGTCTCTGGAGCCGGGCGCTGGGACGCCTGGCCATCCCGTCTCCCCGCTTCGTCGGCCGCGAGGAAGAGCTGCTTTGGCTCCTTGAGCGGCTGGAGGAAGCCCGTCAGAGTCGTGGCGACCTGGTGTTCCTGGCAGGCGAGGCGGGCATAGGCAAGAGCCGCCTCATCACTGAACTCACGGTCCGGGCCCAGCAGACCGAGATCCGCGTACTCGATGGCAAGTGCTCAATGTTCGAAGCGGCCCTCCCCTACGCTCCCTTCATCGAGGCGTTCCGCGGGTTGCTCCATGCCCGCACGCCTTCGCAGATATCGAGGTTGCTCGGCCCGCACGCCCCCGAGGTGATGAGCTCCTCCCCGAGCTCGCCCAGTTGCTTCCCGGCGTAACGCCGAGTCCGCTGCTGGACCCCGCGGAGGAGAAGAGCCGCCTGTTCGAGAGTCTCTACCTGGTCCTGCGAAAGGTTGCGACGGACGCGCCGCTGATCCTCGCGCTGGAGGATATCCACTGGGCCGATCCCGCCAGCCTCGATTTCCTGTACTTCCTGGCGAAGCGGCTACGCAGCGACCGGTGGCTCGTGTTGACCACCTACCGTTCTGAAGAACTCGTACACGCCGAGAGCCTGACCAGGCTGCGCTAGGAGCTGCTCCGCGAGCGGCTTGCCAACGAACTGACCGTAAAGCCACTGAGTGAGGCGGAGACCGGGGCGCTGCTTGACCAGGTGCTGGGCGCGCGTGCCCCGGCGTCGAAACCGTTCGTCGCCTGGATCTACCAATATGGCGAAGGCAATCCGTTCTTCACAGAAGAGATCCTCAGGGCGATTGTCGATGCTGACGACGGACCGGGCGTCCAGTTGAATCCGTCGGCCATTCCTGCCGTGATCATCCCATCGAGCGTGCGGGAAGCCATTCTCGCTCGCATGAACCACCTGATGCCCGAGGGTCGAGGAGTCCTGGGGGCGGCCGCCGTCCTCGGCCGGACCTTCGATCTGCAGGCCCTCCAGGAAGTGAGCGGCCTGGTCGGAGATGCGTTCAGCCAGGCGTTCATGAGCCTGCTCTCGCTCCACCTGGTGCGGGCCGATCGGGCCCCACTGCGCTATGACTTTCGCCATCACCTGATCCGCGAGGTGATCATGCAGCACCTTGCACCTGACGTGCGGCGGGCCCTGCACCGGCGGGTTGGTAAGGTACTGGAGACCCGCGCGGCGCCCTCGACGCCGCCGCAAATCCTCGCGCATCACTTCAGTGAAGCCGGTGATCATGAGAAGACGGTACGGTATGCTCTGGCGGCTGCATCCCACGCCTCGTCGGTCTACGCTCATGAGGAGACCGCAAAGTACCTGGCGTCAGCCCTCGACGCGCTGCCCGCGGGTCCCACGAAGATCAGGCTTTCAATCACAGAGGATCTCGGGGACTCCTTGTTTCACGCCGGGCAACTGGACCGAGCGCTTGACGCTTATGAGACGATGCGCCAGTGCGCCGAAGTTCTGGACACCCGGCGTGAACTGGCCAGAGCATACCGAAAGCTCGGGCGGGTGCAAAACGAGAGGTCCCCCGGCACCGGGCTGCCCGCCTGGGAAAAGGGCCTCGCCATTGTCACCGAGATCAACGATCCCCTCGAAGAAGCCATGATCCGCGAACAGGCATCGAAAATCGCCTACCTCATGGGCGAGTATGAACAAGGTGCAGTCGAGGCCCGGGCTGCGCTTGCCGCGGCAACACGTGCGGGCGACCTCGGGGCACAGAGCCGGGCGCATAAGAGCCTTGGGCTAAACCTTTGGGCTCAAGAGCAAGAACTGGATAGCATCCAGGGGCACTTCGAGCAAGCGTTGGCACTGGCCCGGCAGACCGACGATGTGGAGGCTGAGTTGAAAGCGCTCACCGATATTGGCGCCTGGGCGAGGGAGCACCTAGCCTTTCACGACGCCCGCGTCGCACTGGAACGAGCATGCGAGTTGGTCCAGAAGGTCGGCGAAATTCCTACGCTCCTGCTGCCCCTGGGAGGTCTCGCACTTCTCTCGCTGCTGGAAGGCAGATGGGAGGAGGCCGAGACCCTCTGGGTGAGAACCACCACGATATTGTTTCAGCGTCATGCATCCCCCTGGCCATTCGCGCAGCATGCGGCCAATCTCGCGGAACTCTACGCGCTTCGAGGCCGGTTGAACGAGGCCGAGGCGTTGCTGGACAAGGCTCAGACGGCAGCCGAGGCTGCCCGCGATGCAAGAACGCAGGCAATGATCCAGAACGCCAGGGCCACGATCGAGTTTCGGCGGGGCAACGTCTCAAGGGCGAGCGCGCTGCTGGAGTCCGCTCTGAAGGTGACGGACGCGAGATGGGTAAACGCCGAGAGCCTGCTGCTCCTCAGTGAGGCGCATTTGAGCCTGGGCGACATTGGACAAGGCCGACGTGTGAGCGAGAAGGCCGCCCAGGCCGCCGCATTCATGCCGTACCTGGCCCCAAGGGTTTTGTGCCTCAAGGGACAGGTCGCGGCGCAAGCCGGGGACTTCGAAGAAGCGCTTCGGCAATACCAGGCAGGGTTGGACAGCATGTCCTCCGCCCCGCAACCGTACTACGAGGCGCTGATCAAGTACCAGGTCGGGATCTGCCTGCTCCGGCGCAGCCGGCCGGGTGACCGGAAGGCCGCGCGAGCTCATCTGACTGAGGCACTCGTCATTCTGACACGCCTCGATGCGAAGCCGGACACCGAGCTGGTGGAACAAGCCCTACGTCGCATCGGTGGCCGCACGCCAACCGGGAACATGCTGACGGAACGGGAACACGAGGTTATGAACCTGCTGGCTGAGGGTTTGAGCAATGCCGCCATCGCCGGTCGCCTGTACATCTCGGAGCGCACAGTTGAGGCGCACGTTAGCCACATCCTCAACAAGCTGAGACTGGAAAGCCGCACCCAGGTCGCGGCCTGGGCGACCCAACACGGAACCAGTCGAACAACTCGTTAGCCCCCCTTCACCTGCTCGGCGCTGTGAGATCGTCCGCTGTGTGGTCTCCGGGCGATGCCGCCCAAAGATACGTACTGGCCGCGATGGCGGGCACGCCAGCCCTTCCTAGACTGAGACGTGAGATGCATCCGATTTAGGACCAGGGAGGCTCGAGATGAAGAGGAGAATCTGGATAAGCGTTGCGCTCGTATTCCTGTTGGGCACCCTCAACGCCCCAGCTCGGGGCCAGGCCAGCCTCAGAATCACGCCGGTCTTGCAATGGACGATCACGACAACCGGACAGCCGATCCTGTTCCCACTCTACCAGAACCAGCTGGTTTCCCTGATTCTGGAGATCTTGCCGGGCGGGCGCAATGGCCGTCACCAGCATCTGTTCCCCCCGTTTGCGTACATGCTTGAGGGAACGATGACCCTGGAGATGCAGGGCCACGGGCAGAGGGCGTTTGCTCCTGGACAGGCCTTCGTTGAAGGTGTCGATAACTGGGATGAGGCCTTCAACCGAGGAACGACGCCGATCAAGGCCCTCGTGGTGTTTCCAGCAGAAGAAGGCCAGCCGACGCGCATTTCCTCTCCCGAATCGAAAGAGGTTGGAGTCGGCCGCGCGCCTGTGCTTTCAGGGACAGCCACCATGATCGGCCAGCCGATCCAGTTCCCGCGTTTCCGGAATCAGGTGACGGCGCAGCTCTGGGAGATGGCACCTGGGGGAGAAACGGGCCGCCACAAGTATCTGGTGCCGACGCTCGTGTACATGCTTAACGGGACGCTGACATTGGAGATCGAGGGCAAGGGGCAAATTGCGTTCACGGCTGGACAGGCGTTCCTTGGAGACATCGATACCTGGCACAACGGGCGAAACGTCGGAGCGACTCCCGTTAAGGCTCTCGTGGGGTCTTTCGGCGAGGAGGGAAAGCCTGTCCTGATTCGTCCTTAGTCGCGACCAAAAGCATGGTCGACGAAGGGGAGTATACGCGAGTCGAGGGGACACCTAGAGCAACGGTGTCCTCTCGACCATCATATGGGCCGCATAGTGGCGCGCGAGTTTCTGACCGGCACCACGTAGCATCCCTCCAGACCAGGCATCCTCAACCACCTCCATTCATACGTATCCGCCCTGCGAAAGATGCGCGGTACCCACGATGGCTGCCCGCCGGGACCGCGGTATCCTGATCCTCGATCCAAAGATTAATCCCATATGGGGAGGGAGCGCGATGCGTACCTACCTGACTGCAGCAGTGGTCCTAGCCATCCTGGCCCTGACCGCCGCCTCTGTGGCTGCCTATCCGACCGAGGATGACCCCGTCTATGGGCCTGCCCCAAGACGGGTGCAGGTAGCCAGTACTAATTCCGGTGACATCGTCCAGATCTACGCTCTGCAGGCGGACTTCCACCGGGCTGCCAGCGCGAAGAACCTGGACCTGATGATATCGTTGTGGGCTGACGATGCCACGTTCACGATCGGAGGGCAGACATCCCGCGGGAAGAGTCAGATCCGGGCGTGGTTTGCGAATGTTGCAGGCGCATTCAGACCACAGAATTCCTGGGTCTCGCTCACGCCCGCGCAAAAGATCCGTATCAACATTCAGGGAGATCGGGCGACCCTGTACTTCGAGTGCTACTACGTGGACGTCAAGACCGGCGAGGTGAAATCCCAGATCACGGCAGACACCACGGTCGTTCGATCCAATGGGACGTGGCTGCTCAAGGACATGAAAGCGGGTCCGGCAAGTCTGGCTCCGTAGCGACGATGCGGTGACCGAGACAAGTGGGAGATGGAAGGGGGTGCAGCAACGATGGGCCCCCTTCTCCGTTGTCTCTGACAAGAAGGCCCGGAGCGTCCGACCGCGGAATTATCGCCCCTGAGCAGGGGGTGGCGGCAGTGGACCGGCTCCAATACCTCGACTTCGAGCTCAAGATCGAACGGGAGGGTGACCGCTACACGGCGAGGGTCCTCCGCTCACCCGTCGGCGAGGCGTCGAGCACCTTCACCCTACCGTTCTCCGAAGATCGGCTCGCCCTGTTGGTGCTCAAACTTGGACGCGCGCGCAGCGGCACCCGCGCGATCCGCTCAGAAGAGACGGAGGCCGCGCGCGAGCTGGGTGGGAAACTGTTCGACTCGGTTTTCGGCGGTGAGGTGCGCGCCGCGCTTCGCAGCAGCCTGGACGAAGCCCAACACCAGGATGGGACAGGATTGCGCTTGAAGCTGCGCCTGCAGGACGCGGCAGAACTGGCCGACCTGCCCTGGGAGTTCCTCTACGATCCCTCGCTCGACCGGTTCCTGGCCCAGTCCAATCAGACGCCAATCGTCCGCTACATCGAGATGCCCGAGCGCATCAAGCCGCTCGCGATCCAACTCCCGCTGCAGGTGCTGGTGATGGTATCGAGCCCCGATGACCCGGACTATCCGAAGCTAGATGTCGCGCGCGAGACGTCGCAGTTGCAGAAGGCCCTGGACCCGCTGAACCGAACGGGTCAGGTTCGCGTGGAGTGGCTGGAGGTCGCGACCCTCTCCGCGCTGCAGCGGCGCCTGCAGGGCGGTCCGTACCACATCTTTCACTTCATCGGCCACGGCGGCTTTGATCGCAAGACGGAGGAAGGCGTGCTGGTCCTGGAGGATGAGCATCGGCGCGGGGTTCTGGCGGACGCCCACCGGATTGGCGCGGTCTTGCACGATCACCGGTCGCTGCGTCTCGCGGTCTTGAACTCGTGCGAGGGCGCGCGGAACTCACGCTCGGATCCGTTTGCGGGCGTGGCCGCGACGCTAATCCGACAGGGAATTCCCGCAGTGGTTGCAATGCAGTTCGAGATCAGCGACGAGGCCGCGATCACGTTTGCTGGCGAGTTCTACGCGGCGCTGGCACGGGTCTTCCCCATCGACGCGGCCGTGGCCGAAGGGCGCAAGGCGGTCTACCTCCAGCCGAACGACGTCGAGTGGGGGACGCCGGTACTCTTCACGCGCGCGCCCGACGGCGTGCTCTTCGAGGTGACGGGCGGCGCGCAGCCACCGGTGGAGCGGCCCCAGCCGCCCGTGGTACCGATGCCGCCACCGCCGGTTGTGGGGCGGCGGGTGCAGCCGGAGATGCCACGGCAGCCGGAGGGGCAGGCGATCTGGCAACCCGAGGGGCCATCCCAATCGGGGCCATCCCAATCGGGGCCATCCCAACCCGAGGTGCTGCCTCCAGCGGCAACCCAGCCAGGCGGGCCGGAGCCTGCGGCGACACCTTCATTGGGCGAGGTCCAGGAGCTTGCGGCCAAACTGTTCAC
>JBGPLF010000152.1:0-10056 GCA_041486265.1 bacterium
CGCGAGACAGAGTCTGGTCGTGTTCGTCCTCTGGGGTCACGATGCCCAACGCAAGACGGCGTTGATCGACGAAAAGCGACATGCCGTCGTCAAAGGGACACACCCGTCCCCAATGTCAGCGGGCCACGGATTCTTCGGTACCAGGCCGTTCTCGAAGGTCAACGCCGCGCTTCGCGCCGCGCGGAAGCCCGAGATCGACTGGCAGATTCCGGATCTGACACCAGGCCGGCGGCGCCGAGCGTAGCTGATGCGGGTCCCCGATCTCGAGACCGCACGATTGACCATCAGGCGATTCACCGCGGACGATCTGGATGCCATACACCAGATCCTCGACGTCGAGTTGGGCGACGCCGACTTCGGCAGCGAGGGGCCGCGCTCGCGGGACGAGCGGTGGCAGTGGCTGCAGTGGACCATTTTGGGCTATGAGGAACTGGCGAAGCTCCACCAGCCGCCGTACGGGGAGAGGGCTGTCGTTCTCAAGGCGTCGAGTCAGGTGATCGGCGCCTGTGGATTCGTCCCGTGTCTGGACCCGTTTGGGCAGATTCCATCGCTCTCGCGCGACGGCCGCGGGGCGCCGGGCGGCCCTACCTCGACCGAATTCGGCCTGTTCTATGCTATCGCCCGCGCCCACCGGCGGCGGGGGTACGCCACCGAAGCCGCGCGGTGCATGATTGACTACGCGTTCGGCACGTTGCATCTCCGCCACATCGTCGCCACAACGACGCGTGATAACGTCGGATCCATCTCGGTCATGCGTCACCTGCGGATGAGAATCGAAGAGAACCCCTATCCCGATCCCCCCTGGCTCCAGGTGGTCGGCATCCTCGACAAGACGGAGCGGAGTTGAACCGTCCGGCGACGCCGCACGACGTCCCTTCGGCGCCGCGCCAGGCCTCGATACGGTCAGCCAGCACGGTTGGCTTCCTCTACTGGACAGGATGGCAGGCTGTGGTCCCGTTCGTCGCTCTGTACGCAACCGGGCTGGGGGCTAAGGCGGGGACGGTGGGCCTGATCCTCGGGGGCTATAGCATTGTCGCTCTGATCCTCAGTGTCCCGGCAGGCGTCGTCTCGGAACATGCGGGGTCGGGGCGCATGATGTTCGCCGGGTGCCTGGTTGGAGCGCTCGGCCCTGTGCTGATCGTGTTTGGCGGCGGTCTGTTTGCCCTGACGGCGGGCCTGGTGATCATTGGACTTGCGCAGATCATGGTCTCCATCGGGACGCAGGTGGAAACGATCCTGGGCGCGACGCACTCGGGGGCCACGCAGCGGTCGGTCTTCCAGGCGATGGGGGTGTACTTCTTCTTCTCATCTGCCTCGCAGGTCGTCGGCCCCGGCCTCGGGGCGCTGCTGGTGCGCGGGGACCAGTACCGGTACGCGTTTGTGGGCGCGGCGATCCTGAGCGCGCTTGGCCTGGTGGCGGCTCTCAATCCCGCCCGCCGCGGTCCCATTCGCGAAGTGGTCGCCAGGCCTCCGGCCATCCAGAGCATCATCGCTATCTTGCGGGACAAACCCGCGGCCCGCGCGGCGCTGGTCGTGACCCTGGTCGGGGATCTGGCCATGTCCTTCTGGAACACGTTCTTCCCGCTGCTCCTGACCATGCGGGGCTATGGCGCGGAGGCCATTGCGCTGGCCTTCTCTGTTCGCGCCGTTTCCAACACGGCCGTGCGGCCCTTCATCACGAGGATCACGGCGCGGTCCTCGCGGACGCGCACCCTCGTCCTGAGCCTGGGTGGGTTTGCGGCGTCGCTGGCGGTGATGCCGTGGTTGGTCTCGAAGGTCGGTATGGGCCTGGTGGTCTTCATCTTTGGGTTTGCCGGGGGACTCGCGTTTACCATTGCCGCGGCGGCGGTGGCGGAGGGATTCTCGCCGGAGGCGGCGGGCCTCGGTATGGGTACGCGCATGCTGATGAGTCGGATCGGGATCATCGTCGGGCCGGTGGTCCTGGGAATCGTGGTGCAGTCGTTCGGATTCACGGTGGCGTTCATAGCGTGCGCCGTGATCTGCGGTGCGTCGGTGTTCCTCTATCTCCCGGAGCCGCGCTTAAAGTCCTGACTGCGCATCCACCGGGGCCGCGGGTTCGGCAAATCCCCGGTCCATCAGCGTGACGACTTCCTTCAAGAATGCGGCGACCGGTGAAGCCAGAAACACGCCGACGAGACCAAACAGGGCGTTTCCCGCCAGAAGGGCTATGAGGATCGTCGCTCCATGCAGGTCCAATTGGTGACCGATCACCAGGGGCAGGACTACCTTCGATTCGATGACCTGGAGGGCCACGAAGAACACAAGTACAGCCACGCCCAGCGCCGGGGACTGAAACAGCGCCAGTCCCACGATCGGGATGGCCCCGAACACCGGTCCCACGATGGGAATTCCTCGAGTGATCCCCGCGACGATTCCCAGGAGCAGGGCATAGCGCATCCCGAGCAGGGTCAGGCCGATCCACACGACCAGCCATGCCAGGATCATCAGGATGATCTGCCCCCGGACGTAGCCTGCGACGATCCGGTCGAGGTGACGGCCTGCGGTGAGCACAGGCTGCCGCGCTGACAGGGGGAGGAACGCGATGAGCTCCTGCTGCAGGTTGGGCAGGTCCACCAGGAAATAGAACGCCAGGATGGGGATGATGATGATCTCGACGATGTGTGACAGCCATTCGGAGGTCTTCTGAACCGCGTGCACCAACCCTTCGACGATCAGCGTGCCCGCCCGGTTGATCGCCTCATCCAGCGTGTCCTGCAGGTCCGGGGGAAGGCTCTGTTCCAGTGAGGCGCGCACCTGGGCCAGGAGGACGCCAGCCCGATCGCGATACTGTCCGGCGTTTTCGGCGAGCCGCTTGATCTGGTCGCCGACCGGCCCCGCGGCCAGGGTGACCGCTGCAGCACCGACGACGATCAGCAGGATGAAGATGACGGTGACCGAGGCGAGCCTGGGAACTGGGCGTCCGGCCACCCGCACGCGGGCCGCCAGTTCCACGAGGGGAAGGATCGCGTAGGCCAGCATCGCCGCCAGGGTCACCGTGATCAGCGCGAATCGCAGGCGGAAGAGCAGATAGACGGCGGCCGCAGCCAGGGCGGCTCCCATCGTGATCCGCAGCCAGCGCTCGGTGACCATCGTAGGCTGGTTCTGTCTCGGCAGGGGGGTCTTCCTGCGCTTGATTCTTCGCAAAATCTGTTCGGCATTGATATACGAACACTTGTTCATATATCAGGGTGAGCCTGGCAACTGGTACGGCTGGTTCACCCTGCTCGAGATCCTCTTCGGCGCTGTGACGCTGAGAGGGGTCCGGGCCGCGATCCCACACGTGCTGGATCTCTTGGCCGAGACGATCGTACGGTTGCGCAACGGGGAGATCCGGGCCGCCAACCGGGCGATCACGACGACGCACGACCGATCCGGGCACCTGGGGAATCGTCGTCCTCAGGGCCGATTCTGAGGACGCCGCGCGCGCGATCATGGAGAATGACCCAGGTGTTCGGGGAGGCGTCCATCGAGCCGAATTGTTTCCCTATCGCCTTGTGTTTGGGGCCCTCAGGTAGTCAGTCGCCCAGCATCTCCATCATTTCGCGGCCGTTCTGCATCGCCTGGCCGCGGGCGTGATTGTTGAACATCAGGTAGAGCGACTTGACCCGCTCGGCGATAGAACGCGTGGTGCCCGCCCACTCCTGCAGTTCTTCCTTCGAATAAAGGTAGTCGTAGGCGCGATCGGTCGAGACCCGCCGCTGGACCAATGCGGCGTTGCGGCCGTGGAACCGGACCACGGACAAGGGGGCAGTAAGTTCGATGTCGGGTGGGGGCAGATACTGCACCTGCGCGATGTCGGGGATGACGTACGCGTAGCCGTGCTCGCGCAGGTAGCCCAGGAACGTTTCGCGATATCGTTGATAGAGCCACTCCTTGTGCCGGATCTCGATGGCGACCGGCCACGCGCGCAGGTAGGGCGCCCACGCATCGAGGTACGCGAACAGGTCGGGAGAGAACCCCTGACCCTTGGGAAACTGGAAGAGGACGTAGCCGAGCCGGCCGGCGCGCGCGAACTCGTCGGTGAAGGCGGCGAAGTGATCCCAGGCCGCGGTCAGCACCTCGTCGGGGACGCGGTCACCGCGGATCGGTCCTGCCGTGCGCAGGTCCGGCGGCAGCAGGGCGGCGATTTCCGGCGGTAGGCGTCGGGGGTCGCTCTCATGCCGCGTGAGCCAGGAGAACGCTTTCACATTGAATCGAAACGATGGAACGGTCCAGGAGAGCCACTGGCGCGCGCGTTCCGGCGGCTGCAGCGCGTGATAGCTGGCATCCACCTCGACGGTAGGGAACACGCTCGCGTAATGGGCCAGCCGCGCCTTTGGGTCGGTCTTCGTCCCGCGGGGATAAAAGTCGCTCTGGACGACGCCTCGGTCTGCCCAAGAACACGTGCCCACGAAGATCTGGCAGGCGCCGGCGCGGAGGGGCTCGACCGGTTGGGCTGCGGCGCTGCTCAGGTCCTTCGGAAAGAGGCTCATGTCGGGCTCACGTCACGACGGTTCCGCGGGCGGCCGGTGGCTCCCTGCGTCCGAGGTCCGCACCCCTTTGACAGTCTGTTCGCGCGACCGATATAATGTGTGGGGCTTCGGCCTCTTTTTTTGCGCGTTCCACGCTAGTAGACCTGAGGGAATGGAAGGGGACTGTCGTTGAGGTCGCGTCTCGGCTTCCGTGCTGTTGTCGTCCTCGTCGTTGCGCTCGTCGGACTGCAGATCGTATTTCGCCCCATGGCGTTCAACGGGCGCATGCCGACGTTTCAGGGATTCAAACCCCACATGAACCTGGGGCTGGATCTCCAGGGCGGGAGCATGCTCGTGCTCGAGGGGCAGGATACGCCAACGACGAAGGCCACGCCCGAGGCCGTCGATGCGGCCATGCGCATCATCGAGAAGCGGATCGACCAGCTGGGCGTCGTCGAGCCGTCGATCCAGCGGCAGGGAGCGAGCCGGATCATTGTCGAGTTGCCCGGGATCCAGGACTCCAACCGGGCGATCAACTTGATCGGGAAGACGGCGCTGCTCGAGTTCGTGGACACAGGCCCACAGTCGCTCCCTGAGGGCGCGCGCTGGAGCGCCGACGGCAAGACCGTGACCCTGCAGGGCCCCGGGTTCACCCCGTCGCAGCCGGGCCAACAGGCCCCGTCCCAGACGATCCCGCTTGAAAAGAAGGTGATCGTGACGGGCGCCGACCTGGACACCGCGCAGGCCGGGTATGACCAGCGCACCGGGCAACCCGTGGTCAACTTCAAGTTCAAGGGCAAGGGAGCCAAGGCGTTTGAGGACTTCACCGGCGCGAACGTCGGGAAGTACCTGACGATCATCCTCGACAATGAGGTGATCTCATCCCCGGTGATCCAGAGCCGCATCACGGGCGGACAGGGCCAGATCAGTGGGGGTCGGTTCACGCTGGAAACGGCGCGCGACCTGGCCGTCCTGCTCCGCGGCGGTTCGCTGCCGATCCCCGTCGAGGTGGTGGAGAACCGGACGGTCGGTCCTGAGCTGGGCCGCGATGCCATCGACGCTAGCCTGCATGCGTCACGGATCGCCATCATCATGGTCACGCTGTTCATGCTGCTCTACTATGGCCTGCCGGGACTCCTGGCCGACATCGCCCTGTCCCTCTATGTCGTGGTCGTTCTCGCGCTGCTTAGCGGCCTCGGCGCCACGTTGACGCTGCCGGGCATCGCGGGGATCGTGCTATCGGTCGGGATGGCCGTGGACGCCAATGTCATCATCTTCGAGAAGTTGAAAGAGGAACTACGCGCCGGGAAGACCCTGCGCATCGCGATCGCGTCGGGGTGGAACCGGGCGATGTCGGCAATCATCGACTCGAACGTCACGACGCTGATCGCCGCGGCAATCCTCTTTTTCCTGGGGAGCGGTCCTATTCGCGGATTCGCGGTCACGCTGAGCATCGGGGTCTTCGTCAGCATGTACACCGCGATCGTCGTGACACGGATGCTGGTTGACGGCGCGGCGGCCATCGGCCTCGGCCCGCAGCTCGCGCGCGTGGCGGGGAGATTCGCGCGATGACGCCGCGGGTCTGGGACATCATCGGCAAGCGCAAGTGGGGGTATCTGCTATCCCTGCTGCTCATCGTGCCCGGCGTCATCGCCTTGATATCGAACACGGTCAGCGGCCAGGGCGCCCTCAACTGGGGCGTGGACTTCACGGGCGGCAACTTCCTTCACATGAGGATTGAGCGGCCGTTCACTACGGGCGACATTCGGGCCGTCGTCGACCGGTTCGCTACCGGGGAGAGCATCATCCAGCAGACCGGGCAAGAGGCGTTCATCCGCACGCGGCCGCTCGGTAAGGATCCAAAGGCCGCGATGCTGGCTGCTCTGCGCGACCGGTTCGGCGGGGTGACGGTGCTGCGGGAGGACGAGGTCGGTCCGAAGATCGGCCAGGAGCTCCGCAACATTGCGATCATTGCCGTGGTGGTGGGCCTGGCGCTGCAGGTGCTCTACATTTCCTACCGATTCAAGTCGGTCCGATACGCGCTGACCGCGGACGCGGCGTTGATCCACGACCTGCTCGTGCTGGTGGGGATCTTTGCCATTACGCGCAAAGAGGTCAACAGCGGGTTCGTCGCGATCCTGCTCACGGTGCTCGGCTACTCGATGCACGATACGATTGTCGTGTATGACCGGATCCGGGAGAACCTGGCGGTGCGAACCCGCGAGGCCTTCGACCGGCTGGTGAACCGCAGCCTGCTCGAAGCGTTGGTCCGGTCCATCAATACGTCTCTCACGGCGATTCTGGCCATCGCCGCGGTCTATTTCTTCGGCGGGGTCACCATTCGTGATTTCGCCTTCGGGTTGATGGTCGGCATCACGACCGGGACCTACTCGTCCTCCTTTAGCGCCAGCGCCCTGCTCGTCGACTGGCACCTGTGGACGGAGCGGCACAGGGGGCGCCCGCAGCGGGAAGAGGCCGCGCCCGCACCGCAGGTAGAGCCGCGGGAACCGGTGGCCGCTGCGACCGGGAATCGCACGAATTCGACACCGCGGCGCCGCCGCTCGCGGCGCCGCTAGGAGCGCGTATGTCAGGATTCACTGTTTTTGCCCTGCTGCTTCTCGTCGCGGTCACGCTGTTCGCACTGGCCAATCCCCTGCAGGTCACCGTGCGTTTCTTGATGTGGCAGATCGAAGCCACGCTGGCGCTCGCCGTGATCGGGGCGGCGGTCCTGGGTGGGTTTCTCGTCTTCATCAGCAGCGTCATCGGCCAGCAGCATCTGCGGGCGCGGCTGCGCGAGGTGCAGGCCCGCGTGCGCGAACTGGAGGCCCGGCTGCAGGGATCCGGCAGCCCCCCAGACGACAAGCCGCAGTGATCTGATCGCACCGCGCGGCGTCCTCCGCTCCCCTGCCCGGTCGGGGGATCCGCGTGGGAGGCGGTGAGGACATGGGAGCAGGAGACAGGCCGCCTGCCGCCCGCTGGCGTATCGCTCCGGCCGCCGTGAATGGGCAAAGCGTCCTGGCGGGAACCCTCGGCGTTTCACCACTCGTCGCGCAGTTGCTTGTCACCCGGGGTCTCGCCGATCCGGCCGCCGCCCGCGCGTTCCTCGACATCCGCTTCGATCGCCTGCGCTCGCCCTTTGAACTGGCCCACATGGCTCGCGCCGTCGAGCGCCTGGCCCGCGCGGGTCGGGAGCGTACCCCGGTGGTCATCTACGGCGACTACGATGCGGACGGCGTCACCGCGACGGCTATGCTGGTCCGCGTACTGCGACGGGCGGGTGCCGCCGTGGACTTCTATGTCCCGGACCGGCGCACCGAAGGCTATGGACTCCATGCCGCCGCAGTCGCCGATCTCGCGGCAGGCGGCGCCCGGCTGCTGGTCGCCGTGGACTGCGGCATCACCGCCACTGCCGCCGCAGAAGCGGCGCGCGCGGCCGGGATTGAGTTGATCATCCTCGATCATCACGAGCCGGTGGGCCCGCTCCCGTCCCCGGCCGTCATTGTCAATCCAAAACTCACCGGGTCGCCCACCGATTATTGCGCCGCCGGCCTAGCGTACCAGGCGTGCCGCGGCGTGCTGGCGGCCATGGGTTGCGACGACGCCGAGCCTGACCTGATCGGTCTGGCCGCACTGGGGACGGTGGCCGACGCCGTGGACCTTCTGGAAGACAACCGCATCATCGCCGCCTGTGGACTCGAGCAACTCAACCGACCGGTCACGCCGGGATTGGTCGCGCTGTGCGAGATCGCGGCGCTTCAACCTCCTCTCCACGTGCGGGATCTCTCGCATGCACTGGCGCCCCGCCTCAACGCCGCAGGACGTCTGGCGCACGCCGGGGACGCAGTGCGGCTGCTGACGGGCGACGATCCGGACGCATGCCGCCGGATTGCGGCGAATCTCGACCGCCTCAACCGGGAGCGCCGGGCGCTGTGCGACCAGGTGCTGGCGGAGGCGGTGGAGGAGATTGAGACCGGCCGGCTGGACGAAGGGCCGGCGATCGTGCTGGCGCGCGAAGGCTGGCATCCCGGCGTGGTCGGCATCGTCGCTTCTCAACTCGTTGAACGATACTATCGCCCGACCGTCGTCATCGGGCTGCGGGACGGCGTGGGCAAAGGGTCGGCGCGCAGCATTCCGCCGCTGCATCTGGTGCGCGCGCTCGCGGCCGCCTCAGGTGCTCTGATCGCCTACGGGGGGCATGCCATGGCGGCGGGGGTTACGGTGGCGCCGGAGGCCATCGCGCAGTTCCGCTCAGACTTTCTTGAGTCCGTGGGAACCATACTGAACGCGGATGATCTGGTGCCGGTCACCAGGGTGGATGCCGAAGTTGACCTCGCGCACCTCACCCAGGCGCTGGCGACAGAGCTTGAGCGGCTGGCGCCCTTCGGCGCCGGGAATGAGCAGCCGGTGTTTCTGACGCGCGGGCTGCGGGCTGTCGGCACAAGGCTGGTCGGCGGAGACGCGCACCTGCGCCTGCTGGTCGGCGACGGTGCGCGGACGGCGGAGGCCATCGCGTTCCGGCTCGGCGACTACGCCGAGTTGCTGGCCTTCACGCAGGCGCAGATCGATCTGGCCTACACGCTTGAGACCCGCCGATGGGGCGGGGCTGAATCGCTCCAGCTGGTCGTGGTCGACCTGGCGACTCCCGACGTCGACCTTGGGGTTATCGCCGCCGACACGGGCGGGGTGCTGGCGCGGCTGTTTGCGCGCGCTGACGACTATCTCGACGACCGTCTGGTGGACGTCGAGCAGGCGCCGGCGTTCCACACTAAGGTCGTCGGCGTGACCTTCGAAGGACGTCAGGCTATCCTCCCGACCGTGCGCCCGAGCGAGCGCCTGCGTCTGATCCGCGACCCGGGCAACCCGGCGGATCCGCATGCGATCAAGGTGTGCCTGGCCGACGGTCGGCAACTCGGATTCCTGCGCGCCACCCTCGCTGCCCGGCTGGCCCCGGCGATGGATGCCGGCGGGCGCTACGCGGCAACCGCCACGATGGTGACGGGCGGCGGCGAGCGGGCGTGGGGACTAAACGTCTACGTCGAGCGCGAGGCGTCGTGGGGTGATGAGGCCGGCGAACGCGCGGCGCTGCGGGCCCGGCGCCCTGCCGGACCGGGATTCGCCGACTGGCTCTCGATGCGGCTGTATCGGGGCCGGCCTCTGTCGGCCGCACAGCGCAACGTGATCGACACGCTCCTGGCTGGCGGCCGAGTGGTCGCACGCTTCGGGCCGGGTCGCGGGCTTGCCGCGGCTGTGACCATGGCGGCCGCCGCGCTGACGGCCCGGGGTGAAGGGCCCGTACTAGCTGTTCTTCCCCGAGCCGCCGACGTGGATGCGTGGCACGGCCTGGTCCGCGTCTGGTGTCGAGACATCGGCCTGCGCACCGGGGCCCTACACGGGGCCATGGCGACGAGGGCCGCGGCATGGTCGAGCAACGCCTGGGAGCGAGGTGACATCGATCTGCTGCTCGCCTCGGTCGTATGGGCGCTGGAGCGCCCGCCGACCGGGCGCGCGGTCGCCGCGGTGCTCGATGCCGTATCGTTCGATGGCGACCTGGCGGGGCTCCTCGAGCGGTACGGTGATCGGGTGA
>JBGPLF010000153.1:0-10035 GCA_041486265.1 bacterium
CGACGACCCGACGGAGGGGCGCAAGGCGGTGCGCCTCAACCTCCGCAACAACGTGGACTTCATCAAGATCAACGCCACCCTTACCGAGCACGTGCGCCGCTACAAGGGCTATTGCGGGCCGGAGATGACGCGCGAGACGATGGCGGCGATTTTCGAAGAGGCCCACTGGCACGGGCGGCGGGTCACGGCTCACTGCTACGGCGGCGACGGCGCGACGTGGGCAATCGAGGGAGGCATCGACGGGATCGAGCACGGGTTCTACCTCTCCGACGAGCACCTCGATATGATGGCGGAGCGCGGCACGGTGCTGTGTCCGACGCTCTCCGTGATCGGCCGCTTTAGGGAGAAGGGCGACGCGGCGCTGCCGCCGGGCGATCCGAACCTGACGTTCTGGCGCGACAAGGCCATCGCCAACGCGTGGAAGACGGCGAGCCGGGCGAGGGAGCGCGGGGTCAAGATCATCTGTGGCACCGACGCGGCGATGCCGTTCGTGTTCCACGGGACCAACGCCTATGAGCTGGAGATGCTGGTGGAGGCGGGGTTGACGCCCATGGAGGCGATCGTAGCGGCCACGGGCGGGGCGGCGGAGGCCATCGACTTTGCGGATGTGGGCACCGTGGCGCAGGGTAAGTTCGCGGACCTGGTCTGCGTGGACGGCGATCCGCTGGAGGACATCAAGATCCTGCAGGAGTTGAAGCGGATCCCGGTGGTCGTCAAGGATGGGCGGGTGGTGGCGGACCGGCGGCCGGTGAGGGTGGGGGCGGCGGTGGGAGTGGCCACGTCCTGAAACATCCTGTACTTCTCTGGCTCCTGCCGGTACTCGGCGGGCTGATTGTCCTGTACCTCCGGACGCTACGGCGCGTGCCGGCTCGTGGGGTCGTGCATTTTCCGCTGCTCCGGGTCGCGGCAGAGGCGGCGATACACGCCAGCCCAATCCGCCGGCACCTCGCAGCGATCGCATTCATGCTGACCATCGCGGTTGCCATCATCGGCGCCGCCGCACCGGTCGTCCCCTGGCCGACTCCGACAGGATGGCCGGTGGTCCTCATGGTCGACGTCAGCCGAAGCATGCTGGAGACCGACATCCCGCCGACCCGTATCGACGCGGCCAAAGCCGCCGCGCTCGATTTCGTCCAGCGGCTCCCGCGCTCCACGAAGGTCGCGCTGGTCAGTTTTGGAAACTACGCCACCCTGGTTGTTCCGCTCACCGATGACCGCGCGAGGCTGCAGGACGGGATTCGCAACCTCTCGGTCCAGTTGCGCACGCAGCTCGGCAATGGATTGATGGAAGGGGTCCGCGCGGTGACGGGCGAGCAGGCTGCACCGTCCGCATCCACGCCCGATCCGCTCAGGTCTGATCCGCCGAGAGCCGTCGGGGTGCTCCTGACCGACGGGCGCGCGAGCGATGGGATCCAACCCCTCGAGGCGGCTCAGGAGGCCCGGCGCCGCGGCGTGCGCGTCTATACGGTGGGCATCGGCACGGCGGCCGATCCGAGCACCTTCCGCAGCGGCTACTTCGGTGTGCTCGATGAGCCGACGCTGCAAGCCATTGCGGTCGAGACGGGAGGCCAATACTTCCACGCGTCTGAGACCGCCCGGCTCAGGACCATCTATCGCGATCTGGCCCGCATGGTCGGATGGGAGCGGCGGCCCCAGGAGGTCACGGCGATCATGGCAGGACTCGCGACGGCGCTCCTGGTTGTTTCGGTTTTGCTGCGATCTTGGCTCAGTCCCGTCACGGAGGTGTGAGTTGCTGATCTCAGCGTCCTGGCTCATCGATGGCACGGGCGCGCCACCCATCGAGCGGGCTTCCGTTCTCGTCAAGGACGGGCGGATCGCCCGTGTGTTCAGCGGCGCGGGTCCAGCGGGCGCGGCTCAGACCGGCGCGCTACCCCCCGGCACCGAGACCGTCCACCTGGAAGACTGCACGCTCTTGCCCGGTCTGATCGACGCGCACGTCCACCTGTGCCTTCCGGGGGACGGCACGCCATTTCCGCAAACCGTCGCCGAGCCCAGGGGTGTGGTGCAGTCCATTGCGCTGCGGAACGCGGCTATGGCGCTGCGGGCCGGTATCACGACGCTGCGCGACTGCGGCGGTTTTCGCGATGTGCTCTTTTCCCTGCGCCGTGCGATCCAGTTGGGCTACGCGCAGGGGCCTCGTCTGGTATTGGCGGGATGGCCGCTGACCATCACCGGCGGCCACTGCCACTACTTCGGCGGCGAGGCCGATGGGACCGACGGCGTGCGCGGGAAGGTGAGGGAGGCCATCAAGGGTGGGGTGGATTACATCAAGGCGATGGGCTGCGGCGGCGGGACCCCCGGCACGCAGGCCTGGCGACCGTCGTTCAACCGAGAGGAAGTCGAGGCTCTGGTCGATGAGGCGCATCGCTTCGGGTACAAGGCCACTCTGCACGTCTTGTGTGCGGATGCCGTTACGTACGCTGTCGAGGCCGGCGCCGATGAACTTCAGCACGCGTGGTTCATGACCGGCCCCGATGCCCCACAGCGCCTGGACCCCGAGGTCGCGGATTCTATCGCCGGCGCGCGGATCCCGGTCTGCCCGACACTTAGCGTGGGCCGGCATCTCCTGGATGCAGTCGCCGCTATGGAGACCCCCACGGCCGAGGATCTCGCGGCTGCGGAGCGCTGGAAGCGCCTCGAAGAGGAAGTACTGGCGATCGCCGTAGCGCTGCGCGAGCGAGGTGTCCGGTTCGTCGCAGGCAGTGATGCCGGTTGGAGGTTCAGCCCCTTCGACGCCCTGTTCACCGACCTCGAATTGATGGTGAGTGCCGGGTTCTCCCCGGGGCAGTGCATCGAGTCTGCAACCAGCGGTGCTGCGCGCGCGCTCGGTCTCGAAGGTGAGACCGGGGCCATCCGTCCCGGTCTGGCGGCGGATCTCGTCGCAGTGCGCGGCCGGCCGGACCAGGACATTCGGGCACTTCGCGAAATCCGTCTGGTCGTGCTCCAGGGTCGGCGGCCGGTACCGCAAAGTCCCCTGCCAGTGACCGATACATACGTTGGAACGGCTGTAACAGGTCATGGACAGACATGAGGACCAAGAGGATCGGAGGAACAGCGATGCGCGTCCTTCGACAAATTCTCGCTGTCGGCAACAGTCTGGGCGTCACTCTTCCACGAGACTTGCTTGAAGCCTACGAGTTGCGCTATGGCAGCATGGTCGAGATACGACCTACCGAGGCCGGGGTGCTGATTCAACCGGCCATGGTGATATCTGCCCTCACTCCCAACATGAGAGTGCTCGAGAGCGCCATCGCCCGCCGCTACATGCGTGCGCTCGAGGCGGTGGAGACGAAGTAGGGCAGGAGAACCCATGGTGCCGCAGAAAGTCCAATCCAACTCACCGGCACCGTGAGAAGCCATTTTGCTGGCGCACGATCATGATGGAGGGATGAATATGCGCAGATCGTTGCCCGTCGCTCTGACCGTTCTGGTCGCCTTCGCCCTGCTGGTCGGGTTCAACGCCGCCAGCCAGGCGGCCGCCCCGGCACCTCCGGGGGATGCGAAGCCAGGCGGGAAACTCGTGCTCGGGTTCCAATATGAGCCGGTGACCCTGGATCCGCACGTCACCGGCCAGGCCAACGCCCTCCGCATCCTGATGAATGTCGTGGACGGTCTGGTCTATATGGATCAGCAAGGCAACATCATGCCCATGCTCGCCGAGAGGTGGCGCATCAGTCCGAACGGCAAGGTGTACACGTTTTGGCTGAGGAAAGGGATCAAGTTCCACGACGGCACGCCGTTCAATGCCCAGGCGGTGAAGTTCTCTCTCGACCGGGTCATCGATCCTGCAACGGCCTCGCAGGGAGGCCGCATCTCGATTGGTCCCTACGAGAAGTCCGAAGTGATCGATGACTACACGGTCCGCATTACCCTGAAGGAGGCCTTCGCGCCCTTCCTGCTCAACCTGAGCCCCGGAACGCTGTCTCCCGTCTCGCCCGATGCGGTGAAGCGGCTCGGCAAGGACTTCGGCCGTGCGCCGGTCGGGACTGGGCCGTTCATGGTTAAGGAGTGGAAGGCCCGCGACCATGTGACGCTTGTTCGCAACCCTGACTGGAAGCTGGGTCCGTTGACCAACAAAGGCCCGGCCTACCTCGACGAGATCACGATCAAGTTCATCCCCGAAGACTCGGTACGCTTCGCGGTGCTGGAGACCGGCGAGGTGGACGCGATCGAGGAAGTGCCCCCGCAAAACGTCGATGACATCAAGAAGAACCCCGGACGCTACACGCTTTACTCGGTCGACTATCCCGGCTCGCCGCGTCAGGCGATGATCAACACCCAGAAGGCACCGACGAACGACGTGGCGGTCCGCCGGGCGATCCTGCACGCGGCCAACGTCGAGGCCCTGGACAAGACTTTGTTCTTCGGCGCCTATCCCGTCGGCAACGGCATAATGAGTGCGGCCACGCCCATGGCCATCAAGGGGCAGTTCCGGCAGGCGTATCCGTATGATCCGAACAAGGCGAAGGCGCTGCTCGAAGAGGCCGGCTGGCGGGTCGGCGCGGACGGCGTTCGCGAGAAGGGCGGCCAGAAGCTCCGAGTCGGCATCTACATCCTGACCGATGTGCCGGTGTTCCGGCCGATGGCCGAGTTCATCCAGGCGAACCTGAAGGACGTCGGGTTCGACGCCTTCATCTGGGCGCAGTCACGCAGCCCCTGGTTCGCCGCGCTGGGCAACGGCGAGCACAACCTGGCGCCGATGGGTTTATGGAACGCCGATCCGGACATGATGCGCGGCCTCTATCACTCCCAAGGGAGCGCGTTCTCGTGGTCTTTCTACAAGAATCCCGAGCTCGACAAGCTCGTGGATGACGGCATCCAGAGCACCAACCCGAAGATCCGCCAGCAGTTCTACGTCAAGGCGCAGGAGCTCCTGATGCGCGATGCCGTGGCGCTGCCCATCCACGAGCAGATGAACATCTTTGCGACCAAGGCGCAGTACAAGGGTCTGGCCTTTAGCGTCAACGCCTACCCCGTGTACTACGATGTCTACGTAAAGAGGTAAGCAGCGCCCGCGCACGAATGCTGCGTGTGATGAGGCGGCCGTAGGGGAAACCCTACGGCCGCCTTCGCGGAGGTCCTCACCTGTACCGGTTCCTGGTTAGACGCCTGCTGGCCGCCGTGCCCGTCCTGCTGGGCATCTCCATTGCGGTCTTCCTCATGATGCACCTGGTGCCGGGCGATCCCGCCAAGATGATGCTCGGCGAGCTGGCGGTGAACAAAGACGTCGTGGACAACCTGCGCCACCAACTCGGTCTGGACGATCCGGTGCCCGTGCAGTACTGGCGGTTCCTCACCGGCGTGCTGCACGGCGACCTGGGGCGGTCGATTTTGGAAAACCAGCCGGTGGCGCGGATGATCTGGGAGGCGCTGCCGTCCACCCTTGAACTGACGCTGTCCGGACTCGGCATCGCGGTACTGCTCGGGGTGATCCTGGGCATCACGGCGGCGGTGCGCCAGCACACCTGGGTGGACAACGCGAGCATGGTGCTGGCGTTGTGGGGCGTCTCGATGCCGACCTTCTGGATGGGGTTGCTGCTGATCTTCCTCTTCTCGCTGAAGCTCGGCTGGCTGCCTGCGACGGGGCAGGGGGGATTCGCGCGGCTCATCATGCCCGCGTTTACCCTCGGCTATGTGGCCGCGGCGGTGATCGCGCGGCTGGTGCGGTCGAGCATGCTGGAGGTGCTGCGCCAGGACTATGTCCGGACGGCGCGCGCTAAAGGGCTTGCGGATCGGTTGGTGATCTACCGTCACGCGCTGAAGAACGCGTTGATCCCGGTGGTCACCGTCCTCGGGCTGCAGTTCGGGGCGCTGCTGGGCGGCGCGGTTATCATCGAGACCGTGTTCTCGCGCCCCGGGGTCGGGCGGCTGGCGGTGACGTCAATCCTCAGCAAAGACTTTCAGGTGACGCAGGGCACGGTGCTGATGTCGGCGGTGTTCTACACGCTCGTGAACATGATCGTGGACTTCTCCTACGCCCTGCTCGATCCCAGGATCCGGTATGACTGATCGCTCGGAGAGTCCGTGGCGCGCGGCGATGCGCCGGCTGCGCCGCAACCACGGCGCCATGGCCGGGCTGTATCTGGTGATCCTCCTGGTGGCGGTGGCCACCCTCGCCGATCGGCTGTCGCCCTACGATCCAACCAAGGTCACACCGGAAGCCTCGCTGCAGCCGCCGGGCCGGCAGCATCTGCTCGGCACCGATCCGCTGGGCCGCGACGTTTTGTCCCGGCTGCTCCACGGCGCGCGCATCTCGCTGCGGGTCGGTCTGGTGTCGGTTACGATTGCCGCGCTCCTCGGCACGACGATGGGACTGCTGGCCGGGTATTACGGTCGATCGCTCGATCTCGTGATCATGCGGTTCATCGATCTGCTGCTGGCGTTTCCCAATGTGCTCCTGGCGCTGGCGATCATCGCCATCCTGGGGCCGAGCATCTTCAATCTCATGATCGCGGTGGGGATCTCCACGACGCCGGGGTATGCGCGGCTCGTACGCGGGTCGGTGCTTGCGATCAAAGAGAACGCGTACGTCGAGGCGGCCGTCGCGGTGGGCGTCCCCGACTGGCAAATCATCTGGCGGCATGTCCTGCCCAACGTGCTGGCGCCGGTGATCGTGCTCTCGACGCTGGGGATGGCCGGCGCGATCCTCACCGGTGCCGCGCTGTCGTTCCTGGGATTGGGCGTGCAGCCGCCGACGGCCGAGTGGGGCGTGATGTTGAGCGATGGCCGGAACTATCTCCGGAAGGCGTGGTGGATCACGACGTTTCCCGGGGTCGCGATCATGATCACGGTACTGTCGATCAACATGCTGGGCGATGGACTGCGCGACGCACTCGATCCGAGGCTGAAAACATGAGGGAGGACATGATGAGTGACGCAACATGGACGGCGGGTACGGCCGGCGCGGCCCCGGGCCAGAAGGCCCGGGGCGTCTTGCCGGTTCCCGGCACGGGCCTGGAGATGCCGATCACGCTGATCAACGGCGCACGCCCGGGCCCGCAGGTGCTCGTGACCGGCGGCGTCCACGGCGGCGAGTATCCTGCCATCGAGTCCGCGATTCGCATCGCGCGCGATCTCGATCCTGGTCAGGTGAGCGGCCGGGTCGCGGTCGTGCACCCTTACGGGATCTCGGCGTTTCACGCGAGGCTCCAGTACCTGGTCCCTGAGGACGGGAAGAATCCCAACCGCGTCTTCCCGGGCAAGGCCGCAGGCACGGTATCCGAGCGGATGGCGTTCGCGCTGGTGGAGACGCTTGTGGTGGGTACGAACGCCTGGGTGGATCTGCACGGCGGTGATATTCACGAAGCGCTGGTGCCGTTCACCATTTATTCCGACGGCGCCCCAGCCGACGTGGTGGCCAAGTCGCGCGCCATGGCCGAGAGTTTCGGCATTTCCAACATCATCGTCTCGCAGTCGATCTCGGGCGGGACGTATGGTATCGCGGCGAGCCGGGGCATTCCGGCGATCCTGTCCGAGGCCGGCGGGGTCGGGCAACTCGACGAGGGCAGCGTCGCCATCCTGATGCGGGGAGTGCGGAACGTGCTTCGCCTGCTCGGCGTAACTCCCGGCGTGTCAGAGCCGGTGCCGCCGCTGAACATCATGACAAAGTTCGTCTGGCTGCGATCAGAGCACGCTGGCTGCTGGTATCCTGCGGTCCGCGCCGGCGAGCACGTCACCGAGGGGCAGATGATCGGCGTGATCAAGAACTACTGGGGCGATGTGCTGGTTGAGCACCGGGCGCCCGCGGGCGGCGTCGTCATCTTTGTCGTCACGTCGCTGGCCATCAATCCGATCGATCCGCTAGTGGGGATAGGAGTCGCGTAGAATCCGCGGCGGCCAGGCGATCCTCCGCCACGTGGCAGGCGGCCGCGTGGCGGGGCAGCAGTTCGCGAAGTTCAGGTTCTTCGCGCAGACAGCGCTCCACCTTCCACGGGCATCGTGGATGGAACCGGCATCCGCTGGGCACCTGCACCGCGCTGGGCGGCTCTCCCTCGATCGGGATCATCTCGCGCTGCTCGCCCCCAACCTCGGGGAGGGCCGCCAGCAGCGCCAGGGTGTAGGGGTGCTGTGGTCGGGCGAAGAGCTCGGCGGTGGGCGCCCGTTCCACGATCTTCCCCAGGTACATCACGGCCACTTCGTCGCTCAGGTAACGCACCACGCGCAGGTCGTGGGAGATGAAGATCATCGTCAGCCCGAGCGACGCGCGCAGGTCGAGCAGCAGTTGGAGAATCTGGGCCTGGATCGAGACGTCGAGCGCCGACAAGGGCTCGTCGGCGATGAGCAGATCCGGTTCCACGGCCAGAGCCCGCGCGATGCCGATCCGCTGGCGCTGCCCGCCCGAGAACTCACCGGGATACTTGTGCGCGTCGACCGATCTCAACCCCACCTGGGACAGCAGCTCTGCCACCCGCCTGCGTCGATCCCCCGGCGCGCCGATCTCGTGGACGTCGAGCACTTCCAGCAGGATGTTTCCCACGCTCTGACGCGGGTTGAGCGACGAGTACGGGTCCTGGAACACCACCTGCATCCGCTTGCGGTAGGGGATGAGGTCCTGTTCCGTCAGGCGCAGCAGGTCGACGCCGTCCAGCCGTACCTCGCCGGCGTCGGCGTCATACAGACGCAGGATGCAGCGTCCCAACGTGCTCTTGCCGCACCCTGACTCACCCACCAGGCCTAGCGTCTTCCCGCGCTCCACCGTGAACGACACACCGTCGACCGCGCGCACTTTCTCAGGCAGGCGGCGCAGCGCCGCGTCCAGGATCGTGTGCGGGAGCGGGAAGTGCTTGACGAGGTTGCGGACCTCGAGCAGAGGCTCAGGCACCCGCCGAATCCTCCGGACGCACATCCTCCAGGCGATCGGCCTTGATACAGCGGCTCCAGTGATCCCCTCCCACCTGCATGAACGGGATCTCGCCGGTCCGGCACTCGTCCGACGCCCAGGCGCAGCGCGGCGCGAACGGACACCCCTCGCCCACGCCGATGAGGTCCGGCGGCGTGCCGGGAATGGGATGCAGCGGCCGGCTCCGGTCCATGCTGGGCACCGAGTCGATCAGGCCGATGGTGTACGGATGCCGGGGCCGGGCGAACAGTTCGGCGGTGGTCGCCAGTTCCATGACCTGGCCCGCGTACATTACCGCCACCCGATCGACCACGTGGTACACCACGCCCAGGTCATGGGTGACGAGGATCAGCGCCATCCCGAATTCCTTTTGCAGGGTCACTATGAGGCGGAGGATTTGCGCTTGGATCGTGACGTCGAGCGCGGTCGTCGGTTCATCGGCCAGCAGCAGCCTCGGCTGCCGCGCGAGCGCAATGGCGAGCATCACCCGCTGCCGTTGTCCACCGGAGAGCTGGTGGGGATAGGCGCTGAGGCGCCGCTCCGGATCAGCCATCCCTACCTGCCGCAGCAGCTCGACCGCACGGTCCCGCAGGTTGGACTGATCGCTGCCGGGGAGGGTCTCCGTGATCTGCCGTTCCACGGTGAGCACGGGATTGAGCGCGGTCATGGGATCCTGGAAGACCATGACGACGCCGCGGCCCCTGACGCGTTCACGGTCGCGCTCTGACAATGCCATCAGATCCTGACCCTCAAAGGTCACGCGGCCCCCGGCGATATGTCCGGGCGGATGGATGAGACCCAGGATCGCGCGGCAGGTCATCGTCTTACCCGATCCCGACTCGCCCACCAGGGCAAAGGTCTCCCCCGGCAACACGCTGAAGCTCACGCCGCGCACCGCGTGCACGACTCCCCGCCGGGTGGGAATCTCGACGCGCAGGTTGTCGACGACCAGGATGGGGTCGGTCACTGACCTTTGACGCGCAGCAGGTCGGCGAGACCGTCGCCGAGCATGATAAAGGTCAGGCCCGTGTACATGCAGGCGAAGCCCGGCATGGTCGCTATCCACCAGCCGTTGGAGAGGAACTCCCGGCCGTCGGAGATCATCATCCCCCACTCGGGGGCGGGCGGGCGTACACCGAGTCCCAGGAAGCCCAAGGCGGATGTGGTGAGGATGA
>JBGPLF010000154.1:0-9996 GCA_041486265.1 bacterium
AGCAGAAGCTCAAGGCCGGGTTCATCTATGTGGGCCCCATCGGAGACTACGGCTGGACAAATGCCCACGATGTGGCCAGGAAACTCACGATGCAGAAATACCCCTGGCTGGACACCATCTACGTCGAGAGCGTCCCCGAGGGCCAGGTGGAACCCTTCATCGACAAGCTGGTCCAGCAGGGCGCCCGGGTGATCTTCACGACCAGCTTCGGCTTCATGGACGGCACCGTGGCGGCAGCCAAGCGCTATCCCAACACGATCTTTGCGCACGCGTCGGGCTTCAAGCGTCTTCCCAACCTGGCAACCTACATGGCCGACTTCTATCAGATCTACTACCTGAACGGCCTGATGGCCGGCGCGTTGACGAAGACCAACAAGGTCGCCTACGTCGGCGCCTTCCCGATTCCTGAAGTGAAGCGACACCTCGACGCCTTCGCGCTCGGCGTGCGGGCGGCCAACCCGAAGGCGACCATCCAAGTCCGGTGGATCATGGAGTGGTTCAGCCCAACAGCCGCCAAGGAGGCCGCCGAAGCGCTGGCTGCCGAGGGCGCCGATGTCTTCGCCTTCACCGAGGACTCGCCGACCGTCGTCCAGGTCGCGGCCAAGCACAACCTGCCGAGCTTCGCCCACTACTCCCCGATGTTGAAGTTCGCGCCGAAGTTCGTCGTGTCGGGAGAACTCGTCCACTGGGAGAAGATCTACATTGACTTCCTCGGGAAAGTCTACTCCGGCAAGTACACCGCGGATAACCTCCAGAACGTGGACTACTGGTGGCTGCTGGCCGAGGGTGCGGTGGAGATGGGCGGCGAGCCCGGGGTGGCGATCAACCCCGCGTGGAAGGACAAGCTGCAGGCTTACAAAGTCAACACGCCCGACCTGGGCCGGATGTCGGCCTACGACCTGGTCATGAAGCGCATGGCCCAGATGTCGGATCCGAAGATGACCTTCGATCCCTTTACAGGACCCATCAAGGACCGAAAGGGCATCCTCCGCGTCCAGGATGGCAAGCGGATGAGCGTGGGCGAACTGACCAGCATGGAGTGGGCGGTTCCGGGTGTCGTCGGTCCCTGGCCCAAGGAGCCGTAAGCAGACCGTTCATTTGGGTGCGCGAGTACAGGGGGTTGTCGGCAGGAGTCCCGACAGCCCCCTGCGACCTGATCCAGCTGCAGGCGAAGACACGCACGAGCACGGGAGGTCTAGCGATGAGGCGGTTGACCCGAGCAAAGATGGCCAGCGGTGTCAAGATGGTGAAGCTCGCGGGTCCAGCCACGGTCGAGTTGTTCGGACACGTGACCCTGGTCGAAGGGTATACGCTCCCGAATTTCCTCGGGTGTCACGCACTTGTGGCCTTGCGCGATACTCCCGGGAAGACGGTGGCTGTTCTCACGTCAGAGCACGGATTGCAGACGCTCCTGGAAACGGCCCTCGCGACCGGGAATCTTATCGCGTTTCTGGGGAAGAAACTCTCGAATCCGCCGGCTCCGCGAGGCGGCACCTGGGCCGTGGACGTCTACGGTATTGACGGCGTGATCCTGTACAGCTTCAAGTAGCGCGGGCGGCGAGGACGTCGAGGACGCGCGCCAGCGGAACGCCGCGCGCCGCCAGCAGCACCAACAGATGATAGAGCACGTCGGCGGACTCTTCGGCCACGCGCTCATCGGACTCCTCGCGCCCTGCGCGCACGACTTCCTCAGCTTCCTCGGTGATCTTGGCGCCGATCACCTCGATGCCTCCGCGGAGCAGGGACGCGGTGTAGGACCGGTCGGGCATTGTCCGGCGGCGCTCATTGATCACCGCTTCCAGGCGGCTCAGCACCGGGCCGTGCGCCGCCTGCTCTTCGCCATCCGTGTGGCGATAGAAACACGAGAGCCTGCCGGTGTGGCATGCCGGCCCGTGGGGCACCACCTGGGCGATAATCGCATCGCCGTCGCAGTCGACGCGCACGTCTACCACCCGCTGCGTGTGGCCCGAGGTCTCCCCCTTGTGCCACAGCGACTGCCGGGAACGGCTCCAGAACCAGGTTTCGCCCGTCTCGATCGTGCGGTCCAGCGCCTCCTGGTTCATCCAGGCCAGCGTAAGGACCGTGCCGGTCCGCGCATCCTGCACGATGGCGGGCAGCAGTCCGTGCTCCCAGACCATCTCCACGCCGCTCACTTCTGCACCCCCTGATCGTCCCGGCGCACCGGCACACCAGCGGCCGCCAGCGCCGCCTTCACCACTGCGATGGGATACCGGTCGAAATGGAAGATCGAAGCCGCCAGCGCGGCATCCGCCTTCCCCGCCGTCAGCACCTCCCGGAGATGCTCAGGCACCCCGGCGCCACCTGACGCAATCACCGGGACGTTAACGGCCTCGACCACACGGCGCGTCAGGTCGACATCATAGCCATCCTCTGTGCCGTCCTTGTCGATGCTGGTCAGAAGGATCTCCCCGGCGCCGAGCCGCGTACCCTCGACGGCCCAGGCGATCGCGTCTCTCCCCGTGGGCTCACGACCGCCATGCGTCACGACCTCATACCATCGCGCGCCGCCGTCTTCGCGGCGGCGCGCATCGATCGCCAGCACGATGCACTGGCTGCCGAAGCGTTCCGCGGCCTCCGCGAGCAACGCCGGCCGGGCCACCGCCGCGGTGTTGACGCCGACCTTGTCGGCGCCGGCCAGGAGCAGGTCGCGTACATCTTCGACTGTACGCACGCCGCCGCCCACCGTGAGCGGGATAAACACCTGCTCAGCGGTGCGCGCGACCACGTCGAGAAGCGCGCGCCGGTTCTCGACCGAGGCCGTGATGTCAAGGTAGACGAGTTCATCGGCGCCGTCGCGGTCATACCGCGCGGCCAGGGCCACCGGGTCACCGGCATCGCGCAGATCGACGAACGTGCGACCTTTCACGACCCGCCCGTCGCGCACGTCGAGACAGGGGATGATCCGCCTGACCAGCATCAGACGACTCCTGCGACGGCCCGGAAGGCGTCGGCCAGCACGATCCGGCCATCATAGAGGGCGCGGCCGACGATGGCGCCCTCTGCCCCTGCCACCGCCGCCGCGCGAAGGTCGTCGATGGTCGCAATCCCCCCCGAGAGAATCACCGGTACCCGGACGGCGGCCAGGAGACGGAGCAGCCCGGCCAGATCCGGACCGGCGAGCATGCCATCCCGTGCCACATCGGTATAGATGAAGCGACGAACGCCTGCCTGCTCGAGGGTTTGCGCGGCCTCCAGCACGGGGATGGCGGAGGTCTGCCGCCATCCCTCGATGGCTACCAGACCGTCGCGGGCGTCCAGGGCAACGGCGATGCGGTCCCCGAATTCCGCGAGCGCCGTACGCAGCAGATCACGCGCGAACGCCGCAGTACCCAGAATCGCTCGCGACGCGCCGGCGGCAAAGACGACGCGGAGATCCACCAGGGTCCGCAGGCCGCCCCCAACCTGCACCGGGGTCGACACCAACCGGCAGATGCGCTCCACGAGATCAAGATGCCGCGGGGCTCCGGCCAGAGCTCCATCCAGATCAACCACGTGCAACCACGGCGCCCCTTCCGACGCCCAGCGGCGCGCCACCGCGACCGGATCCCCGCCCACGGGGATCCGCCTGAGAGGATCACCCTGCCGCAAACGGACCGCGCTTTCGTCCATTAAATCGATAGCAGGATAGATCGTCATGCCGGGCTGCGCAGCGTCGCGATGTGCACGAGCAGGTTGCGCAGGAACACGGCACCGGTCCGGCTGCTCTTCTCAGGGTGAAACTGCAGCCCCCAGACAGCGTCTTGCCGGACCACGGCCGGAAACCGCGAGCCGTACGTGGTCTCAGCGAGCACGACGCGAGCATCGGACGGCGCCACAACGTAGGAGTGGACGAAGTAGACATATGGCGATGCCGGCAGCCCTTCGAAGATCGCCTCCGGCGCGCGGATCTCCAGTGTGTTCCAGCCCATGTGCGGCACCTTGACGCCCGCCGCAAGGCGCACCACCCGACCCGCCAGCAGCGACAATCCGGGCATTGGCTCGCCCTCATCGCTGGCCTCGAAGAGCAGCTGCATCCCCAGACAGATGCCAACCAACGGCACGCCGCTGCGCGCCGCGTCCCGCAGCGGCTCCACCAATCCGGCAGCGGTGAGCCTCGTCATCGCCGGCGCAAAGGCGCCGACGCCGGGCACCACGATCGCGTCCGTACCTCGCAGTCCCGCCGGCCCGGTGACCACCACGGGTGAGGCCCCGGCCTCCTGCAGCGCGCGGCCGGCGCTGCGGAGATTCCCGGCTCCGTAATCGACGAGCGCAATCCGCATCATGCCCTAGAGCAGGCCCTTCGTGGACGGGATCCCAACGCCCGTAACCGCCAGGGCGCGCCCCAACACCACACCGAGCCCCTTGAAGATGCCCTCGGCGATGTGGTGACTGTTCCGGCCGTGCGCGAGGCCGACATGGAGCGTGAGCGCCGCGTGGGTCGAGAAGGCCCGCAAGACCTCCTCGACGAGGTCCGTAGGGAATGTCCCGATCCGGTCCGAGGGAAATGGAACGTCAAAGTGGAGGAACGGCCTCCCCGAGATGTCCAGCGCCACGAACACCAGCGCCTCATCCATCGGCAACTGGATCGAGGCGTAGCGCGTGATCCCTTCGCCGGGGCCCATCGCCTGGCGGAACACCTGGCCCAGCACGATCCCGACATCTTCAACCGTATGGTGCGCATCAACGGCCACATCGCCGACTGCCCGCGCCGACAGATCAAATCCGCCGTGCCGGGTCATGGCCGAGAGCAGGTGATCGAAGAACGGGACACCGGTGTCGATGGCCGCCTGCCCGCGCCCATCCAGAGACACCTCCACGGTGATATGCGTCTCGGCCGTGGTGCGCTCGACTGATGCCGATCGCGTCGTGCGCGTCACTCCCCCCGCCCCCCTCCCACCTGCGATCCTCCGCGGAGATCCGCCATTGCCGCGGTCAAACCCGCCAGGAACCGGTCGTTGTCGTCCGGGGCCGAGATGGACACCCGCAAGCAGCCCGACAACTGCGGGGCCGCGGACACGTCGCGCACCAACACCCCCCGCTCTGCCAGACGCTCCCAGACAGCCGCAGGCGCGAAGCCTGGCTCGAACAGCAGGAAGTTGGTCTCACTCGGAGAGACGCGCACGCCGAGGGCCCGCAGTCCCGCCGCCACCCTGGCGCGCTCGGCAACGATCATCCGAACACGTTCCTCGGCCACCCGGCGATGCGCGACGAGCACCGGCGTGGCCACCTGTGCGAACACGTTGAGACTATACGGCGGCAAGACTTTCAGGAGTTCGGCGACAACCTGTTCCTGCGCGGTGATCCAACCCACCCGCAGCCCCGCCCCGGCCATCGCCTTGCTGAAGGTTCTGACCAGCATCACGTGCCCGTTCCGGTGCACGGTATCCAGCCAGGTGGCACCGGTAAACTCCCAGTACGCCTCGTCGAGCACGACCGCGCCGGGTGCGCCCGCGAGCACCGCACTGACCGCGTCGCGGGCCAGGACGTTCCCCGTCGGGTTGTTGGGCGAGGCCAGATAGATCGCCTCGGCCCGGTGGGCGTGCGCGGCGCGCAGCACCGCGTCGGCGTCGAGCGCGAATCCGGCTCCAAGGGGCACTTCCACGACCCGGGCCCCGGCGGTTAGCGCCAGCGTCCTCGCCATCGAGTACGTGGGACTGGGCATCACCACGGTTCCCCCGGCGGCGGTGGCGGCAAATATCGCCCACAGCGCTTCATTGGAACCCGCGGTCGCCACGATCATCGACGCCGGCGTCCCCTGCATCTCTCCCAGTGCCTCACAGACCGCCTCAGCCCGCGCCTGAGGATACCGGTGCCACGGCACCGCCACCAGGCGCTCCGCCACCTCGCGCTTGACCGTCTCGGGCCAGTCCCCAGGCGCCTCATTCTGGTGGAGCCGGATCGCACCGCTGGGCTGCCTCAATCGATAGGCACGGATCGCGCGAATCTCGGGGCGGACAAAGAACACTTCGCGTGCCGCCACCTGGTCGGCCGGTTTCGTCAAGAGAGCCCCTCCCGTTCCGTGATCGCCATGACGTGGGCAGGGAATCCCTCGTGACGGCCCAGCTGGACAGCGACGGGCGCGACCGTGTTCAGGCCTTCTTCGGTCAGGGATGCCACCGAACTCGCCTTCATGAATGACAGCACCGTCACTCCCGATGATGCGCCGGCGGCGCCGCCGGTCGGCAGCGCGTGCGTCACGCCGATGGCGTAGTTCGCGGCCGCGAACGGCGTCCCCTGACCGGCCAGAATTTCCCCGGCATGCCGGATGCGGGCTGTGACAGCCAGGGGATCGCGTACCGCCAGTTGCAGGTGCTCGGGCGCATACAGATCGACCCACGCCAGTGCCTCGTCAACATCATCAGCGACAAGAATGCCGCCCAGGTCGCTGAGCGCGCGTGTCGCGAACGTGCGCCGCGGCTCGGGGAGCCGATCCAGATACTGAGGGAGCAACGCTGCTACCTTCTCCGCGACCCGAGCGTCGGTCGTGACAAGCATGGCCGCCGAGTCAGCGCCGTGCTCGGCCTCGTTGAGCAAATCCAGGGCGATCCGCACCGGATCCGCGGACTCATCGGCCAGGATGATCGCCTCGCTGGGACCGAGCAGCGCGAGCGGCATCGTGCCATATGATGCCGCCGCCAGTTGCACCGCGACGATCACCGGACTGCCCGGACCGACGACCAGATCGGTCTTGGGGATGTTCGCCGTGCCCACCGCCAGCGCCGCCACCCCCGCTGCGCCGTTGCAGCGGATGACCTGCCGGATGCCAAGCAGGTCGGCCGCCACGAGCACCGCGGGATCGACGGTGCCGTCTCCTCGCGGCGGCACCACCACCACGATCCGCTCGACGCCCGCGACAACGGCCGGTACACCGAGCATGATCATCGTCGAAGGAAACGTCCCCTTGCCGCAGGGCACGTACAGACCGGCCGAGCGGCACGGCTGATAGCGAATCCCCACAGTAATCCCGGGCTCGATCTCCGTCAAGGCCATCGTCTGGGGTTTCAACCATTCGTTGTAGCGGCGCACCCGGTCGATCGCCGCTTGGAGCGCCCCACGGAGTCCAGCGGACACGGCCTGGTGGGCGGCGGTAAACTCTTCGGCCGTGACCGCGAAGCCCCCCGGCCCAATAGAGACTCCGTCCCACCGCATTGTGTACGCCGCCACTGCAGCATCGCGGTCACGCGCGACATCCGCCAGCACCTGCTGCGCGTACGCCCGCATCTCATCGCTGAGGATCGCCGCGGCCGACCGCTCCAGCCGGCGGCGTCGCTCGTCGACGGACAGGTCCCGCAGCCGCTGGACCACCGGCCCGCCCTCAGGCATGGACACCGCGCTCCCGATCGGCGAGCAGCGTCTGCAGGCGCTCGACGAACTCGCTCAGGCGCGAGGACCGGCTCAGACTCCCCCGGCTCACCACAAGCCTTGCCGACGACCGCGCGATCTCAGCCACCTCACACAGATGGTTCTCGCGCAGCGTTTTGCCAGTCATGACGAGGTCGACGATCCCGTCGGCGAGTCCCACCAGGGGCGCGAGTTCGACCGATCCGTACAGCACCACAATCTCCACGGCCCGGGCGATCTCCTCGAAGTAGCGCCCCGCAAGCCGCGGATACTTCGTGGCGATGCGCAGGTTGCGCCCCGGCTGCCATAGGCGTGTGACCTGGGCTTCGGGCAGCGCCACGACAGCGCGGCAGGCGCCGAACCCCAGGTCGAGCAACTCGTAGACGTCGCGCCCCTGCTCCAGGATCATGTCACGGCCGATCATGCCGGCGTCGGCGACTCCCTGCTCCACATACGTCAGCAGGTCCATCGGCTTCGTCACGAGCACGCGCACCGATCCCGGAAACTCCACCAGCAGCCGCCGATCCTCGCCCGACCGGTCCAGCGGCAGGCCGAGCCGCGCGAGCAGTGAGGCGGCGCCATCCATCAGGCGGCCGGTCGGGACCGCGATCGTCAGGGAATCCACACGCCTGCTCCTATGGCCGAACGGACGGCGTCGAGCACGTCATCCGCTGCAACGGCGCGCAACCTGCCACCGGCTTCCACCGTGAACCCATCCGGACCCACAGTCACGGTGCACACCGCCGGCCCGGACCCGGCACTGGAACCGGCGGGGGCGATGACGGCAGCCAAGCCTACCTTTCGAAGCCGCGTGGCAATCTGTACCGCTGTGCGATACGCACCCGGCGCGTATCGCACAGCCACCGCCGGCCGGAGACGCGCCTTCTCGGCAACCGCATCCAGGACCCGCTCTTCCAGACCCACCGCGAACCCTGTTGCGGGAGCCGGATGGCCGAACCGGGCCATCAGGTCATCGTAGCGCCCGCCGCCGAGCAGCGGCATGCCGCCCCTCGGAGCGTGGGCTTCGAAGACAATGCCACTGTAGTACTCGAAGTCGCGGATGAGCCCGAGATTGACCTCCACGCGCACCGGCTGCGCATGCGCCACGACACCGTCCAAGACCTCTCTCAGCGCTTCCAACGCCGCCCGGCTCTCGGCGGTCGTCGCCAGCGCCTGCGCCCGGTCGAGCGCGTCGGGACCGCGCAGCGACGGCAGCAGGCGGAGCGCCTCCAGGACCGGGCCCGTGGCGATCACCCCCTCGAGATCCGCGAAGGCCTTCCGATAGAGAAGATCCCGCGCGGCGCCGGCCGCCGCGTCCGGAAGGGTACCGAGGATCCCCCGCAGGAATCCGGCATGGCCCACGCTGATGGCCGGCCGATCCACGCCGGCGGTCAGCAGGGCCTCCGCGGCCAGTGCGATCACCTCAACATCCGCCTGCACTCCGGCCTCGCCGATCAGCTCTACGCCGGCCTGCGTGAACTCGCGCAGCCGGCCCGACCCCCGCTCCTGCCCCCGGAACACCGTCGCGACGTACGCCAGGCGCAGCGGGTGCCGGCCCGCCGGCAGGAGCCGCGTGGCGGCAAAGCGCGCAAGCGGTACCGTCATCTCGGGCCGCAGCGTGAGGACCTCGCCGCCGCTGTCCACTAACTTGAGCAGCCGGTCGCCCAATCCCGGACCCGCCCCATGCACTAGCGTATCCAGGTACTCCAGCGTCGGTGTGGCGACTTCCACGTAGCCCCAGCGCGCGAAGACCTCCAGCAAGCGCGACTCCAGGCGTCGGCGCGCGGCCACCTCTTCGGCCGTCTGGTCGCGCACGCCGGCGGGCAGCTGGCGCCACCGGGGGCGATCGGCTCCCCGTATCCTCACGACTTTGCTCCTTTATCACGCTAAAGCGGTAGAGAACAAAACGTTCCCAAAATAGCACATGCCTCCCATGCGCGTCAACTGTGGCTGCGCCCCAGGCGCGCAAGCACGAGGCGATACCCATCGGCGCCGTACTCGAGGAACCGCCGCACCCGGCTGATCGTGGCGCTGCTGGCGCCCGTACGCTGGACGATGTCGTCGTACGTCCGCCCGTCCGCCAGCAGGCGGGCGACTTCCAAACGGGCGGCGAGCGCCCTGATCTCCGTGATGGTGCAGACATCGTCGAGGAACCGATAACACTCGTCAATCGTATGCAGCGCGAGGAACGCCTTGCACAGTTGATCCACATGTGGATCGCGCAATCGGGGATGGACGGGCGACGCGCGGCGAGCCATACGTCCTCCTCACAGCGTTTCTGCTGAGCAGAGCGTGGGTTCGGTCACGCTCGCGTGTTCCCTGCCCGGGGCCGGGCCGAGCCCTGGCCGATAGAACATTCCAATAGAAGGATAAGCAACAGTGGCTCGTAGTGCCTTGTCAGCCAGAGGGGTGAATGCTAGAGTTAGTTTATGGCTCGCCCCTCGCCGTCTTCTCTTGCCACGAGCAAGACGGAACGGCCCGAATGGCTCGTACAGTTTGGACACCGGCTCCTGCTAGCCCGGGGCCGCGCGGGACTAACGCAGCAGGGGCTGGGCACCCCCGACCTTAGCAAGAGCTTCATCAGCCTGCTCGAGAGCGGCCGCTCTCATCCTTCCGTCGAAACGGTCATCTCGCTGTCCCGGCGAGTGAACAGCT
>JBGPLF010000155.1:0-9916 GCA_041486265.1 bacterium
CGCCGAATCCCAGCGTGGCAATCGCCAGGTAATCGCCGCGGATGCCCAGGATGGGCAGGCCAAAAAAGATGCCAGCAATGAGCGACACGACCAGGGCCACGGGGACCGCCGCCCAGAAGGATAGATGAAAGAGCCCGTACTGCCCCGTCGAGGTCAGCAGGCCGACCGTGTAGGCGCCGATTGCAAAGAAGGCCACGAAGCCCAGGTCCAGCAGACCGGCAAAGCCGACCTCTAGGTTCAGGCCTAATCCCATCAACGTATAGAGACCCACGAGCACAAACACCTGGGAAAGAAACAGCCCCATCGCCTGAGGCACGAGCAGCGCCGCCGCCACGGCGAGCCCGATGGCGACCAGGCGTCCGACGCGACGCTGGGCGGGAGGCAGGCGAACGAGCCGGCCCCGGACTGCGGCGCCCTTTCCTCGCCAGAGGACGCTGATCCCCCCGGCAACGAGGAGAAGGACCAGGGCGCCTCTTGGGGGCAGCCCGTCAGAGGTGAAGATGAATTCCCGGATGACCGAGCGGACGGGACCTTCCTGCAGCACGATTTGCAGCAACTCCTGAAACAGACCGAAAATGCCCGCGGTCGCCAGTCCAATGACCAGGGGCCGGAGGACCCTTGGTGGAACCAGAGTGGCTGCTGCGCCGATGAGACCGAGCACCGCCCCAAAGAGGAGCACCTGCGGGATTCCTGCCACGCCCCGCCCGAACGACAGGATGAGGAACAGGTCTGGAGAGGCGTTCAAGAACATCGCACGCAGATTCACGACGGTTCCCACGGCGATGAACGCAGTCCCCATGAGACTGGCCGCTCCGCCCGCCAGGACACCGCGTAACAGCGTCGGCGTCAGGCTACCCCGAGGCCCCCGGTGGGCCGCCTGATACCCGGCGGCCAGGACCGTGAGCAACAGCAGGGCGTGGCCGAGATCGACGACCCCGACCACAATCTCGCGCTTCGCTAACACCTCGATCATGCCGACGAGGGAGAGAAACACGCCGATCCCGCCCCAGGTCAGACCGGTGCGGATGGCTGCACCCAGGGGAGAGTGATCGCTCCGCATCTGTGGTCGCTCCATCCGACTACGCCTTCTTCACAGCCAGGCGCTCACCAAGGATGCCTGAGGGCCGGAAGATCAGCACCATCACCAGCATTGTAAAGGCAATGACGTCCTTAAGCTGATAGGGGGCGACGATCCCCAGACCGTCGAGGAACAAGATGGGGCCGACGGATTCGAAAATGCCCAGGAACAGCCCCCCGACCATCGCTCCGGGGATGTTGCCGATGCCCCCAAGCACCGCGGCGGTGAACGCCTTGATGCCGGGGAAGAAACCCATGAAGAAGTTCACCTGCTTGAAGACGAGGGCGTACAGGAAGCCCCCGGCTCCCGCGGCTGCGGCCCCCACCACAAACGTGATGACGATTACCCGATCCACGTCGATGCCCATCATAGCCGCCACCTCCATGTCCTCGGAGACGGCGCGCATGGCGGTTCCGACCTTGGTCCGCATGACAAAGGCGTACAGCGCGGCCATTACGACGACCGCGGCGACGATCACTACCGCCTGGGTTCTGAGGATGCCGATCCCGGCGATCGTCCACGTTCCCTTGAGGACTTCAGTCTCTGGGTAGGCATAGAACCCGGGACCGAAAAAACCCCGAAAGGCATACTCGAGGAAGAACGAGGCGCCGATCGCCGCAATCAACGGCACCAATCGCGGCTTGCCCCGCAACGGCCGGTAGGCGACGCGCTCGAGCAGCAGGCCGATCAGCGCTGTGGTGCCCACGGCCACCGCCAGGACGACCAGCAGGCTCACCACCGGATTCCGGTTGAGGTAGCCGGACCTGAAGAGCGCCGCAGCGGCAAAGTAGCCGGTATACGCTCCGGCCATGAACACATCGCCGTGGGCGAAGTTGATCATGCGCAAGATGCCATAGACCATCGTGTAGCCGAGAGCGATCAGGGCATAGATACTCCCTTGAGACAAGCCAAAGACGAGGAGGTCCTTCCAGACCACTGCCGGATATTTCCCTGCGTGCAGGGTGCCGTAGCTCCCCCAGAGCACGACCACGATGACCACGATGCGAAACGCCCACAGGTACAGGCCGATGATCGAGATCCGCTGCAGCCGGCCGCGTTGCATTGACCGCCCCCTAACAGAGTAACAAAGGGGATGAGCCGGAGAGTTTCCGCGGCTCATCCCCCAGGATGCAGTTTGGCCCTGCCACTTACGGATAGATCTTCTTTGGTTCCGTACCCGGGTTCCACTTCGCCGGGTCAGACGTATTGCTGATGTACACCGCGATCTTCGGATCCGCGCAGTCGCCAAACTTGGTGCACGTGAGGTTGCCGGTGATTCCCTTGAAGTTCTTGGTCGCAAACAGGGCGTCGCGCAGAGCCTTCCGGCCGATATAGAGATTGCCAGCCGAGTCCGTCTTCGCCACCTTCTCGATGGCCGCAAAGATCATCGACGCCGCGTCGTAGGCGTGCGGGTGAAACGCCGAGAGCGGCTTCTCACCGTACTTCTTCTGGTGCTTGTCCAGGAAGGTCTTGTACTTAGGACCTAGGGCTTCCGGCGAGAGGTCGGGGCTCGAATGGTACATCCCGATGACGGCATCGCCGGCCGCCTTGTAGAAGTCAGGCGAGAACGTCCCGTCGGCGCTCATCAGCTTCGCCTTCTCCAGCCCCGCGACTTCCTTCGCCTGGCGGGTGACGAATCCACCCGAGGCGATGAAGATCGGGTAGTAGAGCAACTCGGGCTTGCCCACGGCGATCTTCGTCAGGACGGGGTGCATATCGGTGTCGTTGGGCCCGATCGCCTCCTGGGATGTGACCGTCCCGCCGAGCTTCTTGAAGTTGTCGGCAAAAACGTTCGCCAGCCCCTCGGCGTACGGACTCCCGTCGTGGATTGTCGCGGCCTTCTTGACCTTGAGGACCTTAAAGGCAAACTCCGCGGCGACTTTCCCCTGCACAAGGTCGTTGTGGGCCGTGCGCAGGTACCCCTCGAAGTCCGGACCGCGGTTAGCAGCGGTCAATTTAGGCGCGGTATTCGATGGAGAGACCGTCACGATCCCCGCCTTCCAGAGGATCGGGGCCCCCGGGACCGCCTCGCTGGAGCAGCTGGAACCGATCGCGGCCACGATCGCCTTATTGGCCGCCAATTTGGTCGCGGCGGTTGTCCCGCCCTCCGCGTTGCAGCCAGAATCCTCTCCGATCAGCTTGATCGGATGCCCGCGCACCTTGCCACCATGGTCATCAATGGCGATCTCGATCCCTCGCCTGCTGTCGACGCCGAGGCTCGCATCGGGCCCGGCAATGACCAGCCAGTAAGCAATGGTCACGGGCTGGCCCTTGGCAATCTTGATCACGTCTATCGGATCGGTCACGGGGCCCATAGTCGCTGCGGGGGCCGAGGTGAAGAATGAGGCCGTAGCAACCATCAGCAACGCAGCCCCAAGGAGTATCGGTATCCTCAGATACTTCATGCTTCTCTCTCCCTCCTTATAGTCTGTGTTCCGGCTCACCTGCTCGAACGATCATCGCGGGGGGACGATCACGCGCCCTCCCGATCACCCCCTTAGCCACCAATCCTTTCCTGCGTTGAAAGCTAAGTACCACGCTATCAAACCGCTGTGGGGGCTACGTTTCGCCGTCCCCTCCGCGGTTCCCTTCTGCCTCTGCGCCGATCCGTCCTACCCTCCCTCGCCGCTCAGGGCGATGTTCATCCCCCGGCTTGACGCCCGGGCCCGCCGCACGGCCAGCGCGGCCACGGCCAGATCCTGCACCGCGTTGCCGACCGACTTGAAAAGGGTCACCTCGTCTCTGCTCTGCCGCCCGGCGTGGCCCGCGGCCACCTCCCCGATCTCGGCCCGGATGCCGCCAGGCGAAAGCCGCCCTTCGCGCATCGGGATAAGCAGGTCGCCGGCTTCTTCAAGCGCTCCGGCGCGGCTGTCTACGAAGATGGCCGCCCGGGCAACCAGATCGGAGTCCACCTCCCGGGTGGTAGGCTGAAACGCCCCCACCGCGTTCACGTGAGTTCCCTGGTCAACCACCCGCCCCGGGAAGACCGGGGTCGGGCTCGTCGTCACGGTCACGACGATCTCCGCTCCCCGTACGGCCAGTTCCGGATCGTCCACCGCCAGGAGGGTCGCGCCGCCCACCCATGCCTGCTCGCGGGCCCAGGCGGCAAACGCCTCCGCCCGGCCCGGCGTCCGATCGACCACGCGGATCTGGGTCACAGGCCGGATCGCGCATACCGCCTCGAGCTGCGTCCTGGCCTGGACACCCGCGCCGAAAAGGGCCACGACACCGGCGTCACGCAGCGCAAGCAGGTCTGTCGCCACGCCGGTCGCGGCCCCGGTGCGCACGGCGGTCAGGGTCGTTCCATCCAATAACGCCAGTGGCCGGCCGTTCGTTCCGTCGAAGAGGACCACCGCGGCCTGCACCACAGGCGCGCCGGATGCACGATTCTGAGGGAATACCGTAACGAGCTTGGCGCCCAGGACGGGAGCCTGGTCCGCGACGGCCTGGACGTCGAGCGCGCCGGGCATGGCCAGAAAGACCGCGTCGCTTCCGGGCACGCCCACCGCCGTGCGGACCGGAATGACGGCCCGGCCGGCAGACAGCGCGACAAAGGCCTCGCGGACGGCCACGATGGCATCGCGCATCGGGACCAAGACGCGGAGGTCCTCGCCCGACAGCGCGAGCACCGCTACCCCCGCCACACGTTTCGCAGCATGAAGAAGAAGTTCGCCGGCCGCTCCGCCATGCGGCGCATGAAATACGGGTACCAGTACGTACCGTACGGGACGTAGATGCGCACCCGGTACCCATCACCGCGCAGCCGTTCCTGCAGATCACGCCGGATCCCATACAGGAACTGGAACTCAAAGTGGCTAGATGGGATCCCTTCGGCCTTCGCCTGATCGACGGCCACCTGGACCAGACGCGCATCGTGCGTGGCGATCGCATGGACCACCGGGTCGCGCAGGAGGCGCTGCTGCAGTTTGATGAAGTTGGCGTTGACTTCCTGCATCCGCGCATAGGCGATGGCTGGCGGCTCCATGTAGGCGCCTTTCACCAGGCGGACAGCGACGCCCAGCCGCAGAAGCCGATCGACGTCAGCTTCGCTGCGGCGCAGGTAGGTCTGAATCACGACCCCGAGTGCAGTGTATCCGTCGCCGCGAAGGTGCTCGATGATGTCAAGTGTGGCGTCGACGTAGGCGGAATGTTCCATGTCGATGCGCACGAACGTCCCGGCGGACTTTGCAGCATCGAGGATGCGGCGAAGGTGTGAGAGCGTCAGTTCGCGATCGAAGTCGAGGCCCAATTGGGTGAGTTTGACCGAAACATAGCAGTCCCGCGCCGGCGGGCGGTCGCGCAGGCGGGTGAGGGCCTTGAGGTAATCCCCCGCTGCGGCCGCCGCCTCGCTGGCATCCGTCGTACGCTCGCCGAGGTGGTTGAGGATGGAGAGATACCCGGATGCGGCAAGCGTATTGATGACGTCCATCGCTTCGTCGAGCGTCTCGCCGGCGATGAACCGGCGGGACGCCCGACGGGCGAAGGGATGCTGCAGTACGAAGTTGCGCGCGCGGCCACTCTCAGACAGGTGCAGCAACAGGCGCCGCAGCATCCCCAGCCCCCGTGAAGTCCTACGGGTAGATGCCCCGCAGGTAGAGAGCCTCCGCCACGCGGTCCACGGAGCGGATGAGTGCCGCCGTGCGCAGGTTCACCTTCTTTTGCTCGGCGACGGCCGCAACTTGGCCGTAGGCGCGGACCATGATGCGCTCCAGGTTCTGGTTAACTTCCTCCTCGGTCCAGAAGAACTGCTGCAGCCCCTGCACCCACTCGAAGTACGAGACGATTACCCCGCCGGCGTTGGCCAGGATGTCGGGGATGACCGTGATCTTCCGGTCGTCCAGCACGTCGTCGCCACCGGGGGTCGTCGGGCCGTTGGCGCCCTCGACGATCAGGCGGGTCTTCAGCTTTGCCGCGTTGTCTGCGGTGATCTGGCTCTCGAGCGCGCTGGGCACCAGGATGTCACAGGGGATTTCCAGCAGCGCCTCGTTCGTGACCATGTCGGATCCAGGAAAGCCCTTGACCGAGCCGGTCTTGTTCTTGTGATCGATGACCTTCCTGGGATCAATGCCCGCCTTGTTTACCACGCCACCGCCGGTATCGCTGGCCGCGATGATCTTGCAGCCCATGTCGGCGAGCAGGTAGGCGGCGATGGACCCGACGTTCCCAAACCCCTGCACGACCACGGTCGCGCCACTCAGGTTCATGCCCATGCGCTTCGCCGCCTCGCGGGCTGCGATGGCGCATCCCCGGCCCGTCGCCTCGACGCGGCCCAGCGACCCCCCGATCGCCACGGGCTTGCCCGTGACGACGGCGGGCGTCGAGTAGCCCCGGTGCATACTGTACGTGTCCATGATCCAGGCCATCGTTTGCGGGGTCGTCCCAACGTCCGGGGCCGGGATATCCGACTCGGGCCCCATCATGATGGAGATCTCGGTCGCGTACCGACGCGTCAGGTGCTCCAACTCATTCTGGGACAGTTCCTTGGGGTTCACCACGACCCCGCCCTTGGCACCCCCGTAGGGCAGGCCCACCAGCGAGCACTTCCAGCTCATCCACATCGCCAGCGCGCGCACTTCGTTCAGCGTGACGTCCTGATGGTACCGGATGCCCCCCTTGGTCGGACCGAGCACGGTGCTGTGGTGAACCCGGTGGCCGGTATACACCCGCACCGATCCGTCGTCCATCTTCACGGGAAAGTGGACGGTCAGTTCACGCTTCGGGTAGGCCAGGAGCTCCTTGATGCCGCGCTTCAATGTCAAGTGGTCGGCGGCTCGATCGAACTGTTGCAGCGCGGACTCCCAGGGATCTTCCTTCGGTGCCATCACCATGGCCTGCGCATTCATGCAGCATCCTCCTCCGTTTCGTCGGTCATCGGACGGTTTTCGAACGGCCGCCCGACATCAGTGCACCAGGGTCGACAGCGGAACGAACGTCACCCGCTGCCGGTCGAACTCATCCCGCATCGCCGCGACCATCCGCGGCGTCAGACGTTGGGCATGACCAATGGCGATTGCCGTCCCGCGGGCGCGTGCCAGCGCGATCAGGTGCTGGATCTGCCGGCGGATCGCTGCTTCTTCGTCCACGTTGTCCAGGAAGACGGCGCGCGCCGCGGTGCGCACGCCCACCTCGGCGGCGACCGACCCGACGACAGAGTTGGGGGTCGTCACGCTGTCGAGAAAGAACAAGTCGCGCTCCTTGGCGACTTCCAAGATCGCCCGCACCACCCTCCGGTCGGCGGTGCCTTTGGATCCCATATGATTATTGACCCCAATGGCGCCCGGCACAGACGCCAAATCGGCGCGCACGGCCGCCCGGATGGCGGCATCGTCCATGTCACCGGTGATCCCTCCCGGCCCGAGGGCCAGGCTGGGGTCGTCGGGCTCAACCGGGAGATGCAGGAGAACCTCGAGGCGGGCCTCACGGGCGCGGTGAGCGACCTCGGCAGAGTGAGCAAGACCGGGTAGCACGGCGATCGTCACAGGTCGTCCGATACCAATAATTTCTTCCACATCGGCCAGCCTTCCGCCTGCGTCGTCGAAGACGATCGCCACCCGGGCCTCCCCCGGCTGTGGCTCCGTGGGTTGTGGGGGTAGCGGAGTGGATCCGGACGGCCGGACGGGCCGCGGTCGCGCGCCAGGCGGAGAGGCTTTGGTTGTTGTGGGTGGTTTCCGCGGCGCCAGCGGTGTTGGGCCGCGGGCATGCTGCGCCAGCCACCAGCCGACCGCGGCGCCGAGGACGACCATCAGCAACAGGACCGCGACAGGCAAGCCTGGCCGGGATCGACGCCGTCCGCTCACGCCGTGGACCCGCCGGCCTCAGGACATTAGCGACGCTGAGCCATTCTCTGCTTCAACACGTCGATGGCTTTCCGCATCTGCTCGTTCATGCTCTTCGTGACGTCCGCTTCAGCCTTACCCTCCAGCTTGTCGCCGACCTGGACATTCGGCGGGATGCCTTTCCCGTGGATGTCGTGACCCGCCGGGGTCAAGTACTTGGCGGTCGTAATGGCCGCACCCCCACCCCCGGTCAGCGGGAAGATCGACTGGATGACGCCTTTCCCGAAGGTCTGTCGGCCCACAAGGGTCGCGCCGGCCGACTCCTTGAGGGCGCCCGCCAGGATCTCCGACGCGCTCGCGCTGAACTCGTTGACGAGCATTACGACCGGCACATCAACCTTCGGACCTCCGACGGCGCCCTCCGTAGTCCGCTTGCCGTTACGGTCGACAACGTGCACGATGGCCTTGCCTTCGGGGACGAAGCGATTGGCGATTTTGATCGTCGTGTCCAGCAGCCCGCCGCCATTGTTCCGGAGGTCGATCAGCAGTCCCTTCGCACCCTCGGCCCGCACGCGGTCCAACGCCGCGTTCACCTGTCCCGCCGTGTGCTCGTTGAACGTCAGGATCCGGATGAAACCGATGTGCTCGGCGGCCAGCTGCTTCTGGACCGCGGCGTCGAGCGCCCCCGGCCCCCGGACCGTGACCAACTCGACGCGCCCGCGTGTGATCTCGACCGCGAACGTCTGGTCCGGACGATTGATCTGCAACTTGACTTTCGTTCCCGCCGGCCCGCGAATGCGGGTGACCGCCTCCTGCAGCGCCATGCCGTCGGTCAGAACGTCGTTGATCATCCTGATGTGGTCGCCGGAGCGCAGGCCGGCCTTGAATGCCGGTGTACCCTCAAGCGGCGCCACGACGATCAGATGCCCGTCCCGGATGTCAATGAAGATCCCGATGCCGTAGAAGAACCCCTGGGTGTCCTGCGAGAAATCTTTGAAGGCCTTGGCGCCCATGTAGCGCGTGTAGGGATCGCGGAGGGTCTCCAGCAGGCCTCGGGCGGCACCGTCGAACAATGCCGAACTTTCGGGGATCGGGTTGAGGTATTCACCGCGGACGGTGACGAGCAATTCGTGCAGCAGGGCGAATCCCTGATCGTCGGCCGGTCGGGCTGAGGCGGTGTGCTGCCCGACGCCGTACCCGGCGGCGAATACGCCCAGCGCCAGCACGACCACCAACAGCGGGGCCAAAAGCTTCACAGACTTCAACACGAACCATCGCCTCCCATCGGGCCAGAACGGGCCGACGGCTGTAGCTTACCCCGGCCGCGAGATAGGGACAAGCGCGTCCTCAGTGCTGAGGATCAACGGGGCGGCCGTTCTCGCGGACCTCATAGTGCAGGTGGGGCCCGGTCGCGTATCCGGTGCTGCCTACCAGCCCCAGGGCCTCCGTTCGGGTCACGTGCTGTCCCGGGGTGACCAGAATCTCGGAGAGGTGACCGTAGAGCGTGCTGAGTCCATTGCCATGATCAACGATCACGAGCTTCCCATAACCACCATACCATCCGGCGAAAATCACCGTGCCCTCGAACGCCGCGTGAACCGGCGCGCCGCGGGGCGCCGCAATGTCCACACCGGTGTGGAAGTCACGGCGTCCGAACAGCGGGTGGATCCGGAAGCCGAACCGCGATGTCACCGAGCCCCGAAGCGGCCAGAGGAACGCCGCCAGCCTGCGGCCGAACCCGGTCCCGCTCGGTTGCAGCCGCTGGATAAGGTCTTCGAGTGCGGCCGAATCCTCTTCGAGTTCCCGCACCGCCTGCTCGGCCGCCGTGCGCTCGCGCACAATCGCGCGCAGGACGTCACGTTTGGCCGCGATCTGCGACTGCAAGGCCTGTTGCCGATCCTCGGTCTCGCGCACTACGGCGCGAAGCTGAGCCTGCTGCCCTTCGAGTTGCTCGCGCAGTTGAGCGGTCTGGTCGCGGTCGGCCGCATACGCCCCAATCATCCGGGTATCTTCGTACACGACCTCGCCGACCATTCGCGCTCGGGCGACGAACTCCGTGAAC
>JBGPLF010000156.1:0-9915 GCA_041486265.1 bacterium
CGAGGACCACGACGCCCGACGCGTGCACCACGAAATGCACCGGAACGATCCGGCTCGCCTCGCGCCGCACACCCGCGGCGGCCGGGAGCAACTGGTGCAGCGAGCCGATGGCGATCATCGTGCCCCACGCGAGCGCGACAAGGTGATTGGCCGCCAGCGCCGGCATCGATCGGTGCTGCAGCACCGCCAGATGCGGCGCCGCGACCGCGACGAACCCCGCGACGATCGGAAAGCCGAAGACGGCGCCGATCACGAAGAGACCGGCGCGCAGCAGGTTGGCGGGGAAGAAGTCGCCTGATCGCTCCGTTGTTGGCGAATGAGACATCGTCTACGAGAAAGACACCGTCTGGAGGTTATTCAACGTCGATGAAATTCGCCGATGCTGTCCGCGCGTTTCTGAGCGAGCCGCACGTGGCCATGCTCGCGACCGTGTCCCCGATGGGCCGTCCGCAGGCCACACCGGTCTGGTTCCTGCTGGAAGACGACCACATCCTAGTCAACACGAGCAAAGGCCGGGTCAAGCTCCGGAACCTGGAAGCCCACCCGTACCTGGCCCTGACCATTGTGGATCCGAAGGACATGTACCGGTATGTTCAGATCCAGGGCCGGGTGACCCGTATCGACCGCGCGAACGGTGCCCGCGACATCGAACGCCTCTCGAAGCGCTACACTGGGAAGCCATACTCGTACCGCTCCGGCGACGGGCCCGAGGACCGCGTGAGCCTTCTCATTCGTCCGCTTTCCGTCAGCGGCATGGGCCGCTAACCTGAGGATCGCGCCGCCGCGGCAGCTCGCCTGCGGCCGGCCATCCAGTCCCGCAGTTCGCGCAGGTCCCGGACGGTCAGGTCCGGCCGCAGATCGCCGTCGCGTCCCGTCCGGTAGGCCGCTACCCCGGTCTGCACGAGGATCGTGAACATGCCGGCGGCCCGTCCTGCGGCGATGTCCGTGGAGACCTGATCGCCTACCATCACGGTGTCCGCGGGACGAGTCCCCAGGCGCGCCATCGCCTCCCGCAGCATGTGCGGTTGGGGTTTGCCCAGCAGGAGAGGCTTGCGGCCGGTCGCGTACTGCAGGGCGGCCACCAGTGATCCGGCGCCCATCTGGACCCCGTCCTCGGTCGGCAGCATCGGATCGGGATTCGACGCGATGAATTGCGCGCCGCGCGCGATCGCGCGCATGGCCAGACTCAACTTCGCGTACGTCACGTGCCGGTCGAGCCCGACGACCACGGCAGCGGCATCCTCCCACGTCACGACGAACCCGGCCCTGGCAATGGTTCGCCTGAACGGCGCCTCGCCGATGACGAGCACACGCGCCCCCGATCGCAGCGTCCGTTCGAGGTGTGCGACCGTCACCACCGACGTGCTGACGATCCGATCGACGGGGACGTTCATCCCAAGTGAGGCGAGAAAGCGTGCGTACTGCCGAGGGGTCCGCGTGCTGTTGTTGGTGACAAGCGCGAACGGGATATCTGCCCGCAGGAGTGCCGCCATCAGCGCTCGCGCGCCCGGCAGGACCCGACGGCCGCGGTAGAGGACACCGTCCATGTCGAAGAGGTAACCGCGCAGTTTCTCGGGAGTCACCCTCCCGTCTTCTCCGCCCTGGAAATCCTGCCCTGCCTGGAAGGAATATCTCCCTATTGCGCAAAGGTTCTGCGAACAAAGCTGCCCTGGAGGTGTCCCGCATGAAGCAACCCAGGTGGATGCTTGGCTGGGCTGTCGTTGCGACCGTACTGCTTGTGGTTTCCGTGACGTGGCCGAATGCGACGCAAGGTGTCGTCGGTGCGCTGTCAGAAGGGTGGCACGCGACTCCGGCTCTGGCGCAGACTGCGGAGGCCCCGGCCCAACTGGAATGGTTGGGATGGCTGTTCTATCGTCTGACCTCGCCGAAAGGCAAGATCATCCTGTTCGATCCAGCCCTCAACGATCCCCAGGCGCTTTTTCGGAATCGCGAGTCCCCGTTGAGTCTTGAAGACATCAACGCCGCCCACATCATCCTTGTCACCGACGGTCACGCGGACGATCAGGGGATGGCGGTTGAAATCGCGCGCAAGACCGGCGCGTGGGTCGTGACGACGTTCGAGCTCGCCACCTGGATGGTCGGGCGCGGGGTGGACACGAACAAGATCATGCGCGCCCAGGCCGGCAGCCGGTTTGAGATCGATGGGATCAAGATCCAGACGGTGAACGCAGTGCATGGGTCCGGGGCACCGCCGCTGCCCGGCCAGCCGGCCGCGGTCTACGGCGGTCCGGCGATGGGCTTCATCGTCACCCTGGAGAACGGCGTGAAGATCTACCATGCCGGCAGTACCTCGATCACGCTGGACCTGCAGCTTTTCGCGCGCCTCTACAAGCCGCACGTCGCGCTCCTCCCGATCGCGTCGGGCATGTTTCCAGACGAGGCGGCGATCGCCGCGGAGTTCTTGATGACCGATAATCCCAATCTGCATTCTGTCTTCCCGACGCATCACGCGTCGTACCTCCCGGTCGATCGGCAGGGCGCCGCGTTTGTGAAGGAAGTGCAGGCCCGCAAGCTACGGCGAGAAGTGGCGGCGTTCGATCCGAAGCCCGGACAGGTATTTCTTGTAACGGCGACAGGGACAAAGCCAAAGTAGGATGGGACCGGTCGCCGCCGGCCCGGGCGGCGACCGTATAATCAGGATCGTGGCCGCCGGCGTTGGACGGTTTCAGGTGATGGCGATGCTCCAGGCGGCGTGCCAAAGCGCTTGGCCTGCCGATGGCCAGCGCGCGGTCGTGGGGTTTCAACCGGGCGACCTTCTACGCCGCCGCCAGGCCTGGGACGAAGCCCTGCGCATCGTGAGCGCCTGTCCGCGGGCGGTGCTCGAGTCACAGAGCGGTTTCTACGAGCAAGTCTACCGGCCGCGGCGCGATGAACTGGCGAAACGATGGACCGAGCGCGCCGGCGCCGACGAAGACGTTCTGATCTCATGGCTATTCACCGGCGGATTGGGGATGCACTACGGCGGCGAACTGGTAGGCATGACCGTGATTCCAATGTCGGGCGGCAACACCGAGCGCCAGATCCTGGCCCTGCAGGATTTCGGTGTGCGCGTGATCGCGTGTACCTCATCCTATGCCCTGACCCTGGCCGAGGCTTTGGCCGCCCGCGGGGTGAAGCCGGGGTCGCTTGCGCTCCGCTGCGGCGTGCTGGGAGCCGAGCCGTGGACGGAAGCAATGCGCAAGCAGATCGAGGCACAGCTGGGGATCAGCGCCGTGAACATTTACGGGCTCAGCGAGGTGATCGGCCCGGGCGTCAGCAACGAGTGCGTCGAGGCCAGAGCCGGCAGCCACATCTTCGAGGATCACTTCCTGGCCGAGGTCGTGGATCCGCAGAGCGGCGATCCACTGCCCACAAAGCAGATCGGCGAACTCGTCCTCACGACCCTGACCAAGGAGGCCGTCCCGGTCATTCGCTACCGCACCGGGGATCTCACCTGGCTCAACCCCGAGCCCTGCCGGTGCTGCCGCACGCATTTGAGGATGGGGCCGGTGCTGGGCCGCACGGACGACATGCTCATCATCCGCGGCGTGAACCTCTATCCGTCACAGGTCGAGTCGGCGCTACTGGCGATCTCCGAGCTCTCGCCACACTACCAGCTCGTCGTCACACGAGCGCGGACGCTCGACGACCTGGAGGTCCGGATCGAGGTGACTGAGGCGTTTGCGCGCGAGATCGGTGGGGTGGTGGATGAGACGCATGTGCCCGTGGTGGCGTTGGCCGAACGGTGCCGGCGGACCCTGCGCTCGGCGCTTGGCCTGACCACCCGCGTCACCCTTGCGGCGCCGGGCAGCCTGCCGCGAAGCGAAGGTGGCAAACTCCGCCGCGTGCGCGACGAGCGCAAACTCTAATGCGTTCCGGTCTCATTCCCGGCGCCGAGGCTTCGGTCACAATCACCGTCACTGAAGAGATGCTGGCCCGGTTCGAGGAGTTGGGCCTGGTGCATCCCGTCTATTCGACCTGGTTCATGGTCAAGCACATGGAACTTGCGTCGCGCAAGGTCATCCTGCCGTACCTCGAGCCGGACGAGGACGCAGTCGGCCACAGCGTAAGCGTGACCCACCGCGCGCCGACGCCCCTCGGCGCGACGATCACGGCGCAGGCGCGGCTGGTACGCATCGAAGGCAACCAGATCGTCTGCGCTGTCACGGCCCACAACGGCCGCACGACGATCGGGGACGGAACAACGATTCAGGTTCTCGTGGATGCCGGCGCCTTGCGGGCCCGGTTCGCCGGGATCGGCGCCACCAGGCCCGCACAGTAGCAACACGACCGGCTGCGCGGGCCGATGGGCTGCCGCCGCGGGGGTGCGCGGCGGCAGGGCAGGAAGGCTCTGAAAGTGAGGCGAACCTCACTCCCATTCCATGGGAAGCATGCGGAGGCGATGATCGGCGTGCGTGGATCTCTGGTCCCCCTGGTGACCCCATTCCGGGACGGCCGCGTCGATAACCGCGCGTTCGCCGACCTCATCGAGTGGCAGATCGACAGCGGCAGCCACGGGATCGGTGTGTGCGGCACAACGGGGGAGCCGGCGGCGCTGTCGCTCGAGGAGCGCGAACACGTCATCGACACCGCGGTGCGCGCGGCGCGGGGTCGCGTCCCGGTCGTTGCCGGGACAGGCTCGGTCAACCTGGATGAGACACTCCGGTTGACGCGCTTCGCGAAGAAGGTCGGGGCCGACGCCGCCCTCGTCGTGACTCCGTACTATACGCGGCCCGGGCAGGAGGGTCTCTATCAGTTCTGCCGGACCGTGGCCGACGCGGTGGACATCCCGATCATCCTCTACAATATCCCGGGACGCACCGCCGTCAACCTCGAGGTCGAGACGACCGCCCGGCTCGCCCGCGACTGCTCGAACATCATCGGCGTCAAGGAGTCCAACAAGGATCTCGAGCACATCACGCGCGTGATGCACCGCTGCGGTCCCGGATTCCTCGTCTACTCCGGGATCGAACTGCTCTGCTTCCCGATCCTCGCCCTCGGTGGGGCCGGACATGTGAGCGCGACCGGCAACGTGATGCCGCGTGAGGTCGCCCATCTCTACGACCTGGCCGCCGCCGGCAAATGGGAGGAGGCGCGGGAACTCCATTACCACTTGCTGCCGATGAACGATGTGCTGTTCATCGAGACGAATCCGGTGCCGGTCAAGACGGCGCTGGCGCTGATGGGGCGGTGCAGCGCCGAGGTGCGCCTCCCGCATGCGCCGCTGCACCCCGCAAACGAAGCGAAACTTCGTGAGGTGATGTGCGGGTATGGGCTCCTGCCGGGCGTCTCGGCGGGCGCGGTCGAGACCCCGGTGCGGCGATGAGGATGTTCCGGCCGTGATGCCGACGCGGTCATGAGGACGGCCAGGTTCATCGCGGACGGGCAGGTTCACCGGGGACGCCTCGACGGCGACGCCCTGATCGATGAGAAGGGTCGCGGCTACCGGTTGGATGCCGTCACCTGGCTGCCTCCCGTAGCGCCGAGCAAGATTATTGGTTTCGCGTTGACCTATCGCGACCACGCCGCCGAGCTCAACATCGAGGCGCCGCCCGATCCGGCGGTTTTCTTCAAGCCGCTGAGTAGCGTCGTCGGTCACGGTGCGCGCGTCGTCTATCCCGCCGGAGTCGAGTACCTGCACTATGAGGCCGAACTTGCGGTGGTGATCGGCCGGCGCTGCAGGAAGGTGCGGCCCGAGGCCGCGTCCGAGTATGTGCTCGGGTATACGATCGCGAACGACGTTACCGTGCGCGACTTTGTCAAGAACTTCTACCGGCCGCCGGTCAAAGCCAAGGGGTGGGACACCTTCTGCCCGGTCGGCCCCACGCTCGTGCGGGATGAAGTAGCCGACCCGCACCGGCTGGGGCTGCGTGCGTTCGTCAACGGCGAGTTGCGCCAGGAAGGGACCACGGCTGATCTCGCGATGACCGTCTGGGAGTTGATCGCGTTCCTGAGCGAGTTTATGACGCTGGAACCCGACGACGTGATCCTGACCGGGACGCCGAAGGGCATCTCGCACGTCTACCCCGGCGATCGCATGCGGATCGAGGTGGACGGGCTGGGCGCGCTTGAGAACCCGGTGGTGGCGGAGGCGACGGCCCGATGAGCGCGCGGACGGGACAACAGTTCATCGACGGCCTGCGAACGAACCCCCAGGAGATCTGGATCGGCGGCGAGCGCGTCGGCGATCCCGCGACGCATCCCGCCTTCCGCCACGTCGTCGGGAGCGTCGCCGCGCTCTATGATATGCAGCACGACCCTCAGTTCCGCGATGAGATGACCTACATCTCGCCGGGCAGCGGCAATCGTGTCGGCCTCTCATTCCTGGTGCCGCGCAGTCACGAAGACCTGGCCCGCGTGCGCACGATGATGAAGCATTGGGCCGACTACTCGGGCGGGATGATGGGCCGGTCGCCCGATTACCTCAACCGGTCGCTCATGGCCTACGCCGCGGCCGCCGACTACATGGCGGCCAACGACCCCAGGTTCGGCGAGAACATCCGCCGCTATTATGAATACGTCCGTGAGCACGACCTGTGTCTCACCCACACGCTAATCAACCCGCAGGCCAACCGGTCGCTGGGACCGTCGAAGCAGGCGGACCCCTACCTGGCCGCGGCCATTGCGAGCGAGATCTCCGACGGGATCGTCATCCGCGGCGCCCGCATGCTGGCCACACTCCCGGTGAGCGACGAAATCATGGTCTTTCCTTCCACATTGCTGCGCGGCGGGCAGGAGGATGCGCCCTACGCGTTCGCCTTCGCGATCCCGACGGCGACGAAGGGGCTGCGGTTCATCTGCCGCGAATCCTTCGACTACGGCCGCAGCCCGGCGGATCATCCGCTCGGCAGCCGCTTCGAGGAGATGGACGCGGTGGTCATCTTCGACGATGTCCTGGTGCCGTGGGAGCGGGTCTTTCTGCTGCGCGACGTTGAGCGCTGCAACCGCGCGTTCGCGGAAACGCACGCCGTCGTTCACATGGCGCACCAGGTCGTCACGAAGAACCTCGCCAAGACCGAGTTCGTCCTCGGCGTCGTCTGCCTGATCGTAGACGCGATCGCTATCGAGCAGTTCCAGCACGTCCAGGAGAAGGTCGCTGAAGTCATCCAGTATCTTGAGACGATGCGCGCGTTCCTGCGCGCGAGCGAGGCCGATGCGGCGATCGACCGGTGGGGCGTCTTAACCCCGGCCTGGCCGCCGCTCGACGCCGCGCGCAACATGTATACGCGCATGTACCCGCGGATGATCGAGATCATCCATCAACTGGGAGCGAGCGGCCTGATGGCGATCCCGACGTCCGATGAGCTGGCAGGTCCGCAGGGGCCGGCGATCGACAAGTATTACGAGGCCGCCCGCCTCGGCGCGCGCGACCGGATCCGGCTCTTCCGGCTGGCCTGGGACCTGGCGCTCTCAGCATTCGGCAGCCGGCAGACGCTCTACGAGCGCTTCTTCTTCGGTGATCCGGTGCGCATGGCCGGCGCGATGTTTACCGGGTACGACAAGACGCCGTACATGCAGCGCGTCCGTGCCTTCCTGGCCCGTGCCTGATTCCACGGCCTTTCGGCGCACGATCGGTCTGTTCGCCACCGGCGTCACCGTCGTGGCGGTTCAGCTCCCCGATGACGTCCTGGGGATGACTGCCAACGCGGTTTGCTCGGTCTCCCTCGACCCGCTTCAGGTCCTGGTGTGCGTGGATCACCGCGCGCGCCTGGCCGGTCACGTGTCGGTCGGTCAGCCATTCTCGATCAACGTCTTGCGCGACGACCAGGAGGTGCTCTCCCGCTACTTTGCCGGCGGATGGCGCGACCTGCCCCGGCCCGAGTATCGCTTCGAGACGTGGGAAGATGCGCCGAGACTGGTGGGAGCCCTTGCCGCCCTGCGCTGCGTCGTTGACCGGATCTACGAAGGCGGCGATCACTGGATCGTCGTCGGCCGCGTGCGTGATCTCTACGAAGCGGACTCAATGCAGAACCCGCTGATGTTCTTCGCCGGGCGCTACCGCCGTCTGGCGCCGGCCGCCGCGCCCACGGCGCCGCCCGAACTGTGGGGGCCGGACGGCGTGTCCGTCTATTACGAAGAATGGGGCGCGTCAAAGCACGACACCCCGGCAAGGACCAAAGAGCCTCCCCGATGAGCGCGCCTTCCAGCGCACCGCAGATCATCCGCGCCGGCCACATCGCGTTCCGCTGCACAGACCTGGGCCGCGCGCGGGCGTTCTACGTGGACCTGCTCGGTTTCGTCGAGACGGAGTCGGACCGGGACGCCCTATACCTGCGCGGCCTCGAAGAGCAGGAACACCACAGCCTGGTGCTCCGTCGCGCGCCGGCGTCCGGTGTCTCGCACCTGTCCTTCAAGGTGGCGTCGCCGGACGATCTCGACCAACTCGAATCCATCGCCCGCCAGGCTGCCCAGCCCGCACGGCGCGTGAGGCCCGACGAGGAACGGGGACAGGGCCCGGCTCTGCGCATGCAGGATCCGGGCGGGCTGCCCGTCGAGTTCTACGCCTCGATGGATCCGGCCGAGCGGTTGCTGCAGCGCTTCGACCGGTACGCCGGTCCTCACGTCATGCGGATCGACCACTTCAACTGCCAGGTGCCCGACGTCGCGCCGCTCTTCGACTGGTACACGAAGACCTGGGGGTTTCGCTGCTCGGAGTACACCGAGACCGAGGACGCGCCGCCGCGCCTCTGGGCGGCCTGGCTACACCGGAAGTCCAATGTCCACGACATCGCTTTGATGACCGGAATCGGCCCGCGCCTGCACCACGCCGGATTCTGGCTCCCCGAGACGATCAACGTGATCCGCGCGTGCGACATCCTGGCCGGCGCCGGACAGCACACCGCGATCGAGCGCGGCCCGGGCCGGCACGGCGTCTCCAATGCGCTCTTCGTCTATCTCAGGGATCCCGACGGCAACCGCATCGAGTTCTATACGGGGGACTATCTGACTGCCGATCCTGACCGCCCGCCGCTGCGCTGGAGTATCAACGATCCCCGGCGGCAGACGTTCTGGGGCCACGCGGCACCGGCGAGCTGGTTTGATGAGGGGTCCCTGGTGGAATCGGTTCTAACGGGGGAACTGCTGCCGGCCCGCCGGGCAACGCTCCAGGATCGCCCACAGTTTGTCACTTGATGTTGAAGGGGGTCGGGGGCGCAGACCGGAACGACGTCCTCCGGTACCGTCGGCCCGGAGGCGCCACCCCCGACCCCGTGTCTATCCGACCGGCTGCAGGTGGTCCTCCCGGGTCGGCTGCGCATCCTCCCACGCCGCCGACACGACCACATCCACTCCTGCCACCATCGGTCCGAACTCGGCTACCAACCGGCCCCCGGGGGCGACTAGGCTGAGGCCATCCTCGTGCTCGACGACCTCATATCCATCCGGGAGCCCCAGAACGACCAACCGCCAACCCATCTTCACACCGACCAAGTAGGCGCCGGCACGGCAACTCGGCCCGCGACCTCGTTTCCCATGCTTTCAGCGCGTCTTCGGGAGCCCCTCCCCCATTGTGTGAAAAGCTCGCCGGATTTCATATATTCAGTAGATGGAGAGGGCTCAACTTAAGCCCCGATGAAGTTCACTAGGATTCGGAGAAGGAACTTCAGTGGGATCTGTCGAAACGCCCCTCATCTCAACGAGTCACAGCAGCCGACGCACCCCTCTCTGCTCACTCTCGACGCACTCTGATGGGTCGCCGCTCGATCCGAAAGTTGCACGTTACTGATCTGAAGGTAAGTGAGAAAGCGCACTCAATCGGGGCATTCAAGGAGGAAACCACAGTGAAAAGGATCATCGCGCTCGTCTGCGTTTCAGCCTTGCTCCTGGCCGCGACGACATCAGCTCACATGATTTTGAGCCCGGTCGCCGGGCACGGCGACGGTGGGGTGAGCGCCGGGCACGGCGACGGTGGGGTGA
>JBGPLF010000157.1:0-9899 GCA_041486265.1 bacterium
CAGCTTCTTCCGGTCCTTCCCGAGAATCAGCGGCAAGTGCGCCACCGCCGGCAGGTCCCATCCCAGGGCGCGGTAGATGAGGAACTGCTTCGGGGTGTTCGACAGATGCTCGCTCCCTCGGATGATGTGGGTGATTCCCATCAGGTGGTCGTCAACGACGTTGGCGAAGTTGTACAGGGGCGTCCCGTCGGAGCGAACAATGATGTGGTCATCCAGGTGCTCGGACTCGAACACGACGCGGCCCCGGATGAGGTCGTCGACCACGATGGACTCGTGGAGGTCGGCGATCCGAAGTCGCAGCGACGCCCGACGGCCCGCGGCGTCGAACGCCGCGCGCTCCTGCGCGGAGAGGTTCCGGCACCGGCCCGAGTAGCGATACGGCCGGCCGTCGGCCTGCGCCCGGCGCCGCTCCTCTTCGAGTTCCTCGGCCGTGCAGTAGCACGGATAGGCCGCGTTCCGCCCGACCAGTTCGCGCGCATACTTCGCGTAGAGTTCCCCTCGTTCGGTCTGCCGGTAGGGACCGCACGAACCACCAATATCGGGACCTTCGTCCCAGGTGATTCCCAGCCACCGGAAGTCCTCGAAGATCGCCGCCTCGTGGGCCTCGGTGGAACGCGATCGATCGGTGTCTTCAACCCGCAGGATGAACGTCCCACTGTAGTGGCGGGCGTGCAGCCAGTTGAAGAAGGCCGCCCAGGCATTGCCGATGTGGAGGTATCCGGTCGGCGACGGCGCAGTGCGCGTCCGGACGGTGCCCATGGTTCGTTTATGTAAACAGCAGGCTGACCGACTGGTTGAGATGAATCCGGCGGATGGCCTCGGCTAACAACGGTGCCGCGGACAGCACCGTGACCTTCTGCGGCTGCCGCTCCGCGGCGATCGGGATCGTATCGGTCACGACGACTTCGCGGATCTCGGGCCGCGCGAGCCGGTCGAAGGCCGGTCCGGCGAAGACCGGATGCGTGGCGCAGACGTAGATTTCAGGCGCGCATCCCCTGGCCAGCAACAGATCCGCCGCCCGCAAGATGGTCCCCGCCGTGTCAATGATATCCTCGATGAAAATCGGGACTCGCCCCTCAACATCGCCCACGATCTGCACGGGCTCCTTGGCGTCGGCGCCAACCCGACGCTGGAAGACGACGGCCAGCGGGAGATCCAGCCGGTCGGCGAGGTGCTTGCTGCGCCGCACGGCCCCGTCATCGGCGGCCACGACCACGCCGTTGGCGAGCGCCTTCCGCGCCAGGTAGTCGGCAAAGAGCGGCAGGGCGCGCAGATGGTCCACCGGAATGTTGAAGAAACCTTCGACCTGCCCCGCGTGTAGGTCGATCGTGAGCACCCGGTTGACCCCCGCCGTGGTCATCAGGTCGGCGACGAGCCTGCCGGTAATGGGCTCGCGCGGTGCGTCCTTCTTGTCCTTGCGGGCGTAGCCGAAGTAGGGAATCACGGCCGTGATCCGGCCCGCCGACGCGCGCCGCAGCGCGTCGACCATGATCAGCAACTCCATCAGGTGCTCGTTGACGGGATGACAGGTTGATTGAATGACGAAGGCGTCCTCACCGCGGGCGTTTTCCTCATAGCGGCAGTAGATCTCGCCGTCGGCGAACCGCATGAGCGTAACGCGGCCTGCCGGCGTATGCAGATAGTCCGCGATTTCCCGACCCAGGTTGGCAACCGAGGTGCCGCAGAAGAGTTTCAACTCACCGTAGGCGGTACCGTTCATGCGCGGGGGGTACGCGCCTCAATGAGGAACTTGATAGCCGTGCGTTCCTCTCCCTCGATCTGGACCTTCGTAAACGCCGGGATCGACACCAGGTCAATGCCGTTGGGGGCCACGAATCCGCGGGAGATCGCGATGGCTTTCACTGCCTGATTCACGGCGCCGGCGCCGACGGCCTGGATCTCCACCATCCCCTTCTCCCGGACGACCGCTGCGATGGCACCCGCTACAGCCTTCGGTTTGGAGTCGGCGGAGACCTTGAGCACCTCCGGCATTGGGACCACTGCCTCCTCGAAATGCGGCGACGGTCAGCGGGGCTGCAGGGGCCTATTCCGTCCGCCTCACCGGAACTCCTGCAGGGGTCTAATCCGCCGCTGGAAGCGCCCGCGGTGGTGCCTCCAGCGTCTCCAGCACCGCCTGCACGCCCGAAGCGGCAGCACGCCGGAGCTCCGGCAATACCGTCTGGAGGCGCGCCCGCACCTCCGCCCGCCGCTCCCACGCACGCGCGAGCGCCGCCTCGAGCGCCTCCGGTGACGCGTCCACCGGAAGCAGGGCCGGCAGGCCGAGGCCAGTCATGAAGGCGGAGACTTTGGGATCGTAGGCGACGCCGACCGCCGGGGTCCCCTGTGCGGCGGCAAAGATCAGCGCGTGGAGCCGCACCCCCAGGATCAAATCCATGGCACCGGTCACACCGAGCAGATCGCCGGGGGACTCGACGTCGACCAGGCGGCCGCCACACGCCTTCGCCACGGCCTGGCTGATCGCATAGTCGCGACCGCGATCGAACACGAGGACACCGATCGCTGCGCCGCGCGCCGCCGCGAAGCGCCGGAGCGCCCGGCCCGCAGCCTGTGGATCGAAGAGGCCCGGCCACGGTCTCACAACCACGCCGATCCTTGCGTCTGCAGCATCCAGCCCCGCTCTGGCCAGGAGCGCGTGGACGCGGTCCGGCGGCGCCGGAGGGATCAGCAGGGCCAGGTCCGCGCCCCGATGGATTGGTCGCGTGACGCCCAGCTCGACCAGCGTCCGCGCTGAATCAGCATCGCGGACACTGATGACCCGTGCGCGGTTGAAGGCCCTGCGGGCGATCCACCGCACCCAGGGCCGGCGAACCGGCCCAACCCCTTGCCCCAGGACCGCGACCGGCACGCCGCGCCACGACGCGGCAAAAACCGTTCCCAGGTAGTAGAGCGCACTGCGGGCGCTGGTCACATCCTGCACCAGCGACCCGCCGCCACTGATGAACAGGCGGGCACCGGCCAGCGCCGCCCAGACCGCGCGAGGTGATCGCGGCGTGGCCTCAACGCCGTGCAGCGCGCGTGTGGCGGGAGGATCGGCTGAGAGCACGATCGGTCGCACGTCGGGACGCCGGGCGCGCACCTCTGCCAGCAGACCGGCGAGGGCGGCCTCGTCGCCGAGGTTCCCGAAGCCGTAATAGCCGCTGACTAGGACCGGCGCGTCCGGCGCGCGATCCAGTTGAGCACCAGGACGGCAGGCAGCGCGACGGCCGCGCCCAGAACCAGCGCGTTGCCGGTCCGCCACGCCGTGTACAGGAATGGGGTGTGCAGGTGGGAGAACGAGTTGATCGCGCCGGCGGTGCCCACCGCGCCGGCCAGCAGGAATGCCACCGCCGCCCGCCGCCAACCGAGCGCGGCCGAGGCGCCCGCCAGCACGAGCCCCGGATAGCCAAACAGAAACTCCTTGGTACGCGGCCGGGCCACAAGGACGCTCTCCAGCACCGTACGCAACTGCTGCTCCGCCCCCGACACGGGCACGCTGACGTTGCCCGTGCGGGCCAGCAGGATAATGACTCCGACACCCACGAGTACGGCAGCAACCGCAGCCCCGATGCGCAGCGGCTGATTGATCCACTGGATCATCTGGCGCGCGGTCGTCCTCCAGTCCGCTCCGGCGCTCGTCAGCACCTGTAACGTCAGCCACAGCGCCACCAGGACGACGGGCAGGATATGCGCGGCCTTGACGCCCAGGAACGTGCGGAACGCCAGCATGAACGGCCACCGGCTGAGGAGCGACGCCACAAACATCCCGGCGACGACCGACACCGCCAGGGCGCGGATCAGGGTCAGGTATCCTTGAGCGACGGGCGAGGAACCGGCCCGGACCCGGTTGAACGCCCATGCCGCCGCTCCCGTGGCCCCGGCGATCGCCACCGTCAACGCCAGGAGTTGGCGCCAGAGCGAATCAAACGGTGTGAACCCCGCGGCCGCAGTGCCGAGCACGGCGAGCACCACCGCGAGAGGGACCACCATGCGCGGCAGCGCCAGGCCGACGGCGCGGGACAGGTCCTCCACCACGAGCATCGTCAGCGCCGCCGCACCCAACGCCACGACCCAGGTCAGCGGCGCCGGCACCTGCAGCGGCGGCAGCGGGCGCGCGCGCGTCGGAGTGAAACCAAACTTTGTCAGGCTAGTCGCGATCGTCTCGACGAGGTCGAGGTTGACCTGCATGGCCGGCTGCCCTGCCGGCGTGCCGAGCAGCGGGCGCACGTACAGGAGGCGCAGGTTGCGCTCCTGGGCGGCGCGGACGAACCGGTCCGCCACCTCGTCGGGCTGGAGTGTCAGAAGTTCCTCGGGCGTGACGCTGAAGACGCGGATGACGCCGAACTTTGTGGGATCGTCGACCGGGGGCCGCATCAACGTGGTCAGCCGGTCCTCTCCCTTTTGCTTGCGCCTGATCGTGAAGACCTCGATCCGGCCGAACCGGGCGCCGACCCGCTGGTACTCCGCGGCGGCATCGTCCAGCAGTCCCTCATACCCCTGGACCTCGGTGAGGGCAAAGATCAGTGTCGGGGACGGCGCGGTGGCGGCGTAACTGTCGACGAGCGCCCGCAGGCCATCCGCAGTGAGCCCGCGGAAGTTGCGGGGGCGCAGGATGACGTCGAGTCCCGCCGCGCGGAACGGCGCCGCGTCGGAAGGGCGAAAGCCCAGACCCAGTTCCTCCAGGTCGGCCTGGGTCCCGAGGACCTCGACCGCCCCATCGACCGTTCGCACGCGCGCGGCACCGAGCAGTGCCCGCATCCGACCGGTCACGAAGGTCAGGTTCTCCGCGGGCCCGGTGATGTAAACGGCTCCGCTGCGCAGGACCCGGGCGGTCTGCAGGCGCCGGAACGGTTCGCTCAGCGCGGTGACCCGCCCCAGCGACACGAGGGTGGCGCCGGACGCGTAACTGACGGCGCCCTCATCGGCGAGCCGCTTGAGGGTGTTGTCACTGAGCGCAACGGAGACGGCGCCGCGCTGGCGGAGCGCGCGCAGTTCCCCGGCGACGTCCCGGCCTTCGCGGCGGATCAGGCCGATCCAGTCGTCGCCATCCAGGACGATCTCGACAGCACGATACCGGGCTTCGAGATGGACCCGCATGCTGAGCACGACGGCGGCGGCGAGGGCGCCGAGCACCACCAGTCCGATCAGCACCCGGCGGGTCATGGGGCGGACACCTCGACGCGGGCGTGGATGGTCACGCGTCCCGGCCCGGAGTCGATGCGGTCTATCCGAACCGGCATGGGCAGCGTGCGAACGGAGGCCACAGGCTTCACGGCCACGGCCAGAATCGTGTTGGCGAGAGGTTGGGGCACGTCCATGCCGCTCACATCGAGTGAAGCCACCCGAAAGTAGAGATCCCGCTCGTCCACGGCGTAGAATTGCCCCCGCAGCCGTGCGGTGGCCAGGATGGGCCCCGCGCGCATCCCGCCCGTTGCCGTCACGCCGGTCGCGTCGATGGTGACCGACGGAGTGTCCACCCCACGGGCGCGGAGGTATCGCTCAAGGTCACCCTGGGTGATTCGAATCTCTGCCGCCCCTGATTGGACGCTGGTGATGACCACCGCTCCATCGCGGCCGCGGTGGAACGCGATACCCTGCAGACTCGCCGTCAACCGGTCGGCCGTCAGATCCCCCAGACGCGCGCCCCGCGCGTCGATGTCAAGCCGATCCACCTGTCCTCGCAAGAGCCCCACGAGGGTGGTCCGTGCCCGGACTGTCACGGTCCCCGTGGCATCCAGGCGCGCCCGCAGCACCGTGGCCACCTGCCGCTGGACCAGGGCCGACGGCGCCCACACCCACAGGACCGCCAGCGCGGCGATCCCTACCAGTACCCAGACGGCCCGCCGCATCGTATCTAGGATGGCCGTAACGCGGCCTCGATGAACTGGTCAAGCCCGCCGTCGAGGACCTTGCCGGTGTCGCCGGTCTCCACACCGGTCCGATGATCCTTCACCAACTGATAGGGATGCAGGACATACGAGCGGATCTGATTCCCCCAGGCCGCGTCGCGGTGCTCGCCCCGGAGTTCGGCCATACGCTCGCGCTGCTGCGCCTCCGCGGCCTCGACCAGGCGGGCTTTGAGCACCCGCAGGGCGGTAAGTTTGTTGGCATGCTGAGACCGTTCGTTCTGGCACTGCACCACGATGCCCGTTGGGATGTGTGTCACGCGGACGGCGGTTTCGACCTTGTTGACGTTCTGCCCGCCCGCGCCCCCAGCCCGATACGTCTCGACCCTCACCTCGTCGTCCCGGATCTCCACGTCAACATCCTCGACCTCAGGGATGATATCCACGAGCGCGAATGACGTGTGGCGGCGATGGGCGGCGTCGAAGGGCGAGAGCCGCACCAGACGGTGGACGCCGCGTTCTGTCCGCAGAGAGCCGTAGGCGTTCGGCCCGCTCATGATGACCGTCACACTCTTCAACCCGGCTTCCTCGCCCGGCGACATGTCCACGATCTCGGTCGCGAAGGTGCGCCGCTCTGCCCAGCGCAGGTACATGCGCAACAGCATCTGCGCCCAGTCCTGCGACTCGGTGCCGCCGGCGCCCGCATGAATCGAGAGGATGGCGTTCGCCGGGTCGTGCGGGCCGGACAGCAGCGCCTGGGTCTCGAGCCGCGCGAGCGCCTCGGCCGCCGCGCGGGCCTCCGCCTCCACCTCAGCAGGATCCAGCCCGTCGGGATGCTCGGCTGCCAGTTCCAGCAGCGCGCCGAGGTCATCCAGACGCCGCTGCAGGGCGTCGGCGCTCTCAATGGCGGTCCGCAGGCTGCTCAACTCCTGCCCTGCGGCGCGCGCGCGATCGGGATCCGCCCACAACGTGGGCTGCTGCATGGCTTCTTCGAGTTCGGTGATGCGGGCCTGCTTGCGAGGCAGGTCAAAGATGCCCCCGGAGGTCCTGGAGGCGGCGGCGGCTCTCGCTGAGCTGGGCGTGCAGATCGTCGAGTTGAATCATGGCGACTGCATTATAGCAGAGGTCTCAGTCGAGCTCTACCGGAGGTTCGCCAGCGCCGCGATCGCCGCGTCACCAAGTCCGCGCGCGGCGCCCAGCCCAACGGCATCCCTGGTCCAAAGGCGAATCGCACTGAAGATGATGCCGGTCAGCAGGTTCCAGAAGAGGACCTCTTGCGGCTGCCCGAGGTGCACCACGACCCCAAGGGCCGTGGAGAGCACCGCGGCCAGCGGCCATCCACCGACCTGCTCCGCCCGGGCGAAGACGGCCCCGCGCAGCCACACCTCGATCGCGATCCCATAGACCAGATACCCGGTCGCCCACTGCCACCAGTGTCCATCGGGCGGGCCCATGTCCACCTGAAACCCATACTGCACGTACGCCGCACGCATGGCGATGAGCAGCAGCCCCGTCGCTGCCAGCGATACGACCGCGGACCGCACAATCCCCTTCCGGTTGAGCACGCGTCCCCGACCGAGCCACACGCTCGCGGCAAGGACGAGCAGGGAGGTAAGCAGAGAAGTCGCGCCGCCGCCCGGGTTAGTAACCCGGGCGATCAGCAGGAGGACTCCGGGGATAAGAACGGTGGCGGCGAGCCACGCAGCGGCGATCGATTGACGTCGCAGGTGTGTGAATCCCGCGGGCACCACGGTCGCGATCCAGCCGGCCACGGCCAGCGGTGCCAGCAGCCAACCCCACCGCACGTAGGACGTCAGCGGGCCGCCCACAGGCATCAACGCCGCGAGCACATTCGCCGTCCCCAACGGCACCTGCCCGACCACGGCGCCGTCGGGTGCGATAAGCATCGATGTGCCGGTGTTGGCCGCGCGGATGACGCTGCGGCCGGTCTCCGCCGCCCGCAACACCGCATGGGCGGCGTGCTGCGCCGGTCCGGCCGACGTCCCAAACCAGCCATCGTTGGTGAGGATCGCGATAATGCCGGCCCCCTCAGCGACGGCGGCGCGGATCAGATCGGGAAAGGCGGACTCATAGCAGATGGCCACGCCGACGACCCCATCCGGTGTCGCGACCGGTCCCGCATCCGAACCACGCTGCACCCCCGCCTCCCCAAACGGCACCAGGCGCCGCTTAACGTACCGCCCCAGAACCGAGCCGTCGGGACCCAGGATGATCGCGGCGTTGCGCGGCCCCGACAAGAACGCGCCCGCCACGACCACGGCTCCATCCGCGGAACGTGCGATCGCGGATCGCAGATCAGACGCCGCACCGAGATCGGCAGGCACAGCCGTCTCGGGATAAACGATGATCTCGGCGCCGTCGCGGCGCGCCTGCGCCGTTTGCTCCAGCAGTCCGCTGATGAGCTGAGACGCCCCCAGCGCGTCACCCTTGAGCTGAGGCGGGACGTTGGGCTGGATGGCAGCGACGATCCGCTGACTGGAAGCGATCGGCCCAGGCCGCGTCGCGCCTGCGAGGATGACCGCGGCAGCAATTAGCGCCGCCACGGCCGCCGGCAGGCTGACTCGCCGCGCCGTGATCACGTGCGCGACCACGGCATTGACCAGGATGATGACCGCGCCGATCCCAAAGGCGCCTATGACTGAGGCCAGCGGGAGGATGATCGGATTTCGATACTGGGTGAGCCCGAGCAGCCCCCAGGGGAATCCGAGTGGGCCCCCCGAGCGGACGACCTCCACCGCCACCCAGGTGAGCGGCACCGCCCAGAGCACAGCCCGGCGGCGGCCACCCGCCACAAGGGCTGCGCCCGCAGCGAAGGCCCCAAAGTAGATCGCCATGCCGGCGGTCAACAGGAACCACGCCGGCAGGCCGAAAAGCGTGATCCACGTCAATAGCCCGCCGTACGCGACGAGGCCGGAGACGTACCCGAGGCGAAACGCCTGGCCTGGATTCAGACCGTCCAGGGCGAGCAGGAGCGGGACGAGCGCAATCCAGACGAGCCAGCCGAGGTCCGGCCCGGGGAACGCAAGGACGAGTAGCAGCCCGCTGGCCAGGGCGCCGAACAGGCGGAGATGGCCGGCCTTCGCCGTCAGGCCTCCCGGCCGTGACACTTCTTGTACTTCTTCCCGCTGCCACACCAGCAGGGATCGTTGCGTCCCAGCTTGACCTGGCCGCCTTTACCCTGGCCGTTGGCCCTGGCGCCGACGCCTGCCGGCTCGCGGGCGGGCGCAATCGGGCGCGCGACGGGACGCGCCACCATCCGCTCCTGCGGGGCGACCTGCACCCGGTAGAGCGTCTGGACCGTCTCCTCCTGAATCGCCTGCATCGTGGCCTGGAACATGTCGTAGCCTTCGCGCTGGTACTCGATCAGCGGGCTCACCTGCGCGTAGGCGCGCAGGCCGATGCCCTCGCGCAGCGCGTCCATGTTGTGCAAGTGGTCGATCCAATTGCGGTCGATCGCCTGCAGAAGAACGAAGCGCTCGATCTCGCGCATCCTCTCGGGCTCGATCTCCGCTTCCTTCTTCTCATACGCTTCGACGGCGACGGCCGCCAGATGGTCCGCCACGTCACCCGAGGGCTGTCCCCGCAACTCCTCGACCGTGACATCGCTCAACGGCGGGATCAACCGGCCGAGTTCTTCGGTGAGACCCTCCAGATCCCAGTCTTCAGGATGGACGTCTTTGACGCCCACGGCTTCGACACGCTCCCTGACCAGCCGGGTGATCATGTCGAGCACGTTCTCGCGCAGGTTCTCCCCCTCGAGCACCTTGCGCCGCTCGCCGTAGATGACCTTCCGCTGCACGTTCATCACGTCGTCGTATTCGAGGACGTGCTTACGCATGTCGAAGTGGTACTGTTCCACCTTCTTCTGGGCGGATTCGATCTGCCGGGTCACCAGGTTGTGCTCGATCGGCACATCCTCCTCGATGCCCAACCGCTCCATCAAGCTGGCGATCCGCTCACCCGCGAAGATGCGCATGAGTTCGTCGTCGAGACCGATGTAGAAGCGGCTCGACCCCGTATCGCCCTGCCGGCCGG
>JBGPLF010000158.1:0-9848 GCA_041486265.1 bacterium
GTGTGCACAAACGGCGCCTCGGTCAGGGTCGCAAAGTAACTGATGCTGCCCAGCATGGTGGCGAGGAACGACGCCATCAACCCCGAGCCGCCCAGGTACCCTTCGATCCACGAGCGGGGCAGTGCCGCGCCGATGATCCCGACGATGAAAACTCCCACCAGCAACAAGGGGAAGATGATGCGGACGAACCACCACGTCTCCTCGATCCAGCGGCGGATCTCCTGATCGGTCTTCTTCCACCTGGCGTAGGCAATCACCAGCACTGTCGCAGCCGCCCAGACAATGATCTTCCGGCTGTACGGACCTCCCTGGACGAGATAGTTGGGGGCGAGCAGCGAGATGACCAGCAATCCCATCAACACGAGGTCGGTGGTATTGATGATCCTGGTCCTCGCCCCGCTGGCCTGGGCGGCCATCCGCGCCGTCTCCTCACGGCGGAATGCCAGCGTCATGACCCACCCTACGACAAAGGCCATCGCCACGGCGGTGATCACCCTAGCCCAGGCCATCTGCGCTCCCAGGATGCTCCCGGTGTAGATTAGGGAGAGCAGATTGGACGCAGGCGCCACCCACAGCAGGATGAACGCCGCTCCGATCCCTGCCCCGCTGTAGTACAAGCCGCTGGACACCGGGATCACCGTGCAGGAGCAGGCGGCCAGGAAGAAGCTCGCGCCCGCGGCGGTTGAGAAGCTGGCCGCCTTTGATGCCCGTGCTCCGAGGCGGTCCATGATGGCCTCCTTGGAGATAAAGGCCACCATGGCGCCCGCCAGCATGAAGGCGGGAATCAGGCAGGTCAGGACGTGCAGGGCGATGTACTCTTGCAGCGCACGCAGGCCGGCGAGCATGAGGTCAGTTATCATCGGGATACACCTGCTACTGCAGTGGCTGTTTCGTCACACCGAGGGCACCCACAGCCCTCGAGTTTCGCTGATGCCGGTGGTACGGCCGTGGCAGCGTCGCCGAGGAGCCGGCTTGTGAGGTCCACCAACCCGAGAACGCCGTAGTCTCGCAACTGGTAGTACGTGAACGCCCCTTCTCGGTGTGCCTCAATGATCCCGGCGCCCTTGAGGACCGCGAGTTGCTGCGAGAGGTACGGCTCCGATCGTCCAAGGGCCACCGCCAGGTGACAGACGCACGTGGAGCCCCTCCGGAGGCTTGCAAGAATCGCTAGCCTTCCAGGATGGGCGAGCGTCCGAAGTAGCCTTGATTCCTGGGCAAATTGCATTTCCATCCGCATCACGTCCTGTCGCAATATGCAAGTTCTTGCATCCACTCGCAGCATAGACGGCACACGACACGGTGGCCATCGGGTTCACGCCTGATCTCATCGACACGCTGGGTCGCGCGGGATGTCCACCAGGACGCTTCGGTTGGGACGAGGGACTTCATGGCCTCCATACGGTCGAGACCCGATCGGGAAGGCAGAAATCCCCTACCGACCTGATGCGCCATCCCTAAGGTCGCCTGTAGGATTTCGGTAAATACTCCCCGACAGGCGACTGTTGAGGGCAGGTAGTGATCAGACGAGGGGGATCGGGCGTACCTGGGGAGGTGGCGCGATGTCAGACGAGACGGCACAGGTGATTCAAGAGCCGCCGAGGATGGCGCGGCGGGACTTCCTCAGGAAGGGCACCGCGGTGGCTGTTGCCGTTGGGAGTGGTGGGCTTGTGGCCGCCGTCTCCTCGAAGACGGCAGCCCAGACCCGCCCGGCAATCCCGGCGGCCATCCGGGATCCCAGGCCCGGCGAACACCAGGTCGTACGCATGCAGCGAGAACTCTACACGGCGCTGGGCAAACCGGTCGAGCAGCGCAAGTGGGCCATGGTCATCGACACGCGCCGCTGCATCGGCTGTGACGCCTGTACGGTGGCCTGCACGGCGGAGAACGGCCTTCCCCCGGGCGTCTCGTACCGCACCGTCCCAAAGGTCGAGTCTGGAGAGTTCCCCAACGTGCAAGCGTTCTTCATGCCCACGAACTGCCAGCAGTGTGACAAGCCTCCATGCCTGCCCGCCGCCAATGCGGTCCGTCCCGGCTCGATGGCGAAGCGTCCGGACGGGATCGTGACCGTCGACTACGAGAAGTTCGGCCGGAAGGCTTTCGCCGCGGCTCAGAAAGCCTGTCCCTTCAAGGCGCTCTACTTCGACGAGGGACGCTACTGGACCGACGGCACCCCGGCCCGCCAGGCTTACGAGACACGTCCCCATGTGGAATACGGCAAGGTCTGGACCCGCATCAACGGGGCCCTTCCTATCGGCGCCGGCCGGAAGTGCCACTTCTGCCTCCAACGCATCGAGGCGGGTCTGCTGCCGGCCTGCGTGGCGACGTGCATCGGCGGGGCGATGTACTTTGGCGACGCCAATGATCCCGACAGCCTGGTCTCCGAGTTGCGGCGTCAGGAGAAGACCAAGCGCGTCAACGAGAGCGTCGGCACCGAACCACGGGTGTTCTACATCGGCGCCGCCTCGCGGCAGACGATGCCCGTCAGCACGCCTGAGTCCTGCGACGTCTGCCACGGCCGGTAGGGAGGGAGAAGACATGTCGGAGAACGCACGGAAACCGCTGAGTCGCCGCGGGCTGTTTGCCTCAGCGGCCCTCCTTGGAGGCGCCGCTGCCTACAGCCGGATCGCCGATACCCTGCGCACTGCGCTCCCCGCCGAGGCCGCAGAGGCCGGTGCTGTCTACCCATATGGAAAGCCGGAGAACACCCTCTATACGGTCTGCCTGCAGTGCAACACGGGGTGCGGGATCAAGGTTAGTCTCAACCAGGGCGTCGCGGTGAAGATCGACGGGAACCCGCTCAGCCCATGGACGATGGCCCCGCACCTTCCGTACACGACGCCAGTCGCCGACCTGGCGCCGGTGACCGGGACGATCTGTCCCAAGGGCCAGGCGGGTATCCAGACCGTGTACGATCCCTACCGGATCCGCACGGTGCTCAAGCGGGCCGGTCCCAGAGGATCGAACAAGTGGAAGACCATCCCCTTCGATCAGGCCATCAACGAAATCGTCAACGGCGGCCGGCTCTTCGCCAGTATTTCTGGCGAGGAGAACCGCGTGATCGAGGGCTTCAAGGACGTGTACGCGCTCCGCGACCCGAACGTGGCGCGATCGATGGCTGCCGACGTGGCGCTGGTCAAGCGCAAGGCCATGACCCTGGACGAGTTCAAACGCAAGTACCCCGATTACCTCAACACGTTGATCGATCCTGACCATCCTGATCTTGGGCCCAAGAACAACCAGTTCGTCTACTGGAAAGGACGCGAGAAAGCCGGCCGGGGGGACTTCGTGACCCGATTCGCCGGGGATGCCTTCGGGACGATCAACCGGCTCGGCCACACGACGGTCTGCCAGGGATCGCTCTACTTCGCGGGCAAGGCGATGAGCGACCAGTACAGCGGAGGCTCGTGGGGCGGCGGCCGCAAGTTCTACTGGCAGGCGGACACCGAGCATGCGGAGTTCATTGTTTTCGTCGGGGCGAACCCGCTGGAGGCGAACTACGGGCCACCTCTGCGCGCGTCCAAACTGACGAAAGGCATTGTCACCGGCCGCCTGAAGATCGCCGTGATCGATCCGCGCTTCTCGCGGTCGGCCAGCAAGGCGTGGAAGTGGCTCCCCAACAGGCCGGGCACCGAGGCGGCCATTGCTCTCGGCATGATCCGCTGGGTCATCGAGCAGCGTCGGTTCGACGCGAAGTACCTGGCGAACGCGAACCGTGCCGCCGCGACCGCCGACGGCGAGCCGACGTGGAGCAACGGCGCCTGGCTCGTGAAGATCGAAGACGGCCACCCGGGGAAGTTCGTGCGGGCATCTGACGCCGGGCTTTCCGACCAGGACCTCTTCGTGGTCATGAAAGACGGTCGACCGGTGCCGGTCGACCCGTATGACACACGGACCGCCGTCGAGGGTGACCTGCTCGTCGATACCTTCGTCAACGGCATCCCGGTGAAGAGCACGCTTCAGGTCCTCTACGATGAGGCGAGCAAGCGCTCAATCGCCGGTTGGGCAGGACTGGCTGGCGTGTCGGCGGACGACATTATCGAACTGGCCAGGGAGTTCACCAACCACGGAAAGCGCGCGGCGGTCGATCTGCACCGCGGTGCCAGCCAGCACACCAACGGGTTCTACAACGTGACCGCCTGGTTCGCGTTGAACACTCTGGTGGGGAATTACGATTGGAAAGGCGGATCATGCTGGGCGGCCGCGTACGATGAGACCGGTGGCCGGCCCGGCGCGCCGTTCAACGTCCGCGCCATGCATGCGAACCGGTTGACGCCGTTCGGCACTACGCTGATTCGCACGGAGGAGAAGTACGAAGACTCGACCCTGTTCAAGGGCTACCCGGCGAAGCGCCAATGGTACCCGATGGCGAGCGACATCTATCAAGAGACCCTGCCGTCTGCGGCCGAAGGCTACCCGTACTCGATCAAGATCCTGCTGCTCTACACCGCCGCGCCGACGTACTCGCTGCCAGCGGGCCACACCAACATTGAGATTCTGTCCAATCCCAACAAGATTCCACTCGTCATCGCCAGCGATATTCTGGTTGGGCCGACGTCGATGTACGCTGACTACATCTTCCCCGATGTCACCTATCTCGAGCGGTGGGACTTCCACGGCACGCACCCGAGCGTGCTGCCGAAGGTGGCGCCGACCTACAGCCCCGTCATCGCGCCGCTGACGCGATCGGTGCGCGTCTTCGGGGAAGAGATGCCGGCGTCGTTCGAGGCGCTGATGCTCGGCATCGCTGAGAAATTGAATCTCCCCGGGTTCGGGCCTGAGGGGTTCGGGCCCGGACAGCCGCTGACCCGGCCCGACGACTTCTACGTCAGGCTGGCGGCGAACGTGGCGTTCGGCGACCGTGCCGGCGATGAAGTGCCAGACGCTTCTCCCGAAGAGGAGCGCATCTTCCTGGCGGCCCGCCAGCACCTGCCCAGGTCGGTTTTCGATCCGGACCGCTGGCGCGCGGCGCTGGGCGAGCGCTGGTGGAAGAAGGTCGTCTACGTCCTGAACCGCGGCGGCCGCTTCATGGAGTATGATCAGGCCTTCGACGGTGACAAGCTGCGTGGCCATTACGGCAGCATGGTCAATCTGTACTTCGAGAAGGTGGCGACGAGCAAGAACGCGTTCAGCGGCAACTACTTTTCAGGCGCCCCAGGCTACCATCCGGTCGCAGACAGCCAGGGCCGTCCGATCCAGGACGATGCCGCGGGCTACGATTTGCATCTCATCACGAACCGCGTCATCCTGCACACGAAGAGCCGGACGATCATCAACTACTGGCTGACGAGCATCCTGCCTGAGAACTTGATCTCCATGCACCCGAAGGACGCGAAGGCGCGCGGTCTCAACGACGGCGACCGGGTGCGCATCAGCTCGGCGACGAATCCGCGGGGCGAGTGGGACTTGAAGAACGGCCAGCGGATCCCCATCGTGGGCCGCCTCAAGACCTCGGAAGGCATCCGTCCCGGCGTCATCTCGTTTCCGGTGGGATACGGCCACTGGGCCAGCGGCGCCTCGGACATCGTCGTCGACGGCCGCGTCATCAAGGGTGATCCGCGGCGGCGGACCGGAGTCCATGCGAATGCCGTCTTCCGCACCGACCCGCAGCTCACCAATACCTGCCTGACCGATCCGGTGGGTGCGAGCGCGGTGTTCTACGACACGAAGGTGAAGGTCGTCCGCGCTTAGAGGAGGCACACCAGGCCTACTCTGTCTCCGCGCGCTTTCAAGGCAGCACCGTTTTTCACTTGTCCGTGAAGGCGCGGTCCTGTGCGTATTTGGTCCTCGAGCGCGGGATCTACAGGAGGATGTGGCTCGCTCCTTTTCAATTCTCTTCAGGACTCTCCCGGACCGTGTTCCGGCTAAGAGCCTGATGCTTGACTAAAGAGAGCGAAGCCTGATAGATGCCCGACCGCGATCCTGCCGCAGGTGGAAGCGGCAGTCATATTGTGAAATACGAACTCCGCCTGCATCTGCGGGCAACCTTCTCCCTGAGGGATAGGTGTGCAGATCACGCAGGTCATCAGTAAGAGAAGGGAATGAGCTTCTTCACTCTTTGCTGATAAGACGTATATTGCTTGCCGTAAGCCTGGCCCAAGCCATCCTCCTCAACAGGAATCAGCAAGACAATTAGCACAAGATAGATGCAAAACACGACAAAATACGCTAACGATTGAATCAGGAATGCCAGCCCCAAGGAAATGAGCAGAGCCGCTGTGTACATTGGGTGTCTCACCAGTCTATATGGTCCATCCGTGACCATCTGATCAGCAACTCGAGGGGCACTGCCTCCAACCTGGTAATTCCCCTTCAGTGTGAGTAACGCCCACGCCATGAGAAGATATCCCATCACGTACAGCGCCATCCCACCTAATTCCAAACCCATCAAGAGCCGCGGTGCATCAATAGCTAGGTGGGTAGGATCGACAACTTCCAGACGCCGAGTTATGAGTAATATTGCGGCCACGGGATTCGCAGCCAGCAGAAAGAGCATGTTGAATATGTGGATGAGCCAGATCCAAAGGTTACCTTTTGGTTTGTCCCGCATAATCGAGCCAGTAGTCCTTTGCTTGATGGCTACAAGTATTCCCAGCAGAAGGAGAATGGCGGTTCCGAGGATCCTCTGATCGAGTAGGTGCATCTTCTCCTCCCGGCCGTCGCGTTAGGATTGAGCGAACTCCTTCCCCAAGCGATACGCACGCTCCAGATACCGCCGCCGGGTTTCATCATCCACGACCGGGACCCCATAAAAGTAGACGTGCTCGACCCTTCGCACCCCCGGATACCGCAGTCCCCAATCATCGATGATCCTGGTCATCGGCTCTTGCCATTCGGCTTTGTAGTCCTCTTCTCGGAAGAGCGTCGTGCTGATAACCAGCGCCTTTTCATGGCGGAGGAGGGGCACTCGGCCCTTCACTTCCCCGCGCCAACCTTCTGCTGTGAGGGCATACGCATCACCATACGAGAAAACTCGTTCGAACCACCCCTTGAGAATCGCGGGGAACCCTAACCAGAACACCGGAGCAATGAAGGCGAGGCCTTCAGCGTGCATCACTTTGTTCCACTGAGCCACAACGTCTTTGGGACGGTGCTCGTGGATGACCTTCGCCACCGCCGGAAGGTCCATGTTCCGAAGCCACCGCGATGCGACAAACCTCTGGAGCGGGCCCAGCGAGTCCAGAGCGCGTTTCTTTAAGTTCATGCGTTCGAGCACGTCGATAGGCATGCTTTCATGAACATAGCTGGCAAAATCCGGAACGCGGAACACCGGGTCAAAACGAATAGCGTACAGGTCGATCACTTCATTGGCGTGACCGGCGTCCTTCAGCCCTGTCGTGAACTGCTGGAGAACAGCGTGGCAAAACGACTTGGGAATAGGATTCGCGATGACCGTCAAGACCTTCATTGATCCATCCTCCTCGCGTGACGTCGGGTGCCAACAGAGGATCCGTCCGCAAAATGATTACGGCGGCCATTGATCCGCGGTAAGAATAGAACCTCCAAAGAAGTCGATTGTTAGAGGAATGCCGACCACTACGCCCAGTACCAGAAAGAGCGCAATGCCAAATACAATGTTCTTCCTCCCAACATCGGCGTCTGCGAAGATCTTGTCCATGGTTGCCTCCCCGATCAATCGAAGCCACCGAGTGGTGCGGCTATGCGATGACACCCGTCAGGCCTTCACGCCCCCGCTTGCAGCGGGCGTGGTTAAGTCTTTGGCGGAATCGACGGTTTGAGAATGATGCTTGCCCCGATGAGAATGAGGAGAATGGGAAAAAGCGGCAGCTTCACGCCGAGGAAATCCGCGAGGCCGCCGGCCAATGCGAGCACGCCCAAGATGACTGTGAAACTGCTCACCTTGATCCCGTTACTGTAACGAACGCCGTTGACGCCGAGCATGATCAGCCCGGCTCCAACAAGCCACGTTCCTTCTGGGACCTTCCCGGCGGGCAACAGCCACAGGCCGCCGATCATGATCAGGAACAATGCCCAGCCGATCTCATCTAAGCGCTTGTTCAGGCTGCTCTTTTGTGCATCCTGATGACCTTCGGGTTGGCTGCGTTCCATGGTCAAAGCCCCCTTCGGCTTAGCCGCGCTATTTCGCGGAAAATGCACGAGGGCGTCGTTTCATGGGACGGGCGAAGCACACTGCAGGCGATAACCTTTCGCGCCTCCTCGGTTGAGCCCTCGCGCCGCATAGCTTCGGTCAGGTGCAGCTAGAGGTGCTGTCGAGCAGGGTCACTAAGGTTCCAAGAAGGTCAAGAACGCTGCCCGACAGACCTCCATTGCCGATGCTAGACCTCGCAACGCCATGTGGGCATCGGGTGACGACCGTACGGGCAGATTCGCAGGATACGAACGTACGTTCACCTGCTAGGCTACCTCTCCCAACAACTCTCTGACTGTCTGAATGGGAACCGGATACTTCAGGAGGGAGGTTCGAAGGTCTTCGATCGAGGTCCACCGTCCAGGGCGAAGTTTCTGCACCGAAGCAACAAGCTTTCACCATGCTACCACCCGAGCGTCCTGACCGGGCAGATGCTCGCGTAGCCAACGGCGTCGCTGTTTGGAACTCACCCCCCACACCTGCCGAGGAGCGAGTTCCGCAAAGGCTCGGTGTTTTCTCTTGACATTCGCCACGCTGTACGCACCGCGATCGTACTCCACCACGAAGAGCCCCGTCGCATCTTCCGCCAGCGCATCAGGATGCTCACCGTACGGCCGCTTCTCAGGCCATAACTGGCCGACCACTTGCCAGCCCAGTAACCCCGCGCGCAGGTGCCACCGCATATCGGCCAGCCCGAGCCAATGCGCGGCACCCACACCCCGCGCACACTGATGGCTCGCCGCCCCGCCAATCGCATCAACCACCGCTCGACCTCGTGTTGCGTCTGCTCCCGGCACATACCGACGTTGCACCTGACTGAGCGCGAGGACATGGTCGATCCACAGATCGGCCAGGAGCCGCGGCTACTCTGTCTGCCCGATGGGCAGGACCGCGCGGTCTTCGTAGAGTAGGGGACAAGACTGCGGCCGTTGCCATCGGGAGGTCAGATGACAGCGCATTTTGCCGGAACGATCGGGCCCGCGGCCAGCGTCGAAGAGGCGCTGGCCGCGATCCTACGCGCGGTCTCACGCGGACCTGAGGAAGAGGTGCCGCTGGCCGAAGCGGCCGGGCGTGTCCTCGCGGTGGACGTTGTCGCCTCGGAGGACTTGTGGCCCTTTGCGCGTGCGGCGATGGATGGGGTGGCGGTGCGGGCCGGCGATCTGGCCGGGGCCAGCGAGGGAACGCCCGTTGCGCTCCGCGCGGTTGGCACGGTCTACTCCGGGCAGGTCTGGCCCTCGCCGCTCGAGCCCGGCACGGCGGTCCGGATTGCGACCGGCGCGCCGGTACCGCCCGGCGCGGATGCGGTCGTTCCTCGCGAATTGCTGATGTGGCGCGGAGGCGACGTCCTGATCAGCGGTGCGATCCCGCAAGGCCGACACGTCTTCCCGCCCGGCGAAGATGCTCGCGCGGGCGAAACCGTCCTGCTTGCCGGTACGATGATCGGGAGCGGACAGGCGGCGCTGCTGGCATCGCTCGGCCACAGCCGGGTGCCCATGGTCCGGCGGCCGGCGGTGGCGATCCTGGCCACAGGCGACGAACTCGTGCCTCCGTCCGCGGACCTTCGGCCCGGTCAGGTCCGCGAGAGCAACTCCTACGCGCTCGCTGCGGAGGTGGCCGCCATAGGGGCGGTGCCGCGACGGCTGGGAGTCGCCGGCGACACGACATCCGATCTGGACCGCAAGATCCAGGAAGGGCTGCAGGCCGATGCGTTAGTCGTCTGCGGCGGCGTCTCGGTCGGCGA
>JBGPLF010000159.1:0-9728 GCA_041486265.1 bacterium
CGCCTTCGACCTGCCCACGCAGATTGGCCTCGACTCCGACAATCCCTTGGCCGCCGGGGAGGTAGGCAAAGTCGGCGTCGCTATCGACTCCATCGAAGATATGGAGCGCCTGTTCTCGGGCATCGAACTCACGAAAATCTCCACCTCCATGACCATCAACGCGACCGCGGCGATCCTCCTGTCGATGTACGTCGCCGTCGCGCAGCAACAGGGCGTGCCGCTCGAGCGCATCGACGGCACGACGCAGAACGATATCCTCAAAGAATATATCGCCCGCGGTACCTACATTTACCCCCCAAGACAGTCGATCCGGCTGGTGACCGACTCCTTTGCCTTCTGCACGCAGCATCTGCCCCGCTGGAATCCCATCAGCGTCAGCGGCTACCACATTCGCGAGGCCGGCGCGACGGCGGTTCAAGAAGTCGCCTTCACGCTCGCCGACGGCCTGACGTATCTGCAGGCGGCCGTGGACGCGGGCCTCGAGGTTGACCGCATCGCGCCCTCGATCTCGTTCTTCTTCGCCGCCCAGATGCAGTTGTTGGAAGAGGTGGCGAAGTTCCGGGCGGCGCGGCGGCTGTGGGCGCGGCTGGTGCGCGGTCGCTTTACGCCGAAGAACCCCCGGTCCACGATGCTGCGGTTCCACACCCAGACCGCCGGGGTGGCGCTCACCGCACAACAGCCCGACAACAACGTCGTGCGGATCGCGATCCAGGCCCTGGCTGCGGTGTTGGGCGGCACGCAGTCGCTGCACACCAACGCCCGCGACGAGGCCCTGGGACTGCCGACCGAGACCTCGGCGCTGCTCGCGTTGCGCACTCAGCAGATCATTGCGTCCGAGAGCGGCGTCACCGCCACAGCCGATCCCCTCGGCGGCGCGTATCTGATTGAGTACCTGACCAACGAGATCGAAGGCCGCGCTGAAGCGCTGATTTCGCAGATCGAGGCGACCGGCGGGGTGCTGCGGGCGATCGAGTCCGGGTTCATCCAGCGCGAGATCGCCGAGAGCGCCTATCGCGAGGCGCAGGCGGTTGAGCGCGGCGAGCAGATCGTGGTCGGCGTCAACCGGTTCCAAAGCGACACCCCGGTCCGCCCGGAGATTCAGCGCATCGATCCAGAGATCGCGGCCCGGCAGATCGCGCGCCTCAACCGCGTCCGCGCGGAGCGCGACGGGCCGGCGGTGACGCGTGCGCTTGCGCGTCTCGGTGACGCAGCCCGTGGCCGCGACAACCTGCTGCCCCCGATCCTCGACGCCGTCCGCGCTTACGTGACGATCGGCGAGATCTGCGACGTGCTGCGCGCGGCCTTCAGCACCTACCGCCCGTCCATCGTGGTATAGGCGTCGTGCGCCAGCCCGCGGCGTTTGCCGCCATCTTCAACCCGGCCGGTGAGATCCTGCTGGTGCGCCTGTCATATGATCAGGGGCAGTGGTCGATGCCCGGCGGCGGCATCGATCCCGGTGAGTCGCCTACCGAGGCCGTCATCCGTGAGGTCCGCGAGGAGACAGGTCTTGAGGCTGAGGTTGAGGCTCTTTACGGCGTCTACTGGCGGCGCGATATCGACGGGCTGCTGTTCGCCTTTCGCTGCCGGGTCATCGTCGGGGCGCTGCACCCTGATGGCGCCGAGATCCTGGAGGCCCGTTATTTCCCCACGGACGCCCTGCCGCGACCGATCACCAACGGGACGCTGATACGGATCGCCGATGCGCGGGCCAGCGGCCCCGTCACCGTGAAGACCCTGGAGCGATTGGAGTACCTGCGCTGATGTCTCCAGAGGACGCCCGCCACCTCGTTGCCCAGGTCGTCGCCGGATCCTCCCAGGCTGCCGCGCGGTTGATCTCGCTCCTCGAGAATGACGGCGAAGCGGCGTCCGGCGCGCTGCGGGCCCTCTTTCCCCACACCGGCCGCGCCCACGTCGTCGGGATCACCGGCCCGCCGGGCTCCGGAAAGAGCACACTCGTCAACGAAGCGGTCCGGGCGCTGCGCGTTCAGGGCCAGCGGGTCGGCGTCGTGGCTGTGGATCCCACCAGCCCCTTCACCGGCGGCGCGCTGCTCGGCGACCGCATCCGCATGCAGGACCACAGCACCGACCCCGAGGTCTTCGTCCGCTCGATGGCCACGCGCGGGAGCCTGGGCGGGCTCGCCCCGGCGACCGGCGAGGCCGTGGCGGTCCTGGACGCCTGGGGCGCGGCGAAAATCTTCGTCGAGACCGTCGGGACCGGTCAGGCCGAGGTAGACGTTATCGCCGCCTCTGACACCGTCGTCGTGGTGACCACGCCGGGCCTGGGCGACGGCGTGCAGACCCTCAAGGCCGGTGTGATGGAGATCGGCGACGTCTTCGTCGTCAACAAGGCGGATAAGCCTGACGTCGACCGGACCGTCACCGACTTGAAAATGGCCCTGGGATTGATCCCTGCCGGGGGGTGGCGGCCGCCGGTGCTGACCACGATCGCCACCACCGGCGAGGGGACCACCGAGGTCCTGGCCGCTGTGGCCGAGCACCGTCGCTACCAGGTAGCGACCGGCGGATCGCAGGAGCGGCGGCGGATGCGCTGGAGGCGGGAGATCGTCCGCGCCGCCGAGGCGCGGCTGCGCGCGCAGTTTCTCGACGGCGCGCCCGAGGTCCTCGACGACCTGGTGGAGCGGGTTGACGCCGGCGAGACTGACCCTCACACGGCCGCAGCCAGCCTCCTCGCCGGTCTGCCGGGTCGGCCGGAACTCCTGCCACAACCGCGGCCGACTGCGGCACCCGACTCTTGGCTTCTTGGCCGGATCGACCACATCGGGATCGCGGTGCGTAGCATCGCTCAGGCCAGCCGGTTTTACCAGGAGGTGCTTGGCCTCTCCGTCGGGCCTGAGGAACACCTCCCCGAAGATGGCGTGACCGTCGCCTTCGTGCCGGTCGGTGATACGCGTATCGAACTCCTCGAACCGCTCACCCCCGGCGGCCCCGTTGCCCGGTTCCTTGAGCGACATGGGGAGGGCATCCATCACATCGCCTTTGCCGTCCCGGACATTGCCGGAGCGATAGATGCCGCCCGCAACGCGGGGTACGCGTCGGTGGACGAGACGCCCCGGCGAGGCGCCCACGGCTCGAAGATCGCGTTCCTGCACCCAAGCGGCACACATGGGGTTCTGATTGAGCTGGTGGAACTGCCGTGATGGTTGCCTCCAGCCCCGAAATCCTGTAGAGTACTTGACTGTAAACCACCCATCAACTACATACGCTCAGGACGGTGGCCCCTAGCCGGGGGGCGCCCTCCAGACGCTCAACGATCCCCTGGCACGACCAGCACGACCCACGGGCGGCGGGTTCAGCCGACCTTGACAAGTCCGGCAGGCAGGAGGTGAGACGATGCGCGCGTTCAGGCACCGACGGCTGTTGGTGCTCTGCGTCATGGCCATGACCCTTGCCGTGGGGTCAGCAGCATACGCGCATCTCCCCAAGGCGGTCGCCGTCCAGACGGAAGGCGGGACCCGCAAGGTGCTGACCTATGGGGCGACGGTCGCCGACGTCCTCAAGCAAGCCGGCCTTACCGTCCGGGCGTACGACCGGGTCCGGCCGGGCCTTACCTTAAGTCTCGAGACCGGCATGACGATCAAGGTCCGCCGGGCGTTTCCGGTGACCCTGTTTGCCGATGGCAAGCCCAGGCCGTTCATGACCGCCGCTGCGACGGTGGCCGAGTTCCTGACAGAGTCCGGGGTGGCACTCCGGTCCCAGGACCAGGTTTCGCCTGTCCTCGAGACCACGCTGCGGCCCGACGCACTCATCCGGGTCGTCCGCGTCGAGACCCACATCGTCGCCACCGAGGAGCGCCTGCCCTTCGCCCGCATCGCCAAGCTCGACCCGACACTTCCCCGTGGGATGACCCGGCTCGTTCAGACGGGCCGCCCGGGGAGCCGGGTCCGCCGGATTGCCGTGACGACCGCCGACGGGGTCGTCGTGGACCGGCAGGTTGTCAGCGACGTGAGGGTCCGGTCTCCCCAGGATCAGATCCTCCAGGTCGGCACCCGCCGGATCATCGCCTCCCGCGGCGAGTTCGCGGGCAAAGAGATCCTCCGGATGGAAGCGACGGCGTATGCTCCCTGGAACGGGCGGGGCGTCAACGACATCACGGCGACTGGGCTGAAGGCCGGCTATGGCGTCGTGGCGGTGGATCCCTCAGTCATTCCCCTCGGATCGAAACTCTTCATCGAGGGCTACGGTCCCGCCATCGCAGGTGACACCGGCGGGGCCATCAAGGGCCAACGGATCGACCTCTGCTTCAACACCGCCCGCGAGGCCGTTGTGTTTGGCCGCCGGCAGGTGCGGGTGTACATCCTGTCCTCACCGGTGATTGCGGGACGATAGCCGACCTCGACCTCGCCACGCGCTCGGGGGTCCGGACGGCGCTGGCCGCCTTTGGCCTGCGCCTGCGGCCGGCCCGAAGCCAGCACTTCCTGGTCAGCCGCCGCATCCTCGACCGGGTCCTGGACGCTGCGGACATCCACCCCGACGACGTGATCCTCGAGATCGGCGCCGGGATTGGCACCCTGACCGTCGCCCTCGCCCGCACGGGCGCGCGCGTTGTGTCCGTCGAGGTGGACGGCCGGTTCATCCCCCCGCTGACGGCGGCCTGCAGCCCCTATCCCAACGTCAGCCTCATCCACGCCGATGCGATGGATCTGGTGCCGGCGATGCTTCCGTATCCGCCCACGAAGGTCGTCGCGAACCTGCCCTACTCGATCGCGTCGCCCCTGCTGATCAACCTGCTCGAAGCCGGGATTGGACGCCGCTTCGTCGTGATGGTCCAGGAGGAGGTCGCCCGGCGGATCGTCGCCCGCCCTGGCAGCAAGACATACGGGTTGCTGTCCGTGGCGGTGCAGGCGCATGCGGTCGCGGCGATTCTGTCCCGGGTGCCTCGCTCCGCCTTCTACCCGCCGCCCCAGGTCGTCTCGAGCATCGTCCGGGCCGACGTGCCCGATGCGCCTCCGGTGCCCATCGGCCTGACCCCGGCGCTGATGGCCGTAGCTCGCGCCGCCTTCGGACAGCGGCGCAAGATGTTGCGCTCGGCGCTGCAGACGGCCGGCGGTCGCGGGCTCTCACATGATGCTGTGGAGGCCTGGTGCCGGGCCGCAGGAATCGATCCACGACGCCGCGGCGAGAGCCTCTCGGTGGCCGAGTTCGCACACCTGGCGCAGGAGTTTAGAGACAGGATGGGGTGATGGCCGTAGGGAAGGCTCCAGGGGGAATCCCCTCTGGAGCCGATACTCAACTGAGCCTTCTGGGCATACCCTCAATGGGGGAATCTGATGCGGCGGTGTCTGTGATGATCGACTTCGAGTCGTTCTTCTCCAGGCCCACTCGCGGGGCCGAGCGGTCCATGATCCGGGAACTGCTGAAATTTGCCGGCCAGAAGAGGGTCATTTCCTTTGCCGGGGGCCTGCCCGACCCCTCGACGTTCCCGGTCGACGAACTCCGCGATGTCACCCTGGAGGTACTCTCGACCGGCGCCGCCCGGGCGCTGCAGTACGGCACGACGGAGGGCGACCCCAGACTGCGCGACGAGTTGGTCAAGTGGATGGCCAAGGACGGCATTACGGTCGGCCGCGATGACATACTCATCACGACCGGATCGCAGCAGGCCCTGGACATCGTCGGCAGGGTGCTGCTCGATCCCGGCGACGTGATCGTCGTCGAACTGCCCTCGTACCTGGGCGGGCTGCAGGCCTTTCGGGCCTACCAGGTCGAGATGATCGGGGTGCCCCAGGACGATGATGGGATTGACGCCGGGCAGCTTGCCGATATCTTGCTGCGCCTGCGCCGTGAGGGCCGGCGTCCGAAGTTCCTGTATGCCGTGCCCGATTTTCAGAATCCGTCCGGGATCACCTGGAGCCGCGGGCGCCGTGAGCGGCTGTTGGAACTGGCGCGAGAGTTCTGCACGCTGGTGGTTGAGGACAACCCCTACCGGGAGATGCGGTTCCTTGGGGTCGCACCGCCGCCGATCACCACGCTCGACCGAGACGGCCGGACGTTGTATCTCTCGACATTCAGCAAGACGCTCGCGCCCGGCCTGCGGATCGGCTGGATCGCCGCACCCGAGCCCGTCATGGAGCGCTGTGTCACGGTCAAACAGGGCATGGACCTGTGCGGTCCGGCTTTCACGCAGGCGATCGCCGCGGCGTTGCTGGCCCGCGGCGGCCTGCGCACACGGCTGCCGGCGGTCGTGGATCTCTACCGGCGCAAGCGCGACGTGATGCTCGAGGCGCTCGAGCGCGAGATGCCGCCGGGCGTTACCTGGACGCGGCCCGAAGGGGGCCTGTTCCTGTGGGTGCGCCTACCTCAGCACTTGGACACGACGGTACTGCTGCGACGCACGGTCGAAGAGGAAGGCGTGGCGTACGTGCCGGGCGTCCAGTTCCACTGCGACGGCAGCGGCCGTAACACCATGCGCCTGAATTTCTCGTACCCGCACGAGGAGGAGATACGCGACGGCATCGCTCCCCTGGCGAGCATGGAGAGCCGCGAATTGGAACCGGCTATCCACACCATCCACAGAGGGGGAACGACCGTTTCGGATTGACGGTGTTGTGATCACGTGGTAAATTCCAGACCGTCAGCGGCACGTCGCTGGGTGAGGTGGGAGGAGGTACTCCTTCGGGAGCAACCCGGCCTAACTCGGCAGCGGGCGGCCGCTGACGTGTTTGGTGGTGGGTCAGTTGCCGCTGCGGCGGATGACGGTCCCCGAGACCTTGGGGGCGGCGTCCTTCGCGAGCACGATGGTGATGGCCGCCTGCGGTGGCTGCGCCTTCGCGGAAGGCGTCTTCGACGGCGGTGTCCGCTTGATCACGGCTTTGCCGAGCGTGGTGGCGAGCATCCGGACGACATGGGGGTGGCCGGTTCGGTCAACGATCGTCGTGACGTCCGCGGGAGCGCCAGGCCGCAGTCTGACGGACTTGAAGCCCAGGGCCTCGATCCGCGCCACGACGTGGGGGCCCAGCGCGACGTTGCCGCTGCCATTCTCCACCGCGATCGTCGTGCTCGCCAGTTCCTCCCCCGTGACATCGTAGAACAGATCGGCGACCAGCGTCTGGATCTTCGGCACATCAGGTTCCCAGTAGGTCGGGGCGAAGGTCCCCGGCAGCGTGTACTCTTGGAGCGAGTTGCTCCCGCTGCGCAGCACAAACAGCCCCAGCGTCATCAACTCCCCCGACGTCAGGTCCGTCTGGGTATTCTTGGCGAAGGCCTCCAGCAGTTTGGGCGCGGCCGGGACCACAGACGGCTGCTTCATCTTGCGGAGCAGGACCTGCATCACCTTGCGCTGCCGCTCGACGCGCCCGATATCGCCGAGCGCGTCGTGGCGAAACCGGATGTAGCCGGTGGCTTCCTGGCCGTTGAGGTGCTGGAACCCTTTCTTCAAGTCTATCGTGAACCCGCCCCACGTATCGGTATACTTCATGTCCTTCTCGACGTCGATGTCGATGCCGCCGACGGCGTCGATCAGGTGCGTGAACGATTGGGGTCCCAGTTTCACGTAGAAGTCAACCTTGACCCCGAGGAACTTCTCGACCGTCCTGGTCGTCAGCCGCGGCCCGCCATAGGCGTACGCCGCGTTGATCTTGTCGGTACCGTGGCCCGGGATCTCGGCCCGGGTGTCGCGGGGAATGGACAGCGCGTACATCCGGTGGCGCTCGGGGTCGAACGACGTCAGGATGAGCGAGTCCGACCGGGATACGTTCAGCACGCGCCGCTTCTCGTCCAGCGTGACGTCGATCCCAATAATGAGGACGTTGACGCGATCGTTGAGGCGCAGGGGCCAGCCGAAGGCCTTGGGAGGTTGGCGGCGGTAGCCGGTCTCTCCGGTGCCGACGGTGACGTGTCCGAGGGTGTAGAGGTAGAGGCCCAGTCCCAGGCCGCCGGCGACCAGCACGAGGATTGGGATGCCCCAGGCCAGGAGCTTCCACCACCGGCGGACCCGCCGGGGCCTGGCAGCCTGCGCCTCGCCCGTCCCGGCAGCCCCGAGAGTCTGGGGAGCTGGCGATGCCTCGGGGGATGGCAAGCGGGATGAGTCCGGGGGGCCCGGAACGTTGGAACGGTCGTCCTCAGTCACGGGACTATCTTACGAGAAAGGGCTCAGGCTGCGCAATTGAAGCCTGGTCCAAAAGGAGAGGACTTGCCCCCTTCCGCAGATAAATTAAGGTACGCCGCTCACCATCAGGAGGCCGCGTTCGTGAAGGAACTCCGGCTCAACGCTTATGCCAAGGTGAACCTGGCGCTCGACGTGCTGCAGCGACGCGACGACGGGTATCACGAGGTCGAGACCGTGCTCCATACTATCGCCCTCCACGATGAGATCACACTGCGTGAATCGGGAGAGGGCGTCCGCGTCACTGCCACCAATGGTGAGGCGGTCCCAACGGGACCCGACAGCCTGGTGTACCGCGCCGCGGCTATGCTGCGCGAGCAGCACGGCATCCAGCGGCCGGTGGAGATCGAGATCCACAAGCGGATACCTGTCGCCGCGGGATTGGGCGGCGGAAGCGCCGATGCGGCCGTGACGCTGATGGGGTTGGCCCAGATGTGGAAGCTGCGCCTGGACGGCCGCTCGCTGCGGGTGCTCGCCGGGCAACTGGGCTCGGACATCCCCTTCTTCCTCGTGGGCGGCGCCGCGGTCGCCCGCGGGCGGGGAGAGCGGGTCCAGGCGCTGTCGCCGCTGCCGGCCACCTGGGTGGTGCTGGCGCGACCCCGGTTTCCCGTTCTCACCGAATGGGCGTACCGGCAGATCCGGCCGCAGGAGATCACCCAGCGCCCGGACGTCCCGTCGCTGCTCGCCGCGGTTGCGCGCCGTGACGTGCCCGCGGTCGGCCGCCTGCTCCACAATGTTTTCGAACCCGTCATTGCCGCACACCACCCGATCGTGGCTGAGGCGAAATCCATCATCCTGCGGGGCGAGGCCTACGGCGCTGTGATGACAGGCACAGGCCCGTCGGTCTTCGGTCTGATGGCCAATGAGGCCGCGGCCCGGCGCGTGGGTGAGACCCTCAAAGCCATTGAAGCCCTCGATGTCTTCGTGACCCGCACCTTCGCGGAGGAGCGCTAAGTGCCGGCAGCGATCGTGCTTGCCGGCGGGAGTCCCGAGCCCCGTCTGGCTCTCGGGCTGCCCAACAAAGCCTTTCTCTCGATCGGCGGCCGCCCGCTGGTGGTGCGCGTCACCGAGGCGCTGCGGGGCTGCTCATCGGTCGACCGCATCATCGTCATTGGGCCGCCCGAGCCGCTGAGGCCGCTGCTCGACTCTTCTATCGAGATCATCCCCGAGCGGGATTCGATGATCGACAATATTGCCGCCGCCGTCGAGCGCCTGGAGGGTGTCCCTCAGGCGCTGGGGATTGCCTCCGACCTGCCGCTGCTGACGCCGGAAGCCATTGAGGGCTTCTTGCAGCGCTGCACCGGCGACGCCGATCTCTACTATCCCGTGGTGTCCCAGAGCGCGATTGAAACGCGCGTTCCAGGCGCGCGCAAGACCTACGTCAAGGCTGCCGACGGGACGTTCTGTGGGGGCAGCGTGGTCTTGTTCGCGCCCGCGGCCATCGATCGCATCAGGCCGTTCATCGAGCGGATCGTCAACGCCCGAAAGAAACCGTGGCTGCTGGCGCAACTCTTCGGATGGTCGATTGTCATGAAGTTTGCCTCGGGCCGGCTGTCGATTGCCGAGATGGAGGCGCGGGCCCTGGAGGTCACCGGGCTGCGTGCTC
>JBGPLF010000160.1:0-9722 GCA_041486265.1 bacterium
ATCTTCGGCGATGTAGCGGTTCACGGCCACGATGAGCACGATCGGCTCGCCGACATGGTGGACGAAGTCGCCGGCCAGTGCGACCTGCGTTTTGTGGTGAATCAAGGTGGGGTGGGGGATCAACTTGGGCAGCGGTCCGCGAATCGCTTCCGGCAGGTCGCTGTTGGTGAAGACCGTCACGACGCCCGGCAGCGCTTTCGCCCGCGCGACGTCAAGGCGCATGATCCGTGCGTGAGCGTGCGGGCTACGGTAGAAGGCCGCGTGGAGCATGCCGGGCCGCTGGATGTCGTCCACGTACATGCCGCGACCTGCCAGCAGCCGCGGATCCTCGTTGCGCGTGACGCGCTCACCAAACCACCGTGTTGCCATACGCAACGCATCGAATTCGCACCGGCGCGCGTCTGATCCTGCCCACCCGGCCAGAGGGCCGCCCGGTCCGGCCGACGAAGTGAAACCCCAAACGGGGGCGGGGGTGACGGCAATGTCGCGGGCGGTGCAGTTCCTGTTCGGGCAGGGTCGGGAGAAGGAAGTCCGGACGCTGCTCCTGCAGCACCTCGACAAGGTCGGCGAGTGTGTGGCGCGGACGCGCGACGTGCTTGACGACTACTTGGCGGGCCGACTGGACGAGGCGAAGGCGGGGGCGATCAACGTCGACCACCTGGAGACCGACGCGGACCAGATGCGGCGCACCGTTTCAGACCTGCTCTACCGTGGCGCGTTCCTGCCGATCTTTCGCTCGGACATCCACGACTTCGTCGAGCGGATGGACATGATCGCCGATCAGGCCGAGTTCACCTGCGACTTCCTGCTCGGCCAGCGCCCCGAGATCCCGGCGCAGTTCGCCGAGCCGCTCAAGCAGATCCTCGTGCACACCCAGGACGCCTACACTGCGCTCCACGAGGCCGTCACCAACTACTTCTCCGCCGCCGCCGAGCAGGTCATCCGTGACCGCCTCACCACGGTCGGCATTACTGAGTCCACCATCGATGACATCGAGTGGAAGTTCACTCGGCAGGTCTTCACCTCGGACCTCTCGCTGGCCGGCAAGATCCACCTGAACCAGTTCATCGAAACGCTCACAGAGATCTCCGACCAGATCGAAGACACCGGAGACCGCCTCGAGATCCTTCACATCGGCAGCAACCTGTAGGCATGCTCGCCTTTCTGCCGGCTCTTGCCCTCCTGCCGGCGCTCTATATGGGCTGGGGGATCGGTGCGCATGACGCCGCCAATACCTTTGGCCCGCAGATCGGCGCGAACATCATTGCCTACCGCCGGGCGGTCGTCCTGGCTGCGATCTTCGCGTTCGTGGGGGCGGTCGTCGAGGGGAAGAAGGTCTTTGCCACCCTGGGCGGGATCACCCACCTGACACTGGCAACGAGTATCGCCGCAACACTGGCGTCGGGCCTGACGGTCAATGTGATGACCGCGTTCGGGCTGCCGATCTCGACCTCACATACCATCGTCGGCGCACTCGTCGGCGCGGGGCTATTCGAGGGGACCGCGCTCAACATCGCGATTGTACTGAGGATCGGCACCTCGATGATGACCGCACCGATCGGCGCCGGCATTATCGCCTACCTGCTCTACCAGTTCGTGGCGGTGGTTGCGGCGCGACGGCTGGGCAGCCTGATCCTCTTCGAACGGGTCGTACGCTACGCGGCCGTCCTCGTTGGCTGCTACGCGGCGTACGCGCTGGGATCGAACAACATGGGCAACGCCATCGCGCCCGCCGTGGCTGTTGGGCTGATCGGGGCCACTGCCGGGGCGGCCGTGGGTGGCGTGGCGATCGCCGTGGGGGTCCTCACCTACAGCCGCAATCTCATCATGCTGGTGGGCAGGCGCATCACCGCCCTCGACCCCATGTCGGCGCTGGTGGCCGCCCTGGCGACGGCCATCACCGTGCACCTGTTCACGCAGCTGGGCATCCCCGTCTCGACGTCCCAGGCGACCGTGGGAGCGGTCGTCGGCGTCGGTCTGACGAAGGGCATGATGGCCGTGAACCGCCGCATGTTCGCGGTGATCCCGGCGATGTGGGTGGTCAGTGTTGTCGGCGCCGCAGTCATGACCTACCTCTTGCTCGCGGGCTACGCGCTGCTTCACTGACCGAGGACCGGCGCCCGCCCGCGCAGAACCCATCCGGGCGAGGTGACCCCCATGCCACGGACGGTTCGATGCGGATTGGTCCAGATGTCCCTGCCGGCCAACCCGCCGGCGTCGCTGCCTGACCTCAAGCAGGCCATGATCAAAAAGCACCTGCCCTTCATTGAAGAGGCCGGGACACGGGGCGTGCAGATCCTCTGCCTGCAGGAGATCTTCTTCGGTCCGTACTTTTGTCCGAGCCAGGACGCCGCATGGTACGACACCGCCGAGTCGGTACCCGATGGTCCGACCGTGCGGTTGATGCAAAGCCTGGCGAAGAAGCACCGTATGGTAATGATCGTCCCGGTCTACGAGATCGAGATGGCCGGCGTCTACTACAACACCGCCGCGGTGCTCGACGCCGATGGCACGTTCCTCGGCAAATACCGCAAGATGCATCTTCCTCAAGTCAAGGGATTCTGGGAGAAGTTCTTCTTCAAACCCGGCAACCTGGGCTACCCGACATTCAAGACGGCCTATGCGCAGGTCGGCGTCTATATCTGCTACGATCGCCACTTCCCTGAAGGGGCGCGGGCACTGGGTCTGAGCGGGGCCGAGATCGTCTTCAATCCTTCGGCGACCGTGGCCGGGCTCTCAGAATATCTCTGGAGGCTCGAGCAGCCGGCGCATGCGGTCGCCAATGGTTACTTCGTCGGCGCGATCAACCGGGTCGGGCACGAGCAACCCTGGGACATCGGCGAGTTCTACGGGCAGTCGTACTTCTGCGATCCGCGGGGGCAGTTTGTGGCAACGGGGAGCCGCGACAAGGACGAACTGGTCGTCGCGGACCTCAACCTCGATATGGTCAAGGAGGTTCGCGACCTGTGGCAGTTCTACCGGGACCGCCGGCCGGACTCCTACGGGACCCTGGCGGCAGGCTGAGCCATGAAGACGCTGATCACCAACGGGACGATCGTCACTGCTGGCGATACCTACCAGGCTGACGTACTGGTTGAGGGCGAGCAGATCACCGCGATCGGCCGGAACCTTCCCCGAGACGGCGCGACCGTTGTCGACGCGCGGGGCAAGCACCTGCTGCCCGGCGGCATCGACGTCCACACGCATCTGGAGATGCCATTCGGCGGCACGGTATCCTCCGACGACTTCTATACCGGCCACGTGGCCGCAGCGTTCGGCGGCACCACCGCACACATCGACTTCGCGATCCAGCCTAAGGATGGGACCCTGCGCCAGGCGTTGGATCTCTGGCACGCCAGGGCGAGCGGCAAGGCGTGCATCGACTATGGGTTTCACGTCGTCGTGACTGAACTGAGCCCGGAGGTCCTGCGTGAGATCCCGAAACTGCCGGACTGGGGCGTGACGTCGGTCAAGCTGCTGATGGCCTACAAGGGCGTCCTGCAAGTGGACGACGCCACGCTGTTCTGGGTGCTCAAAGAGGCCGGTCCGCTGGGGATCCTCACGATGGTCCACTGCGAGAACGGCGACGCGATCGACATCCTCGCGCAGGAGGCCATCGCCGCGGGCCACCTGGCGCCCAAATATCATGTTCTCACGAGGCCTCCCGAACTCGAAGGCGAAGCCACGGGACGGGCCATCGCGTTGGCGGCGGTGGCCGGGTCGCCGCTCTATGTCGTGCACCTGACATGTGACTTCGCGCTTCAACAGGTGCGGGCGGCGCGCGCGCGCGGGCTGCCGATCTGGGCCGAGACCTGCACGCAGTACTTCTTCTTCACGGCCGACGATCTTGCGCGGCCGGGATTCGAGGGCGCCAAGTTCGTCTGCTCACCGCCGTTTCGATCCGTGCACGACCATCAGGCGCTGTGGGGCGGCGTGCGCGACGGCACGCTCGCCGCGGTCTCGACCGACCACTGTCCCTTCAACTTCGAGACGCAGAAGCCGCTCGGCCGCGACAACTTCGCGAAGATCCCCAACGGGGTGCCGGGCATCGAGGATCGTATGATCGTCCTGCACGACGCCGGGGTGCGGGGCGGGCATATCTCGTTGAACCGCTTCGTCGAATTGACCGCCACGAACCCCGCGAAGCTGTTTGGTCTCTATCCCCGCAAGGGGACCATCGCCGCGGGCGCGGATGCTGACATCGCGCTGTGGGATCTTGGGGCCGAGCGCACGATTAGCGCCCGCACCCATCATATGAACGTGGACTACAGTCTCTTCGAAGGGATGAACGTGCGCGGGGTGCCAACTGCTGTGTGGGTGCGCGGACGGCAGGTCGTGGATGGCGAGCGCTTTGTGGGCCGGCGAGGTTCGGGACAGTTCCTGCACCGGGCGCGGTTCGCGCCATAGGTTCTGACGGCGGGCCGGGATTCGGGGGGTTCGCATCACAGGAGGGCACGGATATGGCGATTGCCGCGGGCGAGCAGACCTACAAGAACTTCATTGGGGGCCGGTGGCAGCCGTCGAGCACCGGCCGGCTCATCGCGAACCGCAACCCGGCCACCGGAGAGGTGCTCGGACAGGTGCCGCTCTCGAGCCGCGAGGAGGCGCGCGCGGCGGTGGCGGCCGCCTTCGAGGCCTTTCCAAAGTGGCGCGACACGCCAGGACCTGTCCGCGGTCGCATCCTGTTCAAGGCCCTTGAGATCTTCGAGCGCGAGTTACTGCGTCTGGCCGAGGTCCTCACGCGAGAGGAAGGCAAGACGCTCTCTGAGTCCAAGGGCGAGTTGGTGCGCAGCCGCAACATCCTCGAGTACATCGCAGGCGAAGGCCGCCGGCTGCGCGGGGAGACGCTGCCCAGCGAGCTTCCGAACACCTTTACCTACACCCGCCGCGATCCACTCGGCGTGGTGACCCTGATCAGCCCCTGGAACTTCCCGGTCGCTATCCCGATCTGGAAGATCGCGCCCGCATTGATCTGCGGCAACACCCTGGTGTTCAAACCCGCGACGCTCACCCCGTGGACCGCGTCGATCCTCATGGAGATCTTCCATGAGGCCGGTCTGCCGCCGGGCGTGCTCAACATGGTCATCGGGCCCGGTAGTACCGTGGGCGACGAGCTGGTGACGCACGAGGCGGTACGTGCGGTCTCGTTCACCGGCTCGAACGAGGTCGGCACCAAACTCTACCAGCAGGCCGCGGCGCATGGGATTCGCGTGCAGGCGGAGATGGGCGGCAAGAATCCCGTCGTCGTGCTGGACGACGCCGACACGGAACTGGCGCTCGCCGGGACGATCCAAGGCGCCTACGGCTCGAGCGGGCAGCGCTGCACCGCCACGAGCCGGATGATCGTCACCGAAGGGATTGCGGATAGGGTCGTTGCCGAGTTGGCGGCGCGCGCTGCGAAGCTCAAGGTCGGGGATGGGATGGATTCCTCGACCGACGTCGGCCCCTCTGTGGACGAATCCCAGATGAAGACCGTGCTGCGCTATATTTCTATTGGCCAGGAAGAAGGCGCCAAGCTCGTCCTCGGCGGCCAGCGGCTCACCGAAGGTGCGCACGCCAACGGTTACTTTATCGCGCCCACGATCTTCGACCACGTCACGCCGCAGATGCGGATCTTTAAGGAGGAAATCTTCGGCCCGGTGCTCGCGGTCTGCCGCGTGCCTGATTTTGACGCGGCGATCGACGCGGCCAACGCCGTGCCCTACGGCCTGGCGTCGTCCATCTATACGCGCGACCTGTCGAAGGCCATGCGCTTCACCGATCGCAGTGAGGTCGGGATCGTGCACATCAACCAGCCGACGGTCGGCGGCGAAGCGCACCTGCCCTTCGGCGGGACCAAGGCCACCGGCGTCGGTCAGCGCGAGCAGGGCAGCGTAGCGATTGACTTCTACAGCGAGTTGAAGGTCGTGTACCTAGATTACACGGGCACCCGTCGGACGGGAAACCTGTACTAGGCGGGCCAGGGACACATCGTGGCGAGAACTGACAGTATCGCTGCCCCTGATCGCGTCCCGGTGCCGCTGCGCCGCGGGATCTGGCGGTTTCTGCTGTCGGCGTCCGTGATTGTCATGATCGCGATCATCTGGGAAGCGGCGAAGACGCTCTTTGCCATCCCTGCGTACAAGCTTCCCCACATTTATGAAATCGCCGGCGAGTTCCTGCGACGCGGCAACCAGGGCGAGTTGTGGCTGGGGATCTTCGCCCAGAATGCCGCGTACACGGCCTGGGAAGCGCTGGTCGGCTTCCTGCTCGGCGGCACGGTCGGGCTGGGGCTTGCCGTCACCTTCGCCCACTCGCGCCTGCTGGAACGCGGCCTGTTGCCGTATGTGATCGCGTCCCAGACGGTGCCGATCCTGGCGATCGCGCCGATGGTCATCCTGTGGCTGGGGACGTCATGGTTCTCCAAATCTGTCATCGCCGCGTATCTCACGTTCTTCCCGGTCACCATCAACATGTTGCGCGGCTTCAAATCGGTCGATCCCGACGCGCTGTCGTTGATGCGCGCCCTGGCTGCGGCCCCGAGGCAAGTCTTCCTCAAGCTGCAGTTTCCCGCGGCGCTGCCTTATCTGTTTACCGCCCTGCGGATCTCTGCCACGGCGAGCGTCATTGGGGCCATTGTCGGCGAACTCCCGGTTGGCAGCCGGTATGGGATGGGGGTCGTGATTATCACAGCGGCTCAGTACAATACGTGGCGCTCGTCGAACCTCTGGGCCGCCATTATCGTCTCGGCCTCGATCGGCATCGTCTTCTATCACGTGGTCGCGACGATCGAGCGGAGGATCGTTCGGTGGCGGCCGGCGGACGCGGAGGGCCAGACGGCATGACCGCGCCCATCATCTCCGTGCAACGCGTGAGCAAGACCTTCGGCCGCGGCGCGGGGATGACCCACGCCCTCGAAGACGTGTCGTTGGAGACCCAACCGGAAGAGTTCGTCTCGATCATTGGGCCGTCGGGCTGCGGGAAGTCGACGCTCTTGCGGATCGTGGGCGACCTCGTCGAGCCCTCCGCCGGGACCGTGGCGGTCAAGGGGAAGAGCCCCCACCAGGCGAGGCTCGACCGCGACTATGGGATCGTGTTTCAGACGCCCGTCCTCTACGAGTGGCGGACCGTCCTGCGCAACGTGGAGCTGCCGCTGGAGATCATGGGCCGCCCGCGCGCGGAATGGGACGGCCGCGCCGAGGCCATGCTGCAGATGGTCGGTTTGAAGGCCTTCCAGCAGCACTACCCGTGGCAGCTCTCCGGTGGGATGCAGCAGCGCGTGGCCATCGCGCGCGCTCTCGTGTTCAATCCGTCGATCCTGTTGATGGACGAACCGTTCGGGGCGCTCGATGAGATGACCCGCGAGCGCATGAACCTCGAGCTGATGAACATCTGGAGCCAGACGTCCGCCACGGTGCTGTTCATCACGCACAGCATCCCCGAGGCGGTCTTCCTCTCGAGCCGTGTCATGGTGATGAGCCCGCGGCCCGGCCGCATCGAGCGGACCATCATGATCGACCTGCCGCGGCCCCGGACCGCGCAGACGCGTCTGGTGCCGCGCTTCTTCGAACTGGTGACGGCCGTCCGCGAAGGTCTGCGGGAGGACCCCGCCGTCGCGGCCGGGCATGACTTCGTCGAGGAGCCGGTGTAACCATGGCGACTGTGGGTGCCGTCGAGCCCGGTCACCGGGGACGCACCATGGTCCAGGAATACCTTCCTGCGGTGGTGGTGTTCATCACCGCCATCGCCCTCTGGGAGGCGTTCGTCTTCGTCTTCAAGATCCAGTTCTACCTGCTGCCGGCTCCACACGTCATCATCCAGACGTTTCGCGGGCAGGCGCCGATCATCATCGAGGCCGGGCTGTACACGTTTCACGAGGCGCTGGTGGGATACGGAGTCGGATGCGGGCTCGGTGTCCTGGCGGCGATGGCCGCCAGCCGCGCGCCGGGCTTCGCCGACCTGGTCCTGCCGTACGCGATCGCGTCGGCGTCGGTGCCGATCATCGCGCTCGCGCCGGTGGCGATCGTGTGGTTTGGCATCGACCAAGGGTCGAAAATCGCGATCGTCACACTGATGACGTTCTTCCCCATGTTCATCAGCACGCTGCGCGGCCTGCTGAGCGTCCCGCCGCAGAGCCTGGAGTTGATGCGCAGCTACGCGGCCAGCGACGGGCAGGTCTTCCTCAAGCTGCGATTGCCGGCCAGCCTACCGTACATGTTCAACGCCCTCAAGGTGGGGACGACACTCGCGATGATCGGGGCGGTCGTCAGCGAGTACTTCGGCGGGCGGTTCAAGTCGCTCGGCGTCTACATCGTCAGCAACGCCTCGCTCATCCGGACGCGGGAGGCCTGGTCTGGTATCCTGGTCGCCTGCGCGCTCAGCCTGACGTTCTATCTCGTCGTCGTGCTGGTCGAGCGGCTCGTCATGCCCTGGCATACGTCGACGCGGAAGGCGTAGACGCGGGTAGCAACGGCAGTTGATAAGGAGGTGAAACGGGCACAACGACCGAAGGCCTGATACTATCTCACGGGATCAGTCAGAGGGGGGACGGCGGCATGGTACGACAATGGAAATGGGCAACGCTGCTACTGGTCGTTGCGCTCGTGACGTCGGCCTGCATGCAGCGGACCGCGTCGGTCGAAAAGGCGAAGGTTCGCCTGCAGTTGAAGTGGGTGACCCAGGCGCAGTTCGCCGGGTATTATGCGGCGAAGGAGAAAGGGTACTACGATCAGGAGAACCTCGATGTGACGATCCAGCCGGGCGGCCCGGACATCGTGCCCGAGTCAGTTGTCGCCAGCGGCGGAGCCGAGTTCGGCATCGACTGGCTGCCCAGCTTGCTCTCCTCGCGCGATCAGGGCGTCCCGCTGGTGAACATCGCGCAGGTCTTCACGTACAGCGGCATGCGCGAGGTGTCGTTTAAGGATTCGGGGATCACGACCCCGGCGGACTACAAGGGCAAGAAGGTCGCGGTCTGGCTCGGCGGGAACGAGTTTGAGCTGCTGGCCACCCTCGACAAGTACAAGCTCGACAAGGACAAGGACCTGGAGCTGATCAAGCAGCCCTTTGACATGAAGCTCCTCCTCGACAAGCAGGTCGCCGCGGCGGCCGCCATGACCTACAACGAGTACAAGCAGGTCCTCGACGCGGGCGTGAAGCCCGAGGATTTGGTGGTCATCGACTTCAACAAGGAAGGCACCGCGATGCTCGAGGACGGCATCTTCGCCAAGGACGACTGGCTGAAGGATGCCAAGAACAAGGACATCGCCGCCCGCTTCCTGCGCGCGTCGATGAAGGGGTGGGAGCTCTGCCGCGACAAGCCCGGCGACTGCGTGGACATCGTCCTCAAGCAGAGCCCGACGCTGGGCAAGGACCACCAGACCTGGATGATGGACGAGATCAACAAGCTCGTCTGGGGCCCGCCCGCACCGACGGCCGCCGGCAAGATGGATGCCGAGGCGTTCAAGCGGACGGCCGACATCGCGCTGAAGTTCGGCGTCATCAAGAAGGCCGCCGACACGAGCGCGTACACGACCGAGATCTACGATATGGCGATGAAGAAGTAACCGCGGATCTCGCGCGGGAGGTTTGAGCAGGGGCGGGGGCATCCCCGCCCCTCGCGTTTGGGTGTTACTCTTGAGTTGCCGCGTCACCGCCAGGTTCTCGCGATCTGCCGATCGCGCGCAGAGGAGACGACATGGAACCGTTTCGCTGCCACGTGTACGCCTGTGACCAACGGAAGCCGG
>JBGPLF010000161.1:0-9538 GCA_041486265.1 bacterium
AAGTTCTGCTCCACAAGGAGAATCGCCAGTCCGGACTCCTTCAGGTGCCGGATCACCCGGCCGATCTCGCGCACGAGCAGCGGCGCCAGCCCCTCCGATGGCTCGTCCATTAACAACAGTTTGGGATTGATCAGCAGCGCGCGGCCGACCGCCAGCATCTGCTGTTCGCCCCCTGAGAGCTGCGAGCCGCGGTGGCCGGTCCGTTCGCGCAGGCGCGGGAAGAACGCGTACACGCGCTCCTCGGTCCATTCACCCGCGCTCGGCCGCGCCGCCAGCAACAGGTTCTCCCGAACCGTGAGGTTAGGGAAGATTCCCCGGCCCTGCGGGACCAGGCCGACGCCCATACGCGCGATACGCTCCGGCGGCAGGCCGGCGACGTCGCGATCGACCAGGACAACTTTGCCGCGCCGCGGTGGTACCTCGCCGATGATCGCCTTGATCGTTGTTGTCTTTCCCGCGCCGTTGCGGCCGAGCAGCGCGGCGACCTGTCCCGGCCGCACCTCCAGGTCCACCCCCTGGAGGATGTGGCTGTCACCGTAGTAGGCGTGCAGACCGTCAACCCTCAGCACCGGATTGCGCTCCTCCTCCGGCCCCGTTTCCCGCCCCTTCTCCGGCGCCATCGCCCAGGTAGACGGCCTGTACCCGTGGATCGGCCCGCACCGCGGCCGCCGGTCCATCGGCCAGGATCTGACCCAGATGCATGACCGTGATGTTGTCGGCCACCGCCTGCACGACGTCCATGTCGTGCTCGATGATGACGAGCGTGATCGAGCGGTCCAGGCCGGCGAGCAGCGCCACCATGCGCGACGTTTCGGCGGGCGACATGCCGGCCGTGGGTTCATCCAGCAGCAGCAGGCGCGGCGCAGTGGCCAGCGCGAGCGCCAGTTCGAGTTGTCGCTGCTCTCCGTAGGACAGTTCAGCAACTGGATTGCCGCGGCGCGCGCCCAGTCCCACCTGGTCAAGCAGCGATGCCGCTTTCGCGGTGACGGTGGCGTACGCGTCGGCCGGCCGGAAGGGCTGCGCCCCCACGCCTTCGCGCACCTGAACCGCGAGCCGTGCGTTCTCCCATACGCTGAGCCGGGTAAAGAGGTTATTGCGTTGGAAGGTGCGTCCCAGGCCCATCCGGGCCCGCATGTGCGGTTGAAGGCGCGTGACGTCCTGACCCAGCAGGCGCACGCTGCCGGAGGTCGGCCGCAGTTCGCCGCTGATGATGCGAAACAGCGTGGTCTTCCCGGCGCCGTTCGGACCGATGAGCGCCCGCCGCTCCCCGGCCTCGACGGCCAGGTTGATGTCGGCCAGCACCACCAACGCGCCGAATCCCATCCGGAGGTCCCGGACTTCGACGGCCGGCGCTGCGAGGACCGCGGCCGTGGGGGCCGACGTCATGTGACTTCACTCCGCGGCCGCACCCTGACCGCGACGCCCCGCACGAATGCGTGCCACAGTCCGACCAGACCGCCGCGTGCGACCAGCACGAAGCCGACGAACAGCAGTCCCATGATCGTCATCCAGCGCATCGTGTACGAACTGACGAGGTCCTGGATCGCGACGACGACGAAAGCGCCGAGCAGCGGGCCGATGAGACTATCCACGCCCCCGATGATGATCATGATGAGTAACTGGCCCGACCGCTGCCAGTGGACTTCAGACGGGGAGACGAACCCGTTGAAATGGGCGAAGAGCACCCCGGCTATGCCCGCGACGGCGCCGGCCAGCACAAACGAGGCGAGCTTGTACGCGCGCACGTTGCACCCCAGCGCCTGCAGGCGGCCTTCGTTCTCCCGGATGCCTACCAGGGTGCGGCCGAACGGCGCGGCCAGGATTCGCCGCAGTAGCCAGAGCACCGCCACGAACAAGGCCAGCGCGACCCAGTACATCCGGGTGCCATCCATCTCGATGCCGAATCCCGTCGGCCTCGGGATGCCGATGAGTCCGTCGGATCCGCCGGTGACCGGCCGCCACCGGATCGCCAGCGCGTAGAGCATCTGCCCGACGGCGAGCGTGATCATGAGGAAGGTCACAGCGGCGGTGCGCAGCGCGAAGAGTACCACGACGAGCGCGAGCACGCCCGCCGCCAGGATCCCCATTGGCAGGGTGAGCCAGAAGCTGGTGCTCACGCTCTTCGCGATTAACCCCGCCGCGTAGCCTCCCGTCGCGAAGAAGGCCGCATGTCCCATCGAGACCAGGCCGGTGTAGCCCAGCAGGACGTTGAGGCTGAGCGCGGCGATCCCGAAGATAAAGACCTCAGCGGCGAGTGAGATGATGTACCGCGGAGCCCACAGTGGGAGCAACGCCAGCATCGCTATCGCGAACGCTGCGGCGGCGCTCCCGGCGTTTTTCACAACTGGGGCTTTCCCAGCAACCCGCTGGGACGGTAGAGGAGCACCAGCGCCATCACCCCGAAAATCAGAAACAAGGAGAACTGCGGGAACAGCGTCTTCCCGAACGTGTCGGCCTGGCCGATCAGGATGCTCCCCCAGAAGGATCCCGGCAGGCTGCCCAGGCCTCCGGTCACGACGACGATGAGTGCTAGCATGAGGATCTCCGCGTCGAGGCCCGGGGCGACGCCGATGATTGGCCCGGCGACGACGCCGCCCAGCGCCGCCAGGCCGCAGCCGAAGGCGAAGGTGTGGGCGAAGACCTTCCCGATATCGATGCCCAGGTTGCGCGCCATCGTCCGGTTGCTGACGCCGGCGCGGATCATGGCACCCCACCGCGTCCGTTCGATCAGGACCCACAGCGCCACCGCGGCAGCTATTCCGAAGGCGATGACGAAGAACCGGTAGAGCGGGAAGCGCAGCCCGGCCATCGCAACGGACCCGGCCAGCAAGACCGGCGTGGCCAGTGCTTCTTCCTGAGCGCCCCAGATGCCGCGCGCCAGATCGGCGAGGATGTAGGCCAGCCCCAGCGTGAGCAGCACCTGATCGAGGTGCCCGCGGGCATAGACGGGGCGGATCACCAGGACCTCGACCAGATAGCCCAGCGCCGCCACGGCATTCGGCGCGATGATGAGGGCGAGCCAGAAGTTGCCGGTGACCTTCAGGACGGTGAGCCCAATGTAGGCGCCCACCAGGTAGAACGCGCCGTGGGCCAGGTTGAGGACGTCCATCAACCCGAAGATCAGCGTCAGGCCGACGGCAACGAGAAAGAGCGTCATGGCGAACGCCATGCCGTTGAGGAACTGAAGAGACAGGAAGCTCAAGTCCATCAGGCGAACTCCGGCAGTGATCCACCCGGCTGTGCTCCGATCGCTGCGCCCGTGCAGCCGGGAGCTGCAGCGGCCGGAGGGAGTCTTCGCAGGTCCAGACTACTTCGTGACGCCCGGATCCTTCCAGTTCGTCAGCACCTTCGAGACACGGGGCACGACGCTGCTGCCTTCCTGGACGATCTCGAAGATATACACCGTCAGGATGATGTTCTGCGTCTGGGGATCCAGCTTGAACGTGCCGCGCGGCCCCTTGAAGGTGATGGTCTTCATGACATCCATGAGGTGCTTCTGGTCGTGCGTGTCGCCGTTGACCTTCTTGAGCGCCTCAGCGATGAAGATGGCCGTTTCATAGGCCTGCGCGGCGTAGACGTCGGGCGTGCGGTTGAACTTCTGTTTGAACTCTGCCACGAACTTGCGATTTTCCGGGTAGCCCAGCGTCGAGATGTAGGCCAGGGCGCCCTTCATGCCCACCGCGGCGTCTCCGACCACAGGCAGGATGTCGTCCCCGATCATGAAGCCGTTGCAGGTGATCGGTGTGCCGGTGAGCCCGAAGTCCCGCCACTGGCGGACGAGGCGAACCGCGTCGGCGCCGGCGGCGAAGCAGTACACGACGTCGGCGTTCTGCATCGCCAGCTTCACGCGCGCGAGATACGGCGCGAAGTCGGGCGTGCCGAGCGGGTAGAAAATCTTCTCGACGATACGCCCACCGGCCGGTTCGAACGTGTCCGCGAACGCCTTGACGTTGTCGTAGCCGACCTGGTAGTCGGCGTGCAGGGTGACGGCCCGCTTGCCCAGATTCTTGGCCGCCCACTCGCCCTGCGCCGCTCCGATCTGCCAGTTGGAGAACGAGGTGCGGAACAGCCACGGGCTCTTTTTCTCGCGGGTGGCCCCGTCGAACCCGGCGTTCGAGATCACAGTGATGGTCTTCGCCTCACGGATCGGGTCCACAAGCGCCGCCAGCGATCCCGAACTGACGACGCCGGTGATCATGTCGACGCGGTCCTGCTCGACGAACTTCCGGAACTTTCGAACGGCGACGTCTGTGGCCGGGACACCCTCATCCTCCTTGATCAGGGTGATCTTGCGGCCGCCGGCGGTCCAGCCGATCGAGTCGAAGTACATTTCCGTTGCCTGGGTCATCGACTCACCGAGCCGGGCGAACACGCCGGAGTACGGCAGCAGCACACCGAGCTTGTAGTCGGGCATGGGCGCCGGCCGGCCGGCGGATGCCGCCAGCCCCACCAGCACGACCGCCATCAGGAGTGCTGAGAGCCATCGGAAGCGATACGACATGTCAGGACCCCCCGTCCCACCTATCACACCTTGCAGTCTGGAAGACGACCATTCGAGGTGAGCGTGTTGACCCCTGCTCGGCCGTTGTGGAAGGGTTCCGCCGGGCGCTCTTCGAACGAGAGAGAATCCCGAACAGGCTGGTGGGCAGGGAGACATTTTCATGGCAGAGATGTTCATCGGTGGGACCTCCGTCGACTTTTCGAAGGCTGAACGGATCGCGATCACCAACCCGGCCACAGGCGACACGGTTGACACCGTCCCCCGGGGTGGCCCGGACGCCGTGGACGCGGCGGTGCAGGCCGCCGTCAAGGCCTTTCCGGCCTGGCGTGAGACCCCCGCGGCCAAGCGGGGAGAACTCCTGGCAGCGGCAGCGGCGGCGGTGCTGCGGCAGGTCGAGCCACTCGCGTTCCTGCTCACCGCCGAGCAGGGAAAGCCCCTGCGGGAGGCGCGGCTCGAGATCCGGCGGTTCGTTTCTACGCTGGAGCATTACGCGGGGCTGGCAAAGAACATCCGGGGCGGCTACGTTCCCAACCTGGACGAAGGCGCTTACGGGCTGATACTGAAGCAGCCGGTCGGCGTGGTCGGTGCCATTGTCCCCTGGAACTTTCCCACGACGCTGCTCGGCAACAAGCTGGGTCCGGCGCTGGTCGCTGGGAACACGCTCGTCGCCAAGCCGGCCGAAACGACGCCGCTGACGACGCTGCGCATCGCTGGACACATGTGCGCGGCCGGGCTGCCGGCGGGCGTGTTCAACGTGATCACGGGATCGGGGTCGGTCGCGGGCAAGGCCCTCGTCGAGCATCCCCTCGTCCGCAAGGTGGCGTTTACCGGCTCGACGCCGATCGGCAAGGACATCATGGCCCGTGCGGCCGCAGACTTGAAGCGGGTGACGCTGGAACTGGGCGGCTCCGATCCCATGATCGTCTGTGACGACGCCGATCTGGATGCCGCGGCCAGCGCCGCCAGCGTCGGGCGGTTCTTCAACTGCGGCCAGGCCTGCCTGGCCATCAAGCGGCTCTACGTGTTTGAGCGTGTTGCAGACGTCTTCGTCGAGAAGCTGAGCGCCAAGGTCGCGAAGCTCAAGTTGGGACCGGGGACCATAGATGGGGTGACGCTGGGTCCCATGCACACCGCGTCGGAGCGCGCGCGCATCGAGGAGCAGGTGGGCGACGCCGTGTCGTCGGGCGCCAGGGTGCTCCACGGCGCCCGACATCCAACCGGCGACATCTATGCCCGGGGACACTTCTACGAGCCCACGCTGCTGCTTGAACCGAGCCGCGCCTCGCGCGTGGCGATCGAGGAGGTCTTCGGGCCGGTCCTGCCCATCTGGCGGGTGAGCGATCTCGAGGAAGCCCTCAATCTGTCGAACAGCTCGATCTACGGCCTGGGGTCGTCGATCTGGACCCGCGATCTCACCCGCGCCTCCTACGCGGCGGAGCGTCTGGAGACGGGCTACACCTGGATCAACTCAGTCCAGAAGATCTACGACGAACTGCCGTTCGGCGGCGTCAAGCAGAGTGGCTTTGGCAAGGAGCACGGGATTGAAGCCTTGGAATACTACTTCGAAACCAAGTCGGTGGTGGTAAAGCGAGTCTCCTGAGAGGGTGGGCGGGATGACGGGCGTTCCTGAGCGCTACAATGTCTCGGTCTTGCTCGACCAGAACCTCGAGGCAGGACGCGGGGATAAGATTGCAATCTCCTGCGGGGACGAGCGGGTCACATATCGAGAGTTGCTGCGGCGCGTGAACCGGTTTGGCAGAGCGCTGCGGCAACTCGGCCTCAGACGTGAGGAGCGGGTCGTGCTGGTGCTGAACGACTCCCCGGCGTTTCCGGTGGCGTTCTTCGGCGCGATCCGTATGGGGTGCGTCCCCGTCCCCGCCAACCCGCTGTTGAAGTGGGAGGACCAGCGGTACTTCATCGCCGACAGTTACGCACGCGCCGTGATCGTGGACCATGAGCATTACGAGAAAGTGCGCCGTGCCCTGGAGGGATACCCTGAGAAGGTCGAAGTGATCGTGGCCAACGGCACCGTTCCCGCGACGATCTCGCTCGACGATCTCCTAAGCGAAGGCGACGATGATGTCTCCCCGGCCAACACGCACCGGGACGACATGGCTTTCTGGCTCTACAGCTCCGGGAGCACCGGCAACCCCAAGGGCGTGGTCCACCTCCAGCACGACATCCCGTACACGTGTGAGACCTACGCGCGAAACGTCCTCGACATTCGAGAGCACGACGTGATCTTTTCGGCCTCGAAGATGTTCCACGCCTACGGGCTCGGGAACAACATGTCCTTCCCCTACTGGGCGGGGGCCTCGACCATCCTCCACCCGGGACGCCCCAGTCCCCAGGCAGTCCTCGAGACCATCCAGCGGTCCCGGCCGACGCTCTTCTTCAGCGTTCCGACCTTCTACAATGCGATGCTCAACTATCCCGAGTGTCGCAAATACGATCTCTCGTCTATTCGCATGTGCGTCTCCGCGGCGGAGGCGCTGCCCCCCGAGATCTGGCGGCGATGGAAGGAGACCTTTGGCCTGGCGATCTGCGACGGGATCGGGACGACTGAGCTGCTGCACATCTTCATGTCCAATACGCCGCAGGCGATGAAACCCGGATCCAGCGGCCGGCCTGTGCCGGGGTATGACGTGAGGGTGGTCGATGGGGACGGACACCCCGTGGGGCCCGGCGGGTCGGGTCACCTGCTGGTGCGCGGCGACAGCGCCGCGCCGTCCTACTGGCATTTCCACGAGAAGTCAAAGGCGACGATGACGGGCGACTGGGTCCGGACCGGCGACTGGTACCGTATTGGAGAGGATGGTTTCTACTGGTACGAGGGCCGGTCGGACGACATGATGAAGGTCGGTGGGCTGTGGGTGTCGCCGATCGAGATCGAAAACGTGCTCATGGAGCACCCGGCCGTCATGGAAGCCGCGGTGGTGGGGGTGCCCGTCGAAGGGCTGAATAGAATGAAAGCCTACGTGATCCTGCGCAGCAGCTACCAGGGATCCGATGCCCTGGTCGGCGAGTTGCAGCAGTGGTGCAAGGAGCGCCTCGAACGGTATGAGTATCCTCACATCGTGGCATTTGTGACTGATCTGCCGAAGACCGTGACCGGGAAGATCCAGCGGTTTCTGCTGCGCCAGATGCAGTCGGCCTCCTCATAGCGTCCGCGTCGTGTCAACGGACAAGCGCATGGAGCTCGCCGAGGCGATCGGGCGCTTCGTGCCCGATGGATCGGCCGTGGCGACGGGGACCTGCCTGGAGTCGATGATCCCCTTTGCCGCAGGTCACGAAATGATCCGCCAGCGCAGGCGCGACCTGACGCTCATCGGCCCTATCGCAGACATCCTGTTCGACCAGTTGATCGGCGCCGGCTGCGTGGTGCGGATCCAGGCGGCCTGGGTGGGCAACGTGAGCGCGGGATTGGGATATGCCTACCGCCGTGCGACCGAGCAAGGTGTGCCGCGCTCGATCGTGGTCGAAGACTATACAAACTACACCGTCGCGCTCGCGCTCTGGGCAGGCGCGCACGGGATGCCGTTTGTCCCGGTGCGGTCGGGACCGGGCAGCGACATCGTGAAAGATCATCCGGGCTTTGCGGAGATCGCTTCGCCTTTCGGTGGCGGGCGCGTCCCTGTGGTGAAGGCGGTCCGGCCCGACGTCGCGATCATCGCGGTGCAGCGAGCCGATGCCGGGGGCAACGCCCACCTGTGGAGCCATTTCGGAATCACTGAGGAGGCGGGTCTGGCTGCCGACCGCATCGTCCTGCTCGCGGAAGAGATTGTGGACCAGAGCGTCATCCTCAGCGATCCCAACCGGGTGCTGTTTCCGGCGTTCATGGTGTGCGCGGTGGTCCACTGCCCGGGTGGCTGCCATCCCAGTCCGGTGCAAGGGCACTACGGAAGGGATCATCCATTCTACGGCGAGTATCACCACGCGACGCGCACGCCCGACGGCATGGCGGTGTGGCTCGAGCGGTGGGTCTATGGCGTCCCTGATCGTGCGGCCTATCTGGAGGCGCTGGGCCGCGAACGGTGGGATGCGCTCCGGCGGCTGCGTTCGGCGCCCGCGGCGCCGGTGGATTACGCGTGGTAGCGATGCCTGGCCTGACGCCGGGTGAGATCATGGTCACGGCCGCCGCGCGCGAGATCCGCGACGGCGAGGTGGTCTTCGTCGGCATGCGCCTGCCGTTGATCGCGTTTCAGCTGGCGAAGTTCACTCACGCGCCCCGCGCGGTCGGGATCTTCGAGAACGGCATCGTCCGGGAGACCCCGAGCCAGGAGTTTCTCCTGACCATGGGCGACCCGCCCAACGTGGTCGGTGCCAACATGTGCACGCGGATGTCGGTCGTGATGGCGCTGCTGGGACGCGGCCGCGTGGACGTGGGGTTCATCGGAGGCGCTGAGGTCGATCGCTTCGGCAACGTCAACTCGTCGTATATCGGTCCGCGCTCCAAACCGAAGGTGAAGCTGCCCGGCAGCGGGGGCGCGTGTGACATTGCCTCGCTGGCGGGCCGGCTGCTGGTGATCATGTCCCACGAGCGCCACCGGCTGCGCGACGCTGTGGATTACGTGACCTCGCCGGGTTTCCTGCGCGGGCGCGATCAGCGGCAGGCGACCGGATTGCCCGGCGGCGGTCCCGCGGCGCTCATCACCACCCTCGGGGTGTTCGGGTTTGACGCCGAGACAGGGGAGGCGGTCTTGCAGTCATATCATTCGGGGGTGTCGATCGATCAGATTCGAGAACAGACTGGATGGCCGCTGCGGGTTTCTGCGGCCGTGCGCGAGACCTCGGTGCCGACGAGCGAGGAACAGGCGATTATCCGGCGATTGGACCCGCAGGGCTTCTGGACGCGTCAGGCGACCGGGTAGGCTTGCTGTTCCAGGAGGCGGTCCAGGGAGGGTGTCCCAAGGGTAGTTGAAATTTCAGGGAGCAGTACCCAGCGTGGTGAATTGATTTCGTGGGAGAAGCACAACACACCACGCGAGGGAGGCTGCTCCGATGTCCACGGTACTGCGGATTGGATCTCAGGACAAG
>JBGPLF010000162.1:0-9466 GCA_041486265.1 bacterium
CAGCACCGAAGACGCGGCGGCCACGCGCGCGCCAGGAGGGCTCTTCGGGTCCTCTGCGATGCTCGACAAGACCTCCAGCATCCGTTGGCCCTTCGACCTGGCAAGCCCAGCCACGTCCGGCGAGCCGGGAGGACGCCCCGCGGGGTTTCCGCTTTCGCCTTGGTGCCACGTTCCACGCGTTCGGCCCATCTCACACCTCTCTTGGCAACGTGATGGCAACAGCCGCCTGCCCGTTGGCTGAAACCCGCTTCCTGACAGGACGTTTGCGCCTCTGACCGTCTGGTCGGCTATTAGGCGCGACCCGGAAACGGCCCCCGAACGTCTCCTTACGCTGTGTCCGCTTGAACCACGTCAGGGCCTCTTCAGGGTCGAACACCAGACACTTCCCGGCCTTGTAGCAGGGGATCGTGTCCGCGCCGACCGCGCGGGTCCACTCGTACACACGCGACACTTTGGCCCCCAGAACGGCCGCGAGCTGCGGCACGGTGAGGAAGGCCGGCTCTGAGAGTTGCCTTCCTGCCGCACCTGTTGCAGCCCACTGAGACCCTGTAACCGGGCTGATGCAATCCGGGGGGGCCTGCCGGTCACGCATCCCGGACCTCCTGGGACGTAAGACCCTCTTTCCTCAAAGAGATTCTTTCTTCCACCCGTAAGGGTGTGTAAGAAGAAGAATCATTTTCTCTCTTCCCGGAGGTCTCTGCGGGTTGGTTATTCTTCCAGTCTCTCTCCTTAGGGCTGGAAGAAGAATCAACCGTGGCCGCCCATCGGTAGGGGTGGCTCCGCGTCCCTTTGCCGGACCGCTCCGCCCTGCCCTGGCGGTGGAGTGCCTTGAGGCCCGCGTAGACGGCGCTCCCCGAGGGCTTCGGGTCGTCCAGGTCAGTTGTAAGCTCACCGACTGTGCGGGGAGTGCCATCCAGGGAAGCCACCAGGCGGCTCAGCAGATCGGCCTGTGTGACCGTCTCTGGATCGCCGAGGATCGCCAGGCCATCATCTCGAAGCTCCATCACCCAGGCCGGCGGCGTTTCGTCGAAGCGTGAGATGGCGCGGACCGTGCGCCGCGGACCGTCGCGGCGGAGTTCAAGGGCCACATCCACGGCAGCGACCAGGGCGTGATTGCCGGCATGCCCGAGGCCGTCTTCCCCGCCGGATTTCCGCAAGTGGTGGAGGAACAAAAAGCCGGCATCGTCTTGCCGGGCCATCAGGAGAGGTTGGTCCAAGGCAGTCCGCCACTGGCCGGCGTCGTTCTCATCCTCGATCCCCAGGAAGGCTCGCGCGGTGTCGATGATTACCAGGTCAGGATGCTCCTGGCGGATCTCCGTCACCAGGGACGACCAGGGGGTCGCGCTGCGGAAGATCAGCGTCACCGTGGGCCAGTGGAAGCGCCAGCGAAGGAGTCGAGCCCGCCACAGGGACCGGGCCTCTTCGGTGCACCAGATCACTCGGAGATCAGGGCAAGCCTGAAGGATGGCGTTGAGCCCGTGGGCCGTGGTCGTCGTCTTGCCCGACTTGGCGTAGCCCGAGAAGAGGCCGACTACACCCGGCCCGAGGATACCTTGCGGCTGCAGGAAGGGCCACCAGGGGCGACGAGGTTCCGGTGCCTCAAGTATCTCGATGGCCGTCGCGCGATGCTTCTTCTGCTGGTCCGTTCCTCCCGCAGTTCGCGCCTCCTGTACGTCGTCAAGGACCCGACTGGTATAGGCGATCAGCGCGTCTACGTCCTGCCCATTCCTGGCTGTGTAGGCGAGGTGTCCGCCCAACTCGGCCAGCGTGCGCTTGATCGTATCCCGGCGCAGGATCTCAACGTGATGGGGAAGGGTGGCGGGCGAAAAGGTGACGTTGAGCAATCCGGTGACGTACAACGCTCCGCCCGCCTCGTCGAGCGTGCCTGCTTGTCGAAGGACATCCATGACGCTGACCAGATCGGGGATTCGACCCTGCCTGTGGAGAAGCTCGATGGCAGAAAATGTCCTCGCGTGGGCTTGCCTGTAGAAGTCACCGGCCCCGAGCTTCGAGATGGCCTGGTCCAGAATCTCGGCGTCCCCCTGCTGGGCCGAGAGGAGGCCACCCAAAACGGCCTGCTCCGCCTCCAGACTATGCGGCGGCGCGGCCAGCTCGCGGTCCAGATCACGGCCTGGGACTTGTTTGGTTGCGGGCTGATGTGGTACTCTTTCCGTGGTCATGTTGTACCTCCGCCCCGGGTCCCCCGCCCGGGGTGCTTGTTTATTCCGCGGGTCGCTCGTGCTTCGCCGCTCGCCGTTCCAGGAAAGCGTGCAGGTCAGACTCGACGATGAGTCGATGGCCTGTCGGCGTCCGCAGTACAGGCAACTTGCCCTCATCGGTCCAGAGCTTCAGCGTCGAGACTGCGACGCCCGCGGTACGCGCGGCCTCCGAGGGAATCAAAATTCGCATGATGGTCTCCTTGTGGTCCGTGGGTTCGCATGGGTTCATCTGCTACAATACAAGTGGACAAGCGGCAGGGTCATCCTGCGACTTATTGGTAAAGACCACGACCAATAGGACGCGGGAAAGGTTGGAGGTTTCGAATGTCAAACGTCCCGAAGCGTCGCCGCCGTATCCCGAAACCATTCAATCTGTTCCCGGCCCCCCGGGGCCGCCCACCGGAACTGGCGATGGCGATGCGGGCGTGGCAAATGCGCCGTAAGGGATACCCGCTGTACCTCGTGGGAGCAGGAGTGTGGGCTATCCGTGAGACCGAGCGTGAGACGGAAGAGGCCTACCGGGCCGGAGACTTCCAGCGGGTGAAGGATCTGACTCAGAGGGCGTTCCGCGAGGCCCTCAAACGCTATCCATACAACGATTCGACCAAAACCGGACCGCGCAAAGTACTTGAGGTCTTAGCGAAACGCTACTTCGTCCAGGCGGAGAAAAGACTCAAGGACTCTTCGGACCCTGACCGCGATGCGTATTTCGCCCTCTGGACTGAGCGTCACATCAAGGATATGCGAGCGGAACGCTGAAGCCCGGCTCGCCATACCCGACCAACCTAGACACAGTAGGGACGTGGGTTTCGGCTCGTGTCCTCATTTGGTGTGCAGGGGCACTAGGGGCTAATCTGCTAACGAATGCTAACGGGGTCGCAGATCTGGTGCTACGGATCCGCACCCGTAGGGACTTAAGCGCGCAGGGCGAGCGCACGTGCGGTGCAAAGGTGTCCCGGAGTGAGTGACTAGGAGACCGCCCCTGGACAAGGCAGAGCCGCAAAAGACCATCTCAGAAGAACAAGCTCGCAGCCAGTATGAACGGCTTGAGGGAATCTATGCGCGGTTTTGCGCTGAGATCAGACAGCAGCTCGAAACGTTGCTAGGTGAAGCTGGCGCATCGCTAGCTACTCCAATTCAGACCAGAGTCAAGACGTTTGCATCGATTCTCCAGAAACTCCAGCGACAGCGGGCGGTGCTGGGCGACCTTAGCGACATGCACGACATTGCAGGGACACGAATCATCACGCTATTCAGGCGTGATGCCGAAGCGGTCAAGAAGATAATCCGGGAGAGCTTCGAGGTGTTGCACGAAGAAGACACAATGGGCCGACTACAGGAAGATCAGTTCGGCTACGGCTCAGTCCACTTCGAAGTACGGCTGAAGGATGCATGGCTCGAACTACCAACATTCAAGGGCTTTCGCGGACTCATTGCTGAGATCCAGGTGAGAACCGCTCCGCAGCACATTTGGGCGGCATCTTCGCACGTGCTGCAGTACAAGAAAGAAGAGCACGTGCCACCTTCGGTCAGGCGTTCCATTCACCGAGTCGCCGCACTCCTTGAAACCGTTGACCTGGAGTTTGAGCGAGTCCTTGGGGAGAGGCAGGAATACGACCAGGAACTGATTGCACGGCCTTCAAACGAGCGACTGAATACCGATTCCCTTCGCAACGTGCTCGACAGCGAACTGCCTCCAACGAACCGAAGCGACGATGAGGACTATGCGCACTTGCTTGATGAACTCAGTGAGCTTGATGTGATGACTGAAGCACAACTGCGGGATATCCTTACCCGGCAGAAGCCAAAAGTCATGTTCGGAGAGGCACGGAGCGTTGCCCAGGGAAAAGGAGAGGTGAAGGGGGGCAAGCCTCTGTCCAGAGCCAGTCAGGCGCGAAAGGAGAAGGGAGTGTTCTTTACCCATGTAGGCTTGACCAGAACTGCGCTATCGCTGGAGTTTGGTATGGAAGTTCTCAGAGAGGTGATGAAGAGGGTCGGTGCCAGAGGAAGGTAGTGTGAGCAGAAACTATGAGTAGGGACGTGGGTTTCGCCTCACGCGTAGGGGGAAGGCTATCGAATTTGATCAGCCTGACTCGACAGAACGGTATGCATATGCGAAAGCCCGGTTCCAACGTCTTTTCTAAACCCGGGCGGGTTTACGGCCATCTGCGTCGCAATCGTGTGTGCATATGCTCAAAGCAGATACCCGAATCCACTCGGATCTGGATGGAATCGGCCGGATCGCTTTCGTCGAGAGTGTTGAAGAGATTGTCCCAAGTATTGAACGCGAACTCGAAGCCGCAGGCCTGACCGGGCCAGCCGTGATGATCTAGTAACTTGTGAGGCGCGATGAGCGAGAATCGGCAAGCTAAGGCTGATCTGGAAGACTGGAAGACCCTCGACCGATTCCAGGTGACGGAGATTTACAGCGCGTGTGCTTTGGGCGATCGAAGGGAAGGTTACAATGTAGCCGACCCATACAGCGCCCCAAGCTTCTTTCCACAGGACTTGCTGTTGAAAACCCACGACATTGTGTATTTGGCGTCGCAGACCTCGTCGGGGCTGATCGCCATGGTCGCGAACATTAGGCGGTATGACCTTAGGGACGATGCTATTGATCAGCAGCCCTTCGGGATCATGTACGATCCAACTGACAGAAATGACCAATCATCCGGCTTGTGGCTTCACCATGCGTCACACTTTGGGAGGACGATGCCGATGCCTGCGCCTATGCGCGTCGCTCTCCTGTCCAGTTCTATCCCGTTGAAGTTTCCTCTAGGCGATGATCCGCCGCACCGGTCGGGCCCGCTCTCGGAGCTTGCTGGTACAAGCCACGAGGGCGCGTTCGAAGCGCTGATCAAGCGCCTGACCTAGACGTTCGAAAACAGCCTGTCCTGGAGTAGTCTCGCCGCCTGCTCCTGCATCCCCGGCATCACATGACTGTACGTGTCCAGGGTCATGCTGATGTTCGCGTGCCTTACGAAGCCGGACGTTAGCGAGATGTTCAGGAGGGCGAGTCCGCTGGACAATCTCAGGGCAGGGCGATAATCAGAGCCGACGGAAAAGGGTTGCGCCGGGTCAGTTCAAAGGCCTCTCTAGAGGAGCGAAGATCACCTCTCGAAATGAGAGTTGTGACGTCATGCCTAGTCGTGCTTAGAGCCGTCAGGCATAGTAGCCCCGAATAGGTTGGCCCCGCTCAGGTCGGCCCCGCTCAGGTCGGCCCCGCGCAGGTCGGCCCTGCTCAGGTCGGCCTTGCTCAGGACGGCCCCGCCCAGACGGGCCCCACTCAGGTTCGCATCGATCAGGACGGCGCCACTCAGATCGGCATCGATCAGGAAGGCCCCGCTCAGACGGGCCCCGTAAAGGTTGGCCCCGCGCAGGACGGCCCTGCCCAGACGGGCGCCGTCCAGGTTGGCCCCGCTCAGACGGGCCCCGCTCAGGTTGGCCCCGCTCAGGTTGTCCCTGCTCAGGACGGCCCTGTCCAGACGGGCCCCGCTCAGGTTCGCATCGATCAGGACGGTGCCACTCAGATCGGCATCCATCAGGACGGCCCCGACCAGGTTGGCGCCGTTCAGGTCGGCCCCGCCCAGACGGGCCCCGCGCAGGTCGGCCTTGCTCAGGACGGCCCCGTAAAGGTTGGCCCCGCGCAGGTCGGCACCGATCAGGACGGCGCCACTCAGATCGGCATAGTTCAGGCCAGCCCCGATCAGGTTGGCGCTGCTCAGGTCGGCCCCGCTCAGACGGGCCCCGTCCAGGTTGGCCCTGCTCAGGTTAGCGTCTCTGAAGATTGCCCTCTCGAAGTGCCCTTCGAGGTGGGCAAACGTCAAATCTGTCCCGCTCAAGTCCAGCCTCTGTTCGCTGACCTCATAAGTCTGTGTGCGGCGCCCAAGAACATTGATGATTGCCTGAATATCGAGGGGAGTGCGCCCCCTCGGTGTCCCTTCAAATTTGCGAGGCGCCCTCTCACGGACAAAGGCGGTCAGAACTTCCATGACAGGCCAGTGGTCTCGTTGGGAGTCTCTGGCAATGCGCTCAAGAGCATAGATCCCGCCCAGGCGAATCTGAAGGGCAGCACTGCCGATTTGTCCGATGGCTTTCGCAAAGCGATCTGTGATCTGCCCCTCTTGGGCAACGTCCAAAGACTGCCGCGAAGAAAGGACGGTCTGCCACGTGAAGGCAAGACCCAGGAGCACGAACAGGCCGCCCAGGGTCTGGGCCAAGGTCTGACGTGCCGCGTTCTCAAGTTGAAGCCGCTCCTTCTCATCCACGCTGAGATGAGCGACTTGTCTCTTCGGGACCCTCCAGAGGACCATGATGACGCCTGCGGCGATTGTAACTGCAACCAGAGGACCTATAATAACAAGTCTCTGCTCCTGTGGAATGAATTCTACAAGGGCACCGAGGAGGAGAAGAACCGCCGCAAGCAATGTAATGAGAGGCAACACCCGTCTCGGGAAGATCCCAGGCCTGGCGATCCGCAATCTTGGAATCTCCCAAACGAGCAGAATGACGCCGACCGAGGCGATTGCTGCGGAGAGAAAGGCGGCGACAACAGATTGTTGTTTTGACTCACTCCGCAGGGCACTGACAAGGACGGCGGCCTCAAGCACTACCAGGACTGCAAGGGTCCATCTCTTGGTGAGATCAATACGGACGATTGGCGCCTTGAAAATCCGCCATGAGGCTTTTGTCGCCTTCCATGCACCAAGAACTCCGAGAAAGGAAAGAATGACCGCAAGAAGGTAGACAACAAAGCTCGTAGTGAAAGAAAATTGCACTGGCACATATGGCATCTGGGGAGAAAAGGGACCAGGTTCTCGTATTGGGATGTGGGCGAAATAGGCGCTGACGAGAGAAGCAACTGCCGCTGCCAAGCACAAGAGGATCAAACCTTGCCGGATTCTGGTGCCCCATACGCCTCGCAACATCTTGCGGTCGGAGTCTTCTTCAGAATCCATCCAGCCCACCCCCCACCGGTGGCTTGTTTGAGCGAGAGGGTTCGCGCCTGCGGTGAATCTCCTCCTCCCGATCATCCAAAATCCATAACCCGAATGCCGGGAACGGCCGGTTCCTGGACGCCCAGAGGACTTGTCGTCCAACTCAGCAATAGTCCGCACCTTGCGGTCTCCCGCGTGCGGGTCAAGAACGGCGTCCACTGCTCTTTCCTCCAGATAATGGGCTTGTTCACTCCGGCGCGGGGAAGTCCCGCTCGAATTCCTTTATGGGATCGAGGGCGAGGATACACGCGGAATCGGCATCGTGCGGAATCTCCAGAGCCCGGAGGGTTGCGAGCACCACATTCATCGCTTGATCCATCGCGCTGGCCCGGTCCGAAGCGGTCACGAACAGCCTGACGGAGAGGGCGTGCTCAGTGCTTCCAGCGATGGCCCCGTAGGCCGACAGCTCTTCCAGGAGTTCATCGAGCACCCGAAAGGTCGCTCTCCGCGCTCCGAGGATCTCATGGTTGACCCTAACGATGGCGCCCCAATCGGCCATGCGGTTACGTGCTCCAGCAAAGCGCACTAGTCCTGCTATGTGGCAGTCCCGACAGTCCAATAGGCTCCACTCGTGAGAGGAGAAGCCAGAAACCGAAAGTGGGGGCTCATCGACGTGGAAACAGCTTGACCGCTTCCCGGCCATCCCGTTGCCACCACGACCAACACTCGCCGGCAGACCGGCTGCTGAGGGACTAGGCGGGGGCGGAGTTCAGGAGGGGGAGTCCGCTGGACAACCTGAGGGCGGGAAGGTAGCAACTGGATTGCCCCGAAGCCGTCTCTTACGCGGGACATCACCGGCTGCAGGAACCGTAGCTTTCAGTCAGGAGGTGCGGCATGCGTGCGCTCGCCTCGGTGCTTCTTGTGGTCTTGCTGGCACTCCCCGTCCTCGCTCAGCCTGGCTTTCCACCGGTCTCTTTCACTTCTGTGCGCTCGCCAGTTCCACGCGGCGGAGAAGGTATGGTCGCTATCAAGACCTCCCCGAGCACGCTGTGCTCAATTGCCGTAATCTACGCGAGCGGTCAGAGCCGTGCCGCAGGCCTTTACCCCAAGAACGCCGATACCCAAGGGCTCGTTACTTGGACCTGGAAGGTGGGGACCCGAACCACCCCAGGTGTGTGGTCAATCGTAATTGAATGCGGTAAGGACAAAATCACCCGAGTTCGGACGTCGTTCGAGGTGAGATAAGATACGCAGGCTCTATGCTCTTTGGGGCCAGCCATCTCCGGTCACTACCACCGCTCCCCATGCGGTCTTTCCGACATTGTCAAACATAGAGCACACGACCACCAGAAGAATCCCATTGGGCTTCAAGCTTGTCCTTGTAATCACTCTTATTATCGCGCCAATCACTCCTGCACTGCCTCAGGGACAAGTATGGCAAATCGTCCCCGGAGAGTCGGTCGGTCCACTCCGCCTCGGCATGTCCACGAGCAGAGTGCAATCAATCGTCGGGGCACCCGACACCACCTGCACACGTATCGCCACTTTGGAGCCACAGAATCCGTCTCCAGGGACCCCGCCCATCCCAGCGGCCGCAACATCAGAATTCTACTTGTCCAATCTGGGCGTCGTTTTAGCTTTCACTAGCAAGGACGAACTGTTCGAAGTTGCCGTATACAAGGATCGGGTCTTCGAACTCCAAAGCTACACAGCTCCCAGTGGCTGGCGCAATGACCTTTCCTGTCGTGGCACCCGCCCAGTCCGCTTGCGCGCCGCATCGATCACGTTCTCTGCGTCCGGTGTGAGTTTAGGTTCCCCAGCTGAAACTGTCTTTCAAGTATTCGGAACGCCCGATGTCTCAATCGGAGCCGCGTCAGGGCTTCAACTGATCTATTTGCACAAGGGAATTTGGTTCACCGTGGATTCGGCGGAAGTAACGGAGATAGAAGTCCATCCACCCGCTGGCCGCTAACCAGTCCATGACAGATGCTAATGACAGCGAAAGCTCTGGGTGAACCTGCTCCGTGTGCGTGCGGACTGAGTCCCGGATGTTACATCCGGCTTGTTCGGTTCTTCCCTTCGCAGCACCAGATCCGCTAGTCCGTGTCAGTTGTTTCTTGGGACGGCTGCACAACCGTCACCGGAGCTTCGTCTGCGCCCCCAGCAGTCCTTTCGGTGGGCTTACCCAGCACCCGGTCAACGAGATACCGGTTCGCCTCCAGAGCAATCCGCTCATTCGAGCTATTTCTGTGCTTGGCCACTTCCTCCAGGTCCTCAGCAATCCAGAGCGTTATTGCCGGCAGCGGTCTC
>JBGPLF010000163.1:0-9466 GCA_041486265.1 bacterium
ATCGCGACGATGCTGACGGTCAGATGGAGGCGGTAGGGCGCCACCCAGGCGGCCAGCCGCCGGAGGTCGTTCATGCGGTGGCCCGGGCCGGGCGCATCTCATCGAGGATGCGCCGCGAAGCGCCCGTCTCCAGCGGAATGGCCTCGAGGGCGCGGGCGAGCGCGGCCCGCGCCGGCTCGTCCGTGACCAGGCGGGCGCTCTCATCGGCGACCTGCTCCGGCGTGACTGCGCCGGTGAGCTCCGGCATGATCCGCCGGCCGACCCGCATGTTTGGTAGTGCCACGTAGGGCTGGCGCTTGACGTACTCCCTGGCGAGCCATAGCCGCAGGGACGGTCCCAGGCGGGGAATCCGCGTGATCCACTCAATCAATCCTTCGAACGGGATCTGCGGCGCGAGGCTGAAGGGCAGGACGACCATGCTGGGAATGCGCAGGATCGCCAGCTCCATCGTATTGGTCCCGGGGATGGTCAGCACCAGGTCCGACTCGACAATCCGCGACCAGTCGCCGTGCTTTACTTCCACACCAGCTGCGTCGAGGGTCTCGCGGTGCTGCGCAACCAGGGACCGTTGTACCTCCGGTGAGACGAACGGCGAGATGATCGTCAAGAGGCGGGCGGCAGGGAGTCGGCGGCGCAGGGCGGTTGCGGTCTTCACCCAGAAGGGAAAGACGGCGCTGAATACGGTGTCGCGGCTTCCTGCCAGGAATGTGACACTGGGGTGCGCATGCTGCCCGTCGCGTGCGGCGAGCGCTGCCTGGTGCGTGACCACTCCATCGTAACGGGGGTCTCCGGTGACCACGACCTTCCGTCGGGGGACGCCGTGATGCAGCAGGCGGTCCCGCAGGTCGGCTGTGGGGACGAAGATCCGCTCGAAGATCCGGTGCGCGCGCGAGACATGCGCGCGCTCCACAAAGGCGAATGCCGGCGCGCGCCATCGGCGGGAGAGCCGGCGCGCATACCAGAAACTCCCGCCAACGTGGAGAATGACCGGTGGGGCCGAGGGCGTCCACCCGGACAGCCCGAGTCCCAACCGCAGTGTCTCTTTGGGATCCACGACGCGATCGAACACCCCGGACGCCATAGCGACCGCCTGCTCCTGGCCGCTGGCGAACTGGCAGGGAGGCAGGCACAGTCCGATCTCGAGCGAGCGACCCGCTTCGGCCGCGGCGCGTCGCGCCTCGGTGGCCACGGGGATGGCCCAGCCCGCTACTTCGCCAGGCCCGTTCCCGATGATCACGAGGGTCGTGGTTGGTCTGCTGGTCGTCATGGTTTGCAAGACACCCCATTATAATCTCCGCGTGACCGGCCTCGCAATTTCGCGCTTCGACCGATCAAACGGAGCCACCGGTCGAGGCACGCACAGGGGCGGCCTCGGCGGCCGGCGAAGCGAGACCTCGGGTTGATGGGAGTTCGCCTCTGGCTCGTGCTGATCGGTCTGGCCGGCCTGGTCATCCTGACCACGGCGCCGCTGCCCCACGTGGACTCAGACGCACCACTCTTCGCCCGCATCGCCGCAAATGTGCTCGCCACCGGAGACTGGGTCACGTTTCATGACCCGGGCTGGGTCGTGGACAAACCTCCGGTCACGTTCTGGCTGATGGCTGCGTCGTTCCGGCTGATGGGCATCTCGGACGCGACCATGCGTCTCTGGCAGCTCTTGCTGGCGCTCGCCACGATCGTGCTCACCTACCTGGCGGCTCGCGCGGCCGGCGCCTCGCAGGAGGAGGGCCTGCTGGCGTCTCTGATGCTAGCGACGGCGATTCAGTTCTTCTATCAGACGACCGTGCCCCAGCAGGATGTGCCCCTCACGTTCTTCCTGACCCTTGCCATGTATGGCGTCCTGCGCTATATGCGCGATGGGACCCTGGGCTGGGCGATGCTCGGTGCGGCCGGCGCCGCCCTGGCCGTGCTGACCAAGGGGATCGCCGGGCTCGTGTTGCCCGGTCTGATCGTGCTGGTCACGGTGATCGCCGTTCGGCCCCGTCTGCCGCGGCCCGGACGGCAGGTGCTCATCCATGCGGTCTGGGCGGTGTTCCTGTTTGCCGTCGTGGCCGTACCCTGGTATGTTGTCGGCGCGATCCGGCAGGGTGATCAATTTGTCGCCACCTTCTTCACCACCGGGACTCTGGGGCTGGGGCGCTTCTTCCGCCCGGCGATTTCGACTCCGCCGCCGTACTGGCTGTCGATCTTCGCCTACGTGCCGTTGCTGCTGCTCGGCACACTGCCCTGGATGGCGATCCTGGTAGCCGGTCTGCCCGGCCTGCCGCAGATCTTCCGGTCCGGTCCCTCCAGCCTGAAGATCGTCACCGTGTGGTTCCTGGTGATCTTTGCCGTTCTCTCTCTCTCGTCGGGCGACAAGGTGTTCCGCTACCTGCTGCCGGTCTACCCGCCGATCGCCATCCTGATGGGACGGACCGCCGCCGCACTGTTCGAGCGGCCGCGCCGCCTGCGCCTCGCGGGTTGGATCGCCTTCGTTCCCGCGGTCGCGCTCATCGGCGGTGGGTTCTGGTTCCTCTGGTCTCAGTTTCCGCCTGAGCGCCACCTGCTGGCCGTGGTGGTGCTGCCGTTTGTCACTGCAGTGGCTGTGGGTTTGGTGGCCTTTGGCATCGCCGCCATTATGGGCCGGGGCCGCGCCGCCGTGGTCCTGGCCGCGACAGCCACCATGGCGGGATATCTCCTCTTCAACGTCGGCATGGTCACCCATGCGCCCGCGATCAATCCCTGGCCTGCGATCGCGGCGGTGACCGCTCCGCTAACCGCCGGGAGCGATCGCCTGGTGCTCTACGGCCGTGCGGGCACGGCCTACAACTTCGCCAGGTTCTACGTCGACAAGCCGGTGACCAGCATCAACACACCTGAGGCTCTGGCGCGGCTGTGGGCACACGAGCGGCTGCTTGTCGTCGTTCCCGAGGAGCACTACGACGACCTGACCCGCATGTTGACTCCTGCCCCGGTCATCATTCACCGGAGTCCTGCGCGCGTCGTCGTCGTGGCGAACTGGAGGTAGATGACCCAATAATCACTGTCGGGCCCGTCTGAAAGGGAAGCTGGAACGCCCGGCAGAATAGGAGACGAGAACTTCCGCTGAGGGGTGCTGCGTGCGCTGGACACTTTTCATGGCGGCCTTGATCGTGGCGGTCATCGCCGGGACCGCCAGCGGACAGCCGTTGCCCATCACGGTGGACGCGGACACCCTTACCTACGACTCGGCCCAGCAGATCGTGACGGCCCAGGGTCACGTCCGCATGACCTTCAAGCGGTACCGGCTGTTCGCGGACGCCGCCCGTTACGACCTCGCGTCGCAGATTGTCGTCGCCACCGCCCACGTGCGCGTCCTTGACGCCGAGGGCCGTGAGCTGCGGGGCCAGGTCCTCACCTACAACAACCGGACTGAAGAAGGCGTCCTGGAGGTGACGGAGGGGATCATCGATCGTGAGCGGCGGGTCTATCTGCGCGGCTCGCGGCTGGACTTCACCCCGGGTCGGTTCGTGTCGCACGACAGCTTCGTGACGAACTGCGATCCGCGGCGGCCGCTGGTCCACCTGATCGCGAAGCGCATCGAGATCGTGCCCGACCAAGAGATCGTCGCCTACGACGCCGCGGTCTTTATCGGCACCCGGCATCTCTTGACCGTGCCGAGGTATGTGGTGTCGCTGCGCCCGGACGAGCCCGGCACCGCGTTTCCGGCATTCGGGTCCGGCACTGTGGATGGGTACTGGGTGGATTACCATATCCCGCTGCGTATCGCAGAGAACCGTGGGTTACTCTACCTGAAGTACGGCACCACGTCGGGCGTCATGGGCCTGCTGACCCTCACCCACACGGAGCCTACATTTGACGCGAGCCTGCGGATCGGCCGCACACAGACCTCCGACTCGCGGTCCAACTTCGATATCCTCCAGTACGACGTTGCTGAGGTCAGCGTCCAGAGCAAGCCCATCCGCATCGGCTCGATGCCGCTGTCCTGGACGCTGGCCGGGGGCGCCGCCTCGTTCGGCGAGCGGCTGACCGCCACGCAGCTCGCCAACCTTGGTCTCGGTTCCAACGCGTCAACCTCCAGGCTGGATGGCCAGGTGTCGGTGACGACGGATCGGCTGCCGCTGAGCCCGAGGCTGACCTACGGGATCCAGGCCGGCTTCCGGGTGTCGAGTTATGGCACCAGGGACACCCGCACGATCACCTCCTACGGCATCGATCTCGCGTACCAGGTTGATCCTCTCACGACGGCGACCCTGGGCTACCAGCGGGCGGCGATCAGCGGCATCACGCCGCTGGCCATCGACCAAGTGGATCCACAGAACACGATCGGGTTCACGCTGTCCAGGGCTGTCCCGGATCATTACCGGATCAGCGCGGGGGTAGCGCACAACGCTGCTCTGGCCGAGACGAAACTCTCCGGGCTGGTCGCGGTCATCGTGAGCCCATCGTGGGAGTTGAGCGTCTCGGCAGTGTACAACACGCGGTTGAACGCCTTCGAAGACCTCGACTACGCGGTCCGCCGGCTCTGCGACTGCGTCGACGTGACCCTCCGGTATCGTTCGGTCCGCCATGAGGTCTCACTGGAATTCGGGCTGCTGGGCTTCGGCCAGCGGCAGGCGATCACTGTGCCGCGGTCCGTGCCGACCTTCACCTTTCCGGAGGACGGGAGATAGCGCGCATGTCCGGTCCCGCAGAGGTCAGCATCAATCCGTCCATCTTCCGCGAGTACGACCTCCGGGGCGTGGTCGGGACCGATTTGACGCCCGAGGTGGCAAGGGAGATCGCCCGGGCGTATGCCGCTCTGCAGTCCACGACCGAGGGCCCGGCGGTGCTAGGCAGGGACAATCGTGAGCACTCACCACTCCTCGCAGCGGCGGCCGCCCAGGGCCTCGTGGAGTCCGGTTGCCAGGTCAGCGACATCGGGACGGTGATCACGCCCACGTTCTACTTCGCGCGCGTGCACTGGGGCATGGACGCCGGGATCATGGTGACGGCGAGTCACAACCCGTCCGAGTTCAACGGGTTCAAGCTGGCCGGCGGGTTCGGGACGCTCCACGGTGAGCAGATCCAAGCGGTGCTCCGGCGGATCGAGACCGGACCATTCCACGCGGGTTGGGGATCCCTCGAGGCGCGCGAGATCGTGCCTGCCTACACCGGCATGCTGCGTGAGAAGATCCGGCTGGGGTCCAGGCGCCTGCGCGTCGCGCTGGACTGCGGCAACGGCACGGCGAGCCTGGTGGCGCCGCAGGTGTTCGCGTCGTGGGGCGTGGATGTCGTGCCGCTGTACTGCGACTCGGACCCGCGCTTCCCGCACCATCACCCCGATCCGGTGGATCCCCATAACCTGACCGATTTGATCGAGGTGGTCCGCCGCGAGCGGTGTGATCTCGGGATCGGCCTCGACGGGGACGGCGATCGTATCGGCGTCGTTGACGATCGTGGCGAGATCCTCTGGGGCGACCTGCTGATGGTGCTCTACTGGCGCGAGATCCTGCCGCGCCATCCTGGGGCCGACGTCATCGTCGAGGTGAAGTGCTCTCAGGCGCTGGTCGAAGAGGTCGCGCGCCTGGGCGGCAAGCCGTTCTTCTACCGCACCGGCCATTCGCTGATCAAGGCGAAGATGCGCGAGATCGATGCGGTGTTCACCGGCGAGATGTCCGGGCACATGTTCTTTGCCGACGAGTACTACGGTTTCGACGACGCGGTCTACGCCGCCGGCCGCCTGCTGCGCATCCTGTCGAACACCGACGCGCCGCTGTCGGCGCTGATGGCCGATGTCCCGCGGTATCCGGTCACGCCGGAGATCCGCGTGGCGTGTCCGGACGCGCGGAAGTTCGAGGTCGTCGCGGCGCTCGTCGAGGAGTTCAAGCGCGACCATCGGGTCATCGACGTGGACGGCGCCCGGGTGCTGTTTGACGACGGGTGGGGTCTGGTCCGGGCGAGCAACACGCAGCCGGCGCTGGTCGTGCGGGCTGAGGCCGCCACCCAGGCCGGGCTCGGCCGCATCAAGGCGGTGCTGACGGCGGCCCTCGCCCGACATCCCGAGGTCGGATCAATCGCCTGGTAGGGATGGCCTGGTGTACAGTTTGGATAGGCTACGATTGTGAGTTCTTGGGAGCTACGTAGCGGTCGGCGACGGCCCCGAGGGTGAGCAGGGCGAACAGCCCGAACCCGATCTGCACCGACATGACGGTGTCGTCGAAGAGCTGGGTCGTGAACAGGGTTACCGTCGCGGCCAGGATGGCGGTGGCGGCGGCGTGCTCGCCCGATACCGGCAGCGTGCGCCGCTGCCACCGCCACATTGCGGTCAGGCCGGCGGCCCACAGGCTGATGACGGCGGCCACCCCCAGCAGTCCGGTCTCCGCGGCGGCGTTGAGCAGGAAGTTGTGCGCGAAGGATGGCGTCGGACCTTTTGCGCCAAGCTCACGGTAGCGCGGGTACGCGAACTTGAAGGTCCCGTACCCCGTGCCGAGTAGCGGGTAGTCCGCCACCATTTTGGGCACGACACGCCAGATCGCGATCCGGTTTTCGTTGGCCTCCAGGCTGACAAGCGACTCCAAAGCTTTGTGCAGGCCGGGCCACTGGGGTGACACTGCCCAGCCGATCGAGATCAGCCCCGCTGCAGCCACCACCAGGGCGACCCGTGCGCGGGGGCGCGATCCCACGAGGGCAAGCATCACGACGCCAGCGGCGGCGCCCAGCCAGGCGGCGCGTGCCCAGGTCACGATCAAACCCGTGAAGATAATAGGGATGCTGGCGGCCAGCCACCACCGCCACCGGGATGGCCCGCTGACCACCATACCCAGGGCTAAGCTCGCGGCAATTGCCAGCGTCGTCCCGATCGCGTTCTGCCCGGGCTTTCCGGTCCATGCGAAGATGAATGCGTCGGGCCACGACAGGATCATCCGCCACACGGCCGCCACCACGCCTCCGGCGATCCACAAGAGCACCAGAGGGGCGATCCGCTTCGGGTCGGTCTTCGCGTAGACCGCGACGCTGCGAACAGAAAGGAGGGCGGTCACGGGTACCAGGAACGCCGGTGCGAGCGCCGCGTTGCGCCATGGCGAGACGAGCGCCGACACGAGCGCGACCGCGATCAGCGCGAGCAGTGGTCGGTCGAGGACGGTGGGAATCCATCGCCAGGATCCGGCGCGGATCTCCAGCAGCGCGATGATGAGGAGGGCGCTCAGACCAACACTCGCGTACCCTGCGGTGAAGGCTGCTACTGAGAAGAGGACGGCGGAATCTCGCCAACGACCGAGGATCACCTAATCATCATACCGCATCACGCCACGTGACCGGTCGGTGCGGCGGCGCGGGGGTCTCAGCTCGCCCCCGCAAGGAGGCCGGATGGCTCGGCCGAAGCCCTTGAGCGTGAGTCGGAATCCGGGCCCCGCCAACCGGCACGTGCTTTATGGCGACTTCCATCACCTGCAGCTTGCGGTCGGCACCGTCGATGTGGTGTTCACCAACTCGCTCGATCACGCCCTGGACATCGAGAAGGTCGAGCAGGAGGTCTTGCGCGTGCTCCGGCCGGATGGCCGGTTCGTCCTGGAGGCAGTGCGGGGCCGCGACGAAGGCGTTGCGCCCAGCACGTATGAGAGTTTCTCCTGGGCCACGATCGACGACCTGGCGGCGCTCCTCGTGAGGGGCGGTCTCACCCTGGCCGGCCGCAGCCCGTTCCAGGAGCCCTGGCCGGGCGAGCAGCTCATCTTCCGGAAGCGCGAATGAGGGAGGAGAGCGGAAGCTCGAGTGGAGTGGATGCCGGGCCGCAGACACTTCGCATCCTGTGCGTCACCGGCATCTATCCTCCCGACATCGGCGGCCCCGCGACGTACCTGCCGCGGCTGTGTGACGCGCTGGTCGCCAGGGGGCACACCATCATCGTCGTGACGCTCAGCGACCTGCCGGGCGATGATGCGAAGACGCCTCCCTTTCGGGTGGTGCGCCTGCCGCGCCGATCATGGCTGCCGTGGCGCTGGGCGCGCACACTTTTGACGCTCCTGCGTGAGGGACGGTGGGCCGACGTGCTGTTTGTCCACGGGCTGGCGCTCGAGGCAGCGCTCGCGAACCTCGTCTTGAGGAAACCGATGGTGCACAAGGTGGTCGGCGACCTGGCCTGGGAGCGCGCCACCACCGCGGGGCTCACGCGGGACTCGTTTGAGGCCTTCCAACGGACGCGTTACGGTCGCAGGGTCGAGGCCCTCAAAGCGCTTCGGGGGTGGTGGACGCGTCGCGCCGCGAGGGTTATCGTGCCCTGCGCGTTTCTCGCGCGATGGGTGGCCGAATGGGGGGTTCCCACGGAGAAGCTCGCGGTGGTCTACAACGCCGTCGACATCCCGGCGGCGTTGCCGCCCATCGGGATATCCCTGCCGGCCGGCCTGAAAATCGCGGTGGCGGGCCGCCTCGTGCCCTGGAAGCGCGTCGATGCTGCGATCCGCGTCCTCGCGCGTCTTCAAGATGCGCCGGTGCGGGACGCGGCGCTGGTGGTCATCGGGGACGGCCCGGAGCGGCAGCGCCTGCGTGATCTGGCCGCGTCGCTGGGCGTCGCGGATCGGGTGGTATTCGCTGGATCACGGAGCCACCTGGACACGATCGCGCTGATCGCGGCGTGTGATCTCTTCATGTTGAATTCGAGCTATGAAGGGTTGCCGCATGTCGTGTTGGAAGCCATGACCCTTGGCCTCCCCGTCGTGGCGACATCGGCGGGGGGGACAGGCGAACTCCTGCAGGATGGGGAGACTGGCGCCCTCATCCCGCCCGGCGACGACGCCGCGCTCGGGGCGGCGCTGTCGGGGCTGCTCGCGTCTCCCGCCGAGCGGCGTCGCATGGGGAAGGCCGCGCAGCACTCGGCTGCGCAATTCTCATTCTCGTCGATGGTGGACCAGACCGAAGAGGTCTTGTCCAGCAGCGCCGGCGTACGTGACGGTTGATGGAACCGAATGCCCGTCCGGCGGGTTCGCTTGGGGTAAGCGCCGGGATGCTGGCGGCGTCGCAATACGTGGCTGCGGGCCTGGGATTCCTGACGTCCATCCTCGTCGCGCGGGCGCTGGGGCCGGCGGGATATGGCGCCGTGACGCTGCTCGTCGCGTATCCGTCGCTCGTCTGGTCCGTCGCCTCTGCGAAGTCGTCCCTGGTGACCACGCGGTACATCAGTCGCTTTCGGGCCGAGCGCCGGCATGACGACCTGGCCGGCATGTGCCGCCTGAGCTACGGTATCGACATCCTCACCTCGTTGTCGGCCGTCATGATCGTTGCGGCGACCGCGGCGTGGGTCTCCGGCGCTTTCTATCACTTATCGGCGCCATCGGCGCTGATGATCCTCTATGCTGCGGGGATCCCGGTCACTGCGCTATCCTCGACCAGCGGTGCGGTCCTGCTGTCGTGGGGTCGGTTCGGAACGATGGCAGGGTTCCGCATATTTGGGCAGGCGGCGACCCTGGTGTCAGTGGCGGTCGCGCTTTGGTGTGGCCTCGGTGTCGCGGGG
>JBGPLF010000164.1:0-9367 GCA_041486265.1 bacterium
GGTCAACCTCGAGGCCCGCGTCCACGGCCGCCTGCAGATACGTCAGGCCGTCGGCGAGCGTGAAGGCGACTTCTTGCACCGCGGTCGCGCCGGCCTCGCGGATGTGGTAACCGCTGATGCTGATCGGATTCCAGCGCGGCAGATGCTGCGCGCAGAACGCGAGGGTATCGGTGACCAGCCGCAGCGACTGGTGCGGTGGATAGATGTATGTGCCTCGCGCGATGTACTCTTTGAGGATGTCATTCTGGGTCGTGCCGTCGATGCGGTCGGACGGCACGCCCTGCTTCTGCGCCACCGCGACATACATTGAGAGCAGGATCGCCGCGGTCGCGTTGATCGTCATCGACGTTGAGACGCGATCCAGCGGTATCCCCTCGAGCATGACCTCCATGTCGGCCAATGTGTCGATCGCGACGCCGACCCGCCCGATCTCGGCGGCGGCCATCGGGTGGTCGGAGTCGTACCCCATCTGCGTCGGCAGGTCGAAGGCGATCGACAGCCCGGTCTGCCCGTGCTCGAGGAGGTACCGGTAGCGCCGGTTCGACTCCTCGGCCCCGCCGTAACCGGCGTACTGCCGCATCGTCCACAGGCGGCCGCGGTACATGGAGGGATGGATGCCGCGCGTAAACGGATACTCGCCCGGCCCCTCCAGCACCGATCCCAGAGAAGATCCCTGACCGGATCCTGCGGCGCTGCGGCGGACGTCCTCCGGGCCGTAGGAGGCGGCGAGCGGGATCCCGTCGGCGGTGGTGAACTCGCGCGGCCGCTCGTCACTCACTGGTCGGCTCCTCGCCCGTCCGCGCGCGTTCTCACGACGGCGAGCACCTGCCCTCCGGCCACTTCTTGACCAGGCCGGACCCGGATCTCCTCGATGTGACCGGCGGCGGGCGACGGGATCTCCATCTGCATCTTCATCGCCTCGACGATCGCGACGACACTACCCGTCTGGACCTCCTCGCCTCCGGCGGGCGGGACGGCAATCACCAGCCCGGGCATCGGCGCGCGGACTTCGAGCCGGTCGGCATTGTACGACGAGGCCGAGCGACGCGAGGGGATCGGAAGGGCCCGGCGGATCCCCACCGCAACCCGCGCCGATCCCACGGTCGCCAGGAGAACGCCGTTTTCCTCACGCAGCCGGACCCGCACCATCGAGCCATCGGTGACCAGCCGCCACCACTGGGAGCCGGCGATCGGCTCCAGCCGCACAGCCACCGACCTCCCGCCGGAGTGGACAATCACTCCGACGCCGTCGGCCTCCGTCTCGACCGCCTGCCGGCGGCCACCCATGGTCACCTCGAGAATCACCGCAGGCCCTCCTCGCGGGCCGCGGCGATCCATCGGGGTGCCGTGCCGTCGCTGGCGAGGGCCAGGGCCAGCGCGCGCCGGTGACACCAGGCGGCAGCCGCCAGCACCCCAAGCCGCTCGGCTTCGTGGGACACCGGACCCTCTCCCCAACCATCCGCGAAGCGCACGTCGTAGGAACCTTGCGCAAAGGCGGGCTGGTCCAGCGCCCACAGGTGAAAGGGGATCGTCGTGTCGACGCCGGAGATCGCGTATTCCGTCAGCGCGCGGCGCATCCGCCCGATCGCCACCTCGCGGGTCGGCCCGCTGGCGATCACCTTCGACAATAGCGGATCGAAGTGCCGGGACACGGTCTGGCCGACATACACCCCGCTGTCCACACGGATGCCCGGGCCCGCGGGTTCGACAACGCCGTCGATCCGTCCGAGCGATGGGAGAAACCCGCTGTGCGGATCCTCGGCGCTGACGCGGCACTCGATCGCGCATCCCCTCGGGTGCACATCCTCCTGGCGCATCAGCAGAGGCTCACCGTCCGCGATGGCGAGCTGGGCCGCGACGAGATCCACGCCCGTCACGACTTCGGTCACCGGATGCTCGACCTGAATGCGCGCGTTGACCTCCATGAAGAAGAACTGCTCGCCGTCCACCAGGAATTCAATCGTGCCGGCGTTGCGATAGCCCAGCGCGCCGGCCACGCGCACCGCCGCGGCGGCCAGCGCCTCGCGCAGACCCGGAGCCAGATCGGGGGCCGGGGTTTCTTCGATGAGTTTCTGGTGGCGCCGCTGGACCGAGCAGGCGCGTTCGCCCAGATGGATGACGTGACCTGCCGCATCCGCCAGGATCTGGACCTCGACATGCCGGGGCGTCTCGATCCACCTCTCGAAGTAGACGCGCGGATCGCCGAAGGCGGTCTGCGCCTCGCCGCGGGCCAGCCGCAGGGCGGCCGGCAGACCCCCAGGGGTGCGGACGAGATGGATGCCTTTGCCCCCGCCTCCACCCACCGCCTTGATCAGCAGCGGATACCCGATCGCCTCCGCCGGACTCGCGGCGTCAGCGTCATCAACCGGACCGGTCCCGGGCAGCACGGGCACACCGACCGCAGCAACCGCCGCACGAGCCGCGGCTTTGTCCCCGCAGCGCTCCAGCACCGAGGCGGGCGGGCCGACGAAGGCGATGCCGGCCTCCTCGCACGCGGCGGCGAACGCGGGGTTCTCGGCCAGGAACCCATACCCGGGATGCATCGCGGTGGCTGACGCGCGCCGTGCGACATCGATCAGCAGCGCGATGTTGAGATACGTCTCGGCCGGCGCATCGCCGGGCAGCGGGTGCGCCTCGCCGGCCAGGCGGACGTGGGGCGCATCGGCGTCGATGGACGCATAGACGGCGATCGGTGCAATGCCGAGGTCCCGGCACGCCCGCACGACGCGCACGGCAATCTCGCCGCGGTTGGCGATCATCAGGCGACTGGGAAGCGCCATCGCCGACGGTTAGTATTCCTCTTCGGGCTCGCGCGGCCGGTCGGGGCGATACTGCAGGGTGTACCGGGCGATCTGAAACCCCATGGCCTCCCAGAAACGCAGCCCGCGGACGTTGCCGGCGACGACGCCGGACTGGATGTCGTCGGCCCCGTTCGCCTTGAACCATTCGACCAGCGCCTGCGCCAGGTGGCGGCCCAGCCCTTCGCGGCGATATTCTTGATAGATGAAGAACTCGCCGATGACGCCCTGCGTGTGCGTCTTGTCCGCCCAATGATTGCTCACGACCGTGACCGCGAACCCAACCTTGCGCCCCTTGTCGACCGCCCACCAGACCTGACGGTGCTTGCCCTGATCGGTGAACAGCACATCAAGGTAGCGATCGAGCCACGCGTCGGGCGGCGCCTCACCGGTCATCTCTTCCCGGTATCGGCGCATCCAGTCGCGGAAGCGAGGATCACCCGCGGTGACAGGCTGCAGCGTCATGGCGCATCACGCGCTTCTGGGATGCAGAGATGGAATTCAGCCTGCGGGATGGCGATTCCTACCTCTCCTCAACGGCCTCACAGGCCAGCAGGATGAAGTCCAGCGTCTCGACGGGGACGCCGAGCTGGCGGAGCATCGCCATGACCTGGGCGCGATGGTGGACCTCATGGTAGGCAAACTGGGTGAAGATGATGATCGGCGATGCCTTGACGCGAAACCTCTGCCGGGTGGGGATCACCGTGTTGAAGTCAATCGGGCGGTCCCAGTCCCGCTCGCGTTGGAGAATATCGATTGTGCGTCCCCCGAGTTCGCGCCATGCCTTCTCCAGGGCGGCGAAGTCGGGCACGCGCTCCCGGCCGAACGGGTTCTCGCTTATGTCGAGCTCACCGCGTACCTGGCCGAGGATAAACCACTCGGCGCTGGCCATGTGGAGCAGGGTTCGCCGGACCGATTTGAGGCCGAACGGGAACTCCTGCGTATATTGCTCGGGCGTGAGTTCGCGAACCCGGTCCAGCAGCCGGCGACGCGCGCTGGTCAGGTAGTTGTAATGATCGAGCGGTCCCATGGCCGTGCTCCTCAAAGGCGCTGTGTCCTACAGCGGGATGTTGCCGTGCTTCCGCCGGGGATTGGTGGCGCGCTTGCGGTGCAGCACCTCGAGCGACGCGATCAGGCGCCGCCGCGTCTCTCTCGGCTCGATGACGTCGTCGATGTAGCCGCGCGCGGCCGCGATGTAGGGTGTGGCAAACTGCGCGCGGTACTCGGCGACGAGCTCGCGGCGACGGGCCTCAGGGTCGGCGGCCTCGGCTAATTCCTTCCGGAAGATGATATCAATCGCGCCCTCAGGCCCCATGACCGCAATTTCCGACGTGGGCCAGGCGAGATTCAGGTCGCCGCGGATGTGCTTGCTCGACATGACGTCGTAGGCGCCGCCATAGGCCTTCCGCGTAATGACCGTCAGTTTCGGCACGGTGGCCTCGCAGTAGGCATAGAGCAGTTTGGCGCCGTATCGGATGATGCCGCCGTGCTCCTGCGCGATCCCGGGCAGGAAGCCCGGTACGTCTACGAACGTGATCAACGGGATGTTGAAAGCGTCGCAGAATCGCACGAAGCGCGCGCCCTTCATCGAGGCATCAATATCGAGCACGCCGGCGAGCACGGCAGGCTGCTGCGCCAGCACACCCACCGGCCGGCCGTGCAGGCGCGCGAAGCCCACGATCAGACTTCGACCAAAGACCGCATGAACCTCAAGGAAGTCGCCGTCGTCAATGATGCGCCTGATGACCTCGTGCATGTCGTAGGGCTTTGACGGATCCTCAGGCACCAGATCGTCGAGCGTCGCATCAGCCCGGCCTGGGTCGTCGGTGGGTGTTCGTCGCGGCGGATCGTCGAGGTTGTTGGACGGCAGGAACCCCAGCAGCCGGCGGACGAGGAGCAGGCACTCTTCATCGTCTTCGGCGATGAAATGGGCGATCCCGCTTTTGCTCGCGTGCACATCCGCTCCACCGAGTTCCTCGAACGAGACGTCCTCGCGCGTGACCGCCTTGACCACCTGGGGACCGGTTACGAACATGTACGCGGTGCCGCGGACCATGATCGTGAAGTCGGTGATCGCCGGCGAGTAGACCGCTCCGCCGGCGCAGGGCCCCATAATGGCCGAGATCTGCGGCACGACACCGCTGGCCAGGGTGTTGCGCAGAAAGATGTCGGCGTAGCCGCCGAGGCTGACGACACCTTCCTGGATGCGTGCCCCCCCGGAGTCGTTGAGACCGATCACCGGCGTACCGGTCCGCATGGCCAGGTCCATCACTTTGCAGATCTTCTCCGCGTGGCCTTCGCCGAGCGAGCCTCCCAGCACGGTGAAGTCCTGCGAAAAGACATGGACCGGCCGGCCGTCAATGGTCCCGTGGCCGGTCACGACGCCGTCGGCCGGCGCCTCCATGCGGTCGAGGCCGAAGTCGCGGCTGCGGGGTCTGACAAAAGGATCCAGCTCAACAAACGATCCCGGATCCAGCAGCAGGTCCAGGCGCTCGCGGGCGGTGAGTTTGCCCGCCTCGTGCTGGCGGCGGATTCGATCCTCGCCGCCCATCGCCTGAATCCGCTCGCGACGGCGCCGCAGTTCTTCCAATCGATCGGACGGCACGACGGTGCTACGAGGGAGGCATGCTCTCAGGCGGCAGCGGGCCGTAGGGGCGGATCGAGATGATGCCGTGCTTGAAGACCATCTCCTGGACGCCGTTGACCTCAACCATCACGGCGTACATGCCGAAGTCTTTGATGATCGCCGTGGGAATCTCGTACCCGTCCCGGCAGCGGATGTGGACGGGGACGCCCGTCGCAGCCAGCCGGCGGTAAAACGTATCCTCAAAGGACATCCGCGGCACCGGCTTCGCCGCCGCTGGACTGTCGTGCCGGGTCTCCTCGCGCATGACGAGCGCACCTCCCTCACGTTCCGGGCGAATCTCGCTGAGATCGTGAATCACATCCTGAGCCGACAACATCGCGATCGGGGGCGCGACCGGCGGAGGAACGGCCGACGGCGGAGACGCCACCGGAGGAGCGGCCACCGGCGGCGCAACCATCGGCGGCGCTGCAGTCGCGACGGACGCCGAAGCCCGCGGATGCGTGGTGTCGTCCCACCCCGGCCCGGCCTCCGGTTCCGACGGGGCTGCCCCCGGCGGCGCGGGCCCGGGCGACTCGGGCCAGGCAGGCTCGGGAGGCAACGGTGGCGCTGCCGCGTCGGTACGAATCAACCGCTCGTATTGCTGCCGCAGCCCCTCGAACTGCTGGTGCCGGTCCGATCGCCCGGCGCCCGGCGGCATCACGGGCCGGACGGGCTTCCTGAACGCGTCGAGCAGCGCAGCCACGACCGCCTCAGCTTCGCTCCCGGACACCGTCTCGACGCCGACGCGGAGCAGACTCATCCGTTCTGAGATCAACGTCACTCCGGCCAGCACCACCGTCGAGCTGGCAAAGGGCATGAAGGTCAGCCCTTCCAACGAGGGCCGGCTCCCCGACCGTTCCACGAGCGGACGGAGCGCGTCAATGGTCGCGAGCGCCACCGTGCGGAGACGATGCACCTGACCCGCCGGCGCCTGCGCTGAGCCGGTAACGGTCTTCTGGGCGCCGTCCCGTTCATATCGCAGGTCCACGACGATCCGGGTCATGGTCTCGGTAATGGTCTCCTCGAGGCGGACCAGATGACACTCGGGGATGGGTTCGGCCTGGGGCACCGGCTCGAGGTGCGCGATCTGCACCCGCCATCCGTCCACCGGGAGGCTAAACTGGCTCATCAACGCCGAGGTGATCGCGCGGCGGATCGTCGTGTCGTCGCGGGCGGATTCGCTGGTCACATAGATTCGTTCGATCTCGCCGGACTCGTTGGAGACGACGCGGGCGGCGGCGACAGCATCCAGCCGTTCGAGGAAGGCCTCGATCTCGTCGGCAAAGACCTCGCGAGGCACAGGCGGCTCCGTGGGAGAGGCGTGATGGCCACGCAGGATGTTCTGCGGTTTCGGAGGGGTCTCCTGCCTTCAGATGGACCTGGCGTCAACCCGCTCCATGCCGCCCTGCCATCAGAATCGCGGAAACGCCGGCGGCCGGCCGATGGGCCGGTCGATCAGCAAACCCTCGCCGCCTAGGGCCTGGCGTTCGGCGCCCTCGATGAGCAGCCGCACCTGGCGGGCGTCCGGCAGTTGGGTACCGGTATACACGAGCTGCCAGAGGCGCCCCAGCATGCTGGACGATCCGCCGCCGGACGCGATGGACCCGGTCAGGTCGATCGTGACGACGCCCTCGCGGACGGTGAGATGGCGCAGCCGCGTTCCCGCGGGAATCTCACTCGTCAGGCCTCTCGCCCGCTCGCTGGGGCTTGGACCGATCAACAGGGCTTCGACGGCAACGCGCAGCAGCACTTCGGCCCCGCGGCCCTGCACCGTCCGCTCGACCGGTACCACCGTTCCCCCGCCGTCGGCCGGCCCGACGAAGTAGACGGTGACGCGGGCTTCCCCGGGACGGAACTGCGTCCACCAGACGGCCGCCGCCACCGCGGCGATGATGAGGAGCCAGATCAGCGCCCGTCGCATGTGCCGCGCGCGTTCTCAGCCGCCGACCATCCGGGCGAACTCATCTTCGGTGAGCACCTGGATCTTGAGCCGGCGCGCCTTGTCGAGTTTGGACCCGGGCGACTCGCCGGCGACCACATAGGTCGTCTTCTTCGTCACGCTCTCGGCGGCCACCCCTCCGGCAGACCGGACCATGGCTTCGGCCTGGCTCCGAGGCCACCGGCTGAGCATCCCGGTGAAGACGACCTGCGCCCCGGCCAGTGGCCCGTCGCGCCCGGCGGCGACCGGCGCCGCAGCCGTCGGCTTCACCCCGGCGGCCAGCAGCCGCTGGATCAGCCGGCGGTTGGGCGCCTGCGTGAAGAAGTTCACGATGCTCTCGGCAATCGTCGGCCCAATACCCTGGACGTCGCGGACTTCTTCAAACGACGCCTCCATCAAGGCCTGGATGCCCGGGAAGTGGGCCGCCAGCACCTCGGCCACGTGGGCACCGACATGCCGGATCCCCAGGGCGTAGAGCAGGCGGGCCAACGTCGTCTGGCGGCTGCGGTCAATGGCATCGAGGATGTTCTGCGCCAGCTTGTCGCCCATGCGCTCGAGCGTGAAGATCTGCTCTTTGGTCAGGTGGTAGATGTCAGCGGGATCTTTGATGAGCCCGCGCTCGAGCAACTGGGCGATCAGCTTGTACCCGAGCCCGTCGATGTCCATCGCGTCGCGCGACGCGAAATGAAAAAGGCGCTCCTGCACTTGGGCCGGACACGAGAGATTCGGGCACCGCGCCACAGCTTCGCCTTCGGGCTTCTCGACCGGCGTGTGGCAGACGGGGCAGCGCTTCGGCATCACGAACTTGCGCTCGTGTCCGGTCCGCCGCTCAGGGACCGGCGCGACGACCTCAGGGATCACCTCGCCGGCGCGCTGCACGATCACCCAGTCGCCGATGCGGACATCCTTGCGCATGATCTCGTCTTCGTTATGCAGGGTGGCGCTGGTGACGGTGACTCCCGACACCCGCACCGGCTCGAGCACCGCCGTCGGGGTGAGCGCGCCGGTGCGGCCGACGTTGATCGTGATGTCTGTGAGTTTCGTGATCGCCTGCTCGGCCGGGAACTTGAAGGCGACGGCCCAGCGCGGGGCCTGCGTCGTCGCGCCGAGTTCGGCCTGCTGGCGCAGATCGTCCACCTTGATGACCACCCCGTCGGTCTCATAGTCCAGCGCTGCACGGCGCTCCGTCCACTTCGCCAGATACGCCTTCACCTCGTCGAGCGAGGCACACCGTGCGGTGTGCGGGTTGGTCCGGAAGCCCGCGCCGCGCATCCACTGGAGGGTGTCCGAATGGGATGTCAGCCGGAGCCCCTCCGCATACCCCAGGCCGTACACGAAAATCTGCAGCGGGCGGCTGGCCGTGACCTGGGGATCGAGCTGCCGCAGCGACCCGGCGGCGGCGTTGCGCGGATTGGCGAAGCGCGGCTCGCCGCGCGCCTCCCGCTCGGCATTGACCGCCTCGAAGACTGTGCGCGGGAGATAGACTTCCCCGCGCACCTCGAGGAGCGCGGGCGGTTTGCTCCCTCGCTGGCGCAGCGGGATGCTCTTGAGCGTGCGCAGGTTGGGGGTGACGTCTTCGCCCTGCACGCCGTCGCCGCGCGTCGCGCCGGTCGTAAAGAGGCCGCGCTCGTAGGTCAGCGAGACGGCGGCGCCGTCAATCTTCAGTTCGCAGACGTAGTGGATCCTGACATCGCCCAGGGCCGCGCGCACACGCTTGTCCCAGGCCTCCAGCTCACCATCGTCGAAAGCGTTGGCCAGGCTGAGCATCGGCGTCCGGTGGCGGATCGTGGCGAACGCCGCCGAGGGTGGCGCGCCGACGCGCTGTGTTGGCGAATCGGGCGTGACCAGTTTGGGATGGTGTTCTTCAAGGTCGCGCAGTTCGCGGACGAGGCGGTCGTAGGCCGCGTCGGAGATGGTCGGCGCGTCGAGGACGTGATAGCGGTGGGCGTGCTCGGTGATCTCAGCGCGCAGTTTCGCGGCGCGGCGGCGTACTTCAGCGGGGAC
>JBGPLF010000165.1:0-9210 GCA_041486265.1 bacterium
AGATCGTGGAGGCCATGGAGCGTTTCCGCGTCCCCGGTGTGGCAGTTGGGATGCTCCATGGTGGTGAAGAGTCTGTCGCCGGCTACGGCGTGACAAGCGTCGAGCATTTGCTGCCGGTTGACGGGGACACGCTGTTTCAGATCGGGTCGATCTCGAAGACCGTCACCGGCACCGCGGCCATGCGGCTCGTCGAGATGGGGAAGCTCGATCTCGACGAGCCGGTGCGCACCTACCTGCCCGACCTGCGCCTGGCAAGCGAGAACGTGGCGGTGCGGGTCACACTGCGGCATCTCTTCACGCACACCGCCGGGTGGGTGGGCGACTACTTCGATGATTTCGGCTCGGGCGACGATGCGCTGGCGAAGATCATCGTGAGAATGGCCGACCTGCCGCAGCTCACCCCACTGGGCGCGGTGTGGTCGTACAACAACGCGGGCTTCTATCTGGCCGGCCGAGCGATCGAGGCCGCCACGGGCAAGACCTTTGAGGCTGCCGCGAAGGAACTCGTCCTCGATCCGCTCGGGATGAATAGGTCCTGCTTTTTCGCCGCTGACGCGATCACGCACCGGGTGGCGACCGGCCACCACGTGTGGGAGGGCGCCCCGGCCGTCGCACGCCCCTGGGCGCTGGCGCGCACCGCCAATCCGGTCGGCGGGATCATCTCCAGCGTACGGGACATGCTGCGCTATGCGCGCTTTCACCTGAGTGACGGTGTCACGTCAGACGGTAAGCGGCTATTGACGGTCGCGTCCATGCGGCGGATGCAGTCTCCCCAGGTGCCGGCCGAGTGGGAAGATGCCTGGGGCCTGACCTGGGGACTCAGTGCGATCGGCGGCGTCCGGATCGTCCGGCATGGGGGTTCCACCAACGGTCAGCAGGCGACGCTCGTTCTGGTCCCCGAACGGCAGTTCGCCCTCGTCGTCCTCACGAACGCCGACTCGGGCTCGCTGCTCCACGCGGAAGTAACGAAGTGGACGTTCCACGACGTGCTCGCCCTCGAGGAGCCGGAGCCGCCACCTGTTGACGTTCCTGCTGAGGTGCTCGCGTCGTACACCGGCAGGTATGCCGGCGCGCTTGCGGATCTGGAAGTGATCCTGCAGGATGGCGACCTCGTGCTCAAATCAACCCCGAAGGGCGGATTCCCGTTGAAGGACTCGCCGCCGCTTCCGGCGCCTCCGCCGATGCGCGTCGCGGCGGTCGGACGCGATCGGATCGTCGTGCAGGATGGTCCGATGAAGGGGCGGCGCGGCGAGTTTCTGCGCCGCCCCGATGGCAGCATCGCCTGGCTCCGGTCGAGCCGCATTCATGCGAGGCTGCCGTAGGGCGCCGCAGGACTAATCCTAATCCCCGGACGGAAGATCTTGCGCGAGATCCCGCGCGCGTGCCTCACGCGCCGCACGCCGCGCCTGCCGGAGTGGCTCGGGTGTTCGCCGATCGCCCATGACGGCCAGGACCACCGCAGTGGCGGTGTCGGGGTCGGTGCGCCACGCTGCGTGCACCGCGAGCGGTCGGGTGCCCTGCTTCGTCCGGACCCAGCAGCCGACGTGCTCACCCCTGATTCGCAGTGGGCTGATTGCGCCCTGCGTGTCCGGAGGCCAGGTTCCCTCTGCTACGAGCGGCCTGGTCGTCACGCCTACTGTCGGCACGGACAGCCGGGCGCCCAGGTGCAGCGCCAGCCCGGCCCGGCGGGGATGGTCGCGGCCGGTCGCGCCGACGATCAGCACATCGGGGAGATCGGGCAGGCTGCGGACGGCCGCATCGAGCAGCGGTCCTTCGCGCAGCGCGAGCAGTCCGGGTGCGTACCCGGCCAGAGCATTCCCGCGGATCACCGCGACGCCCGTTAGCCGGCCATTCACCATCAGGGCTGCAGCTGCCCAGCCGGGGTCACCCGCGGCACCGGGTCCCTGACGTCCCCTGCCGAAGCAGACGAAACAGCCGCCCACCGATCCGACGCCGGCGGCAACCGGCCGCCAGGGCTCCGGCGCAGCGGCGGCGAGTTGCAGTTGGATGGCGATTAGTGCATCCGGCGTGGCTGGCCACGGATCGAAGTCCATGGGTCCGGGCCCTCAACCTCGCGTCCCTGGTTCTCCGCGCTGCTTGTGTTCTCTTGCCCACGCTCGCCATCGTTCTGGCAACTCCGGGGCGTTGAGTAGCAGCCCCGCACGCTCACGGTCTCGCAGATAAACGTCACCGACTGTGCCGACGGTGATGCCGTGGGATGGTCTGTGGACCAGGAAGACGTCATCCCCAGCACCGACATCGCCCCCATCGATGATTCGCAGATAGGCCCCCAACCGGCCGGCATCGGCGAAGCGCTGGGGGAAATCGGGATCGTTCATGCGCGCGCCGAGCTTCCAACATGGGAACCGCGGCTGCGCGATCTCGAGCAGCGTGCTGCCGACCGCCCACCGCTCGCCGATCAGGGCATCGCTCACGGCCACGCCCATCAGTGTCAGGTTCTCCCCGAATTCGCCGGGTTGAATCGGACGGCCGAGTTGCGCTCCCCACCAGATCATGTCCTCTCGTGCATAGGCGTAGACGGCCTTGTCCGGCCCGCCGTGCACGCTTCGATCCCCCTGATCATCGCCGGTGAGATTCACGCCGCGTACTGCGACGCGACCCTCAACCGGCGACTTCCAGATGGCGGTGGGGGCCCGCCGCCCTTGCCATTCGATCAAACGTGGGCTGCCGACGTTGACTGAGACGACACGTCCCAGATGTCCCATCGCCCGGATCTATTCGAGATCAGGCCCAGGTTCGCCTGGACCAGGCCTCGCGGGTGCCCCTGGATCGTCTGGGAACCGCATCTGTTGGCCGACGGCGTGCGTCCGAGATCTGAGGGGCTGCTCTGGGTTCGCTCCGACTTTGAGGCCGACGGGATTCACCCAGCCCAGAACGGCGAGTGGAAGGTGAGGATGCTGCTCCTGAACTACAGGTGGTCTGTCTTCGCGGCCATGATGAAGTCGTTGCGGTGGAGCCCCTTGATCTTGTGGGTCCACCAGGTGACGGTGACCCGGCCCCACTCGGTCAGCAGCGCGGGGTGATGTCCTTCCGTCTCGGCCAGCCTGCCGACCCTATCGGTGAACTCGAGCGCCCGCACGAAATCTGGGAATGAGAAGACGCGCTCCAGGCGCTTGATGCCTTCGCGTTCGACGATCTGCCAGGCGGGTACCTGCGGGTGAAGCGTAGCGATCTCCGCGTCGGTGACCGTCGGCTCACCCCTGCGGCAGGCGGTGCATTTCATTTGCGTAAGAGCTTCCATCGGCGTCCCCCGCTCCCGTGACCAGTCGGTCGCGCTATAGTAGTAACTATCATACCAGAGGGGGGCTAAATGCTTTCCAACGCTGCTGTGATGCCGACAATCCCCGTGGTCGACCTGGCGCGCGCCAGAGCGTTCTATGAAGACGGTCGACGGCATTGCGACACTGAGTACCGAGAAAGCCGCCTGGTTTAAGGATACCGATGGGAACACGCTGGCGATCAGCCAGTGGCTGTAGGTGGTTCGGCGGAGTCCACCTTGATGACTACCGAGAAGAGTTCCTTCGCCTGGGATGGGGCCACTGTCTCTGCCGTCTGGCACCATCCCACTCGCGACAGGCCCGAGCGCGGGACCTATCTGGTCCTGGGCCACGGCGCCGGCGGGAATCTCCATACGCCCGGACTTGCCCAGTTCGCCGACGCCATCGCCGCGCGCGGCGTCGGCGCCGTGCGATTCAATTTTCCATACGCCGAAGCGAAGCGGAAGGCGCCCGATCCGCAAAAGACGCTCGAAGCCTGCTACCGCGCCGTCGCGGAGCAAGTCGCGAAGCGCACGTCACGCCTGCTGCTCGGTGGCCGCTCGATGGGCGGGCGCATCGCCTCGCACATCGTCGCGGATGGTTTCCCGGCCGCCGGCCTCGTGCTTCTGAGCTATCCGCTCCATCCACCGGGCCACCCCGAACGCCTGCGGGATAAGCACCTCGGGAAGATCACGGTACCGATGATGTTCTTGCAGGGCTCACGCGATGCGTTCGCGCAGCCCGATCTCTTGCAGAAGACTCTGAAGACACTCCCGACCGCCACACTTCACATCGTGGAAGGGGGCGACCACAGCCTGGTCGTGCGGGGACGTGCACCCGAGGATGTGCTCGCCGAACTCGTGGACACTACCCTGGCCTGGATCCGTCGCCTCGACTAAGAAGCGTCCCGGTCCACCGCGTCGGCCGTTTTCTGAATCATCCGCCAGGCCGCTTCCACGTGTCGCGCTTCCGTATGAGTCTGGCCGATGCAAATCCTGAGCGTATGCCGGCCGCCCAGCGTGGTATGCGTCAGGTACAGGCGACCGCTCGCGTTCAACCGGTCCAGCAGTTGCTGGTTGACGGCGTCCCCAGCCCGATGCCTGAAGCACACGAGATTCAACGGGGCAGGCGCGGCGAGCTCGAAGCGGGCGTCCTGTTCGACCCACCGGGCGAAATTCTGCGCAAGCTCAACGTGGTGCCTGACATGGTGACGCAGGCCTTCAACGCCGTAATGGCGGATGACGAACCACAGCTTCAACGCCCGGAAACGTCTGCCCAACTGGATGTGCCAGTCCCGGTAGTCGATCACCGCCCCCGATTCGGTGGCCTTGTTGCGCAGGTATTCCGGCAGCACGCTCAAGGTCTTGATCAAGGCTGCCCGGTCCGCTACATAGAAACAGTCGCAGTCGAAATTCGTGAACATCCACTTGTGGGGATTGAAGCAGTAGCTGTCGGCCAGGTCCATCCCCGCGTTGAGATACCGATACTCGGGGCAGAGGGCGGCGGTGCCGGACATGGCCGCATCCACGTGCAGCCAGAGGCCCGCCTCACGGCAGATCCGTCCGATCTCCGGCACCGGGTCGATCGCATTCGAGGACGTGGTCCCCACGGTGGCACACACAAAGCAGGGAGTCAACCCGGCCCGGCGGTCCTGCTCGATCTGGCCGGCCAGCGCGTCAGGGCGCATGGCGAAACGCTCATCCACCTCGATGAGCCGGAGATTCCGGAGGCCGAGTCCGGCGATCTTCACCGCTTTCTCGAGAGATGAGTGCGCCTGGGTCGACGTGTAGGCGACGAGGCGCCCCTCGCAGCCTTGTTCATTGCTCCGGAAATTGGTGGCACGCTCGCGGGCGGCCAGCAGGGCGCAGAGGGACGCACTTGAGGCGGTGTCCTGGATCACCCCGCCGCCGGCCTGGTCCGACTTGAACCTGGAGGGCAGGCCGAGCATGTCCACGAGCCAGTCGAGCACGTGTGTCTCGAGCTCGGTGCACGCCGGACTCGTCGCCCATAACATCCCCTGGATCCCGAGACCGGCCGAGAGCAGTTCCCCCAGAATCGCGGGGCCCGACGCATTGGCGGGGAAGAAGGCAAAGAAATTCGGCGACTGCCAGTGAGTGATCCCAGGCATGATCAGCCTGTCAATATCGCCGAGGATCGCGTCGAAGGCTTCGCCGTGGAGGGGCGGCGCCGCGGGCAGCGATGCGCGAATCTGCCCCGGCTGCACCTGGGCCAGCACCGGAAACGTCTCGATCCGCGCGTGGTAGTCGGCGATCCAATCCACGACGGCACGGCCGTGGCGGCGGAACTCTTCGGGAGTCATGTGGAAACTCTGGGCCATGGCCTTCCATCCTCGCTTTGGCAGCAATTGAATTCTGAGCATAGATTCTGCGGCGCCCCGGTCCTGGCCTTGCTGAACTTGAGTAGTCCGTGTTAGGATGGCTGTCGGTGCAATGCTGAAAGGAGGGATGGGCGATGACTGTCTGCGTCTTCGTTTCGCGCCGCAGGGCTGTGCGCCTATCCTGCCGCACCATCGGGTGATCGATCGGCTGACACTGCCGGTCCCTTCCGTGCGCGGCCGTGGGCTTTAGCCCGCGGCCGTCGTCATTCTATCCACACATTCGGGAGGGATCAACTGTGCTGCAGTTCACCGGAAGGGTTGTGCGCACTGAGGGCGCGTGGGTGACGGTTCGCGATGCAGAGAGCCGGGATTGGTCGTGCGTGCTTCGGGGTCGTCTGCGCCGCCTGCTTGTTGGAGCCACCAGTCCTGTTGCTGTGGGAGACTTCGTCGAAGTGACTGCAGTCGGGCCGCAGGACGGGGTGGTGGAGAAGCTGCTGCCCAGGCGCTCGCGACTGGCTCGGCGCGCCGTTGACGGGCATGACGGCAGTCATCGAAGGCGGCGGGGCGCGCCGCCGCGCGAACACGTGCTCGCAGCGAACCTCGACCTGGTGGTACTTGTCATCCCGGCGCCACCGCGACCGACCGTCATCGACCGTTATCTGGCGCTCGCCGGCGGAGGCGGGTGCCCGGCGCTGCTCTGTGTCAACAAGACCGACCTTGTGGTGCCCGCCGCCGTGGAGGCGGTCATCGCGCCGTACCGCCTGGCCGGGACTCCTGTGCTGCTGACCAGCGCGCTGACGGGCGAGGGCCTCGACGGTCTTCGTGAGGCCATCGCGGGGAAGCTTGTTGCCTTCATCGGACCTTCGGGCGGCGGCAAGTCCAGCCTGCTCAATGCGCTTGACCCCGCGCTGCGTCTGCGGACCGGCAGCCTCAACGTGGCCGGGAAAGGTCGCCACACGACCACCTGGGCCGCGACGTACCAGGCCGGTGACGCGTTGGTGGTCGACACACCGGGCCTGCGGGAGATTGGTTTCCTGGAAGATGCGGGGGAGAAGACGACCGCCGACATCTTTCCGGAGATCACAGCCCTGGCGGGCGAGTGCCGCTTCCGCGACTGCACCCACACTCATGAGCCGCGGTGCGTTGTGAAAGCCGCGGTCGAGGCGGGCGAACTCACCCCCGAACTCTACGGCCGCTACACTAGGCTGGTGCGCAGGCGAGCGTGATGCAGACCCTTGACGCTGCGCGCGCCACCGGCTTTCGCACTCCGCCGCCGCGAACAGTGTCCACGCCGGTTTTGGATGTGCACACGCACACCGGCCGGAAGCAGGTCGAGGAACTGGTGGCGGCGGCGCGGATTTACGGCGTGCGGAAGATCCTGGGGATCAGTCCCCTCGATGATGGCTTGAGGCTGCGTGAGCGCTTTCCCGACGAGCTTCTCGTGGCGACGACGCTCCTGTGGGATCACCGAAGCGATCCAGGGGAGTTCGCCCGTGAGAATCTGGCGCTGCTGGCGCGTGCCGCCGCGCACGATGCGCGTGTCGTCAAACTCTGGTTCGGACCACGGATCTACCCGCGGTACGAAGGCCTTCACCTGGACGCACCGCTGCTCGATCCTATCTTCGATGCGATCGCGACGCACCATCTCAACGCCCTGGTGCATGTTGCCGATCCCGACCTGTGGTTTGCCAAGAAGTATGGCGACGCGACGACCTATGGGACGAAGGCCGATCAATATCCACAATTGGAGACGCGTCTGGCGCAATATCCGTCCGTGCGCTTCCTCGCCGCGCATATGGGCGGCCATCCTGAGGACCTCGGCCATCTCAGCCGATTGCTCGACCGGTATCCGAACCTCTCGCTGGACACCAGTGCGACCCGATGGATCGTCCGCGAACTCGGCCGGCAGCCCGAGGCGGTGCGGACGTTCGCTGCAGCCTACGCCGACCGCCTGCTCTTTGGCACCGATCAGGTGGTCCTCGACGAGCCGGAACCAGAACGCTACACAATCCGCTACTGGACCCACCAGATGTTCTGGGAGACCGATCTGGTCTGCGACCTGCCGATCGATGACCCGGATGTCGAGGGCACACCGGTGCTGCGGGGCGTCAACCTCCCACCCGATATCTTGCGGAAGATCTACTGGGAGAACGCGATCAGGTGGTTGGGCCTGGTGGCTGCGGCCTGATCCCCACAGCGTTGATGACCGCACCCAGGATCAGCAGCGCCGCGCTGATCCGCATCGCCAGGTGGAAGGCGTCCGTTGAGGCGTCACGTGCCACGGCCCGCTGATCATCGGGGACACCCGCTGCAGGGGAGTTGAGCGGCGCGATCTTCGTCCGCACCTCCGCAGAGGAGACATCGAGCCCCGACACCCGAGTGGCCAGCTCGGCGTAGAAACTGGCGGTGATGGCCACGAAGATCAACGCCCCGGCCAGCTGCGGGCCGACCCGCGAGATTGCGTTGTTGATCGCGGACCCGAGCCCCGCGTGGCGGACCGGTACCGAGGTCATCAGGCATGTGGTCAGCGGCGCGACCATGATCATCAAACCGATCCCGAAGAGCACGATTCCCGGAAGGAAGTCGCTCAGGTAACTGGACGGTGGGATAAGGCTGCCGAGGGCGCCGTGTCTGAAGACCCAGGCCATGCTGCTGGCCGGCACGCGTGACAGCAGCAGGATGCCGGCCGCCATCACCGCCGGCCCGGCGGCCATGAACCAGCGCGGCCCGCGCCGGCCCGCGAGCGCTCCGAACCGCGATGAGAAAAAAATCAGGAACAGCGTGCCCGGTATCGTCGCGAGCCCGGCGGCGCCCGCTGAGTACCCCAGCGTGCCTTGCATGAACAGCGTCAGGTAGTAGAGACCGACGTACAGCGCGCCGTAGATGACGAAGGTCGAGATGTTGGTCACCGTGAAATTGCGCGACCGGAACAGATGGAGCGGCACGAGCGGATTGGCCGATCGCGCCATCATGAACGGGAAGAGAACCGTCGCCGCGGCGCCGATCGCCAGCGCGACGAACGCCAGCGGATCGCGCCACTCGCGCTGCTGGCCGTAGATGGCGCCGAACGCCAGTCCGCCCACCGCCAGGGCGACGACGAGCGACCCAAGCCAATCGAACGTCCCAGAGGCCTGCTCGTCGCGGCTCTCCTGCACGTGCTTGAGGGTCGCCCACAGCGCAAACGCCACCAGCGGCGCGTTGATCAGGAACGCCGCGCGCCACGAGATCGCGTCCACGAGGATGCCGCCGACCACTGGGCCCAGGATGGTGGTCGCGCCCGACGCCCCGGCCCAGATGCCGAACGCCCGGCCCTGCTCTTCGCCTTCGAAGTTGGCCGTGATGAGCGACAGCGAGCCTGGCACCAGCAGCGCGCCCGCGGCGCCCTGCAGGATGCGGAACGCAATGAGCAGTTCCATTGAAGGGGCGAGTCCGCAGAGGACGGACATCAGGCCGAAGCCGGCCAACCCTAGCGTGAACATCCGCCGGCGTCCATAGTAGTCGTTGAGCGCGCCGGCCAGGACCAGCAGCGCGCTCAATGTGAGCAGATACCCGTTGTAGATGTACGACTGGCCTTCGAGGACGCCCAGAAACGTC
>JBGPLF010000166.1:0-9203 GCA_041486265.1 bacterium
CCTTGAACCCCGCCCGCGCGAGCGCACCCAGCAGGACCTCATTGGCCTCGGCGACCGCGCGGCCGTGATAATCGGGGTTGATCAGCGGCTTCAAGAGGTGCTTGAGCTTGCACCCCTCCCGCCCCCAGTGCTCGCCGATGCGGGGGACGCGCAAGCCGAGTTCATCGGCAATCGCTCGGATCTGTGGTTTGTCGAGGTCCGCGAGCGGTGAGTAGTACCCGTTGATGACCTTCAGCCCCATTTGGCCCCAGGTGTCACTCCGATTCGACCCGGTCAGCACCAGCCGGCCGCGCGCCGCGGCCTTGACCATGCCCAGCTTGATCTCGCGTGTGCACCGGTTGCAGGCCGGACCGCTACGCTGCACCACGTGCTGCATCTTCTGCCCCAGCAGGCAGCGCTGCCGCAGACCGAGTTGCTCGGCCATCTCCAGCACGATGGCGTTGCCGCGCCGGTAGGCGTACTGCCCCATGTTGACCGTAACCAGAAGGACGTTCGGTCCGCCGAGCGCGTCACGGGCAAGCGCAGCAACGGTGGACGAGTCCAGACCGCCGCTGAACGCGACGGCCACCGGGGCGCCGCCGGTGACCTCCTGGATCTCAGCGAGGAGACCCTCAATCTGCATGGTGCCTCCATTATATACACGTCCGCGCGGGCCGGCGCCGGAACCCGACAACGCCGCAGAAGCGCGGCCGGGAGGAACCGCTCCCTCCCCCTTCGAAGCAATAAGCAATCGAGTTGTATTCGTAAACCGGGAGGTGTCGGATGAGTATTCAGCCGACGCAGCCGGACCAGACAAACCGGTTGCTCGCCGCGCTTGCGTATCCGATCTGGATCATCGCCCTCATCATCGTCGTCACCGACATGAAGAAGGACCCATTCATGAAGAACCACGGCTGGACTGCGCTGTTCTGGGCCATCGGATGGCTGGTCATCTGGGTGGCGCTCAGTATTGTCGGTCACATTCCGTTCCTGGGCTGGCTCTTGTTCCTGGCGACCGGCCCGATCCTCTGGCTGCTGTGGCTGATCCTGTCGATCTACTATGCGATGCAGGCGTACAATGGCAAGGAGTTCACGATTCCATTCGTCAGCGACTTCGCCAAGAAGTACGCCGCATAGGACGATAATGTTCGCATGTCTGGAGTGAGCCCCATGGGACCGGTGTTGTTCGGCTGAGGTTCAGGTACGCGGTGATGTCTTTGTGGGGCATCGGCAAACCACTCCTTCCAGGTCTTGCCGGTCTTCGCCTGAACCGCCGAGTCGCTCATGCGGGGGGATGTCTTGGCGGAGAGGGTGGGATTCGAACCCACGAGGGCTTGCACCCTAACGGATTTCAAGTCCGCCGCCTTCAACCGAGCTCAGCCACCTCTCCGGCGCCCATTATAGCAAGGCGACCCCGGTCCATACTCATGATCGGTGGCGTGTTGAAAAATGCCTTACGATATGGACCATACCCTCGACTCGCGTCTTTTCGTCCGTGATCTCTCCGACGACGGCTATTGCCCTCTGACTCTTTCCAACATATCGAAAAGGGCGAGATCGCGCCTGCTGGAGATCTCGATGCTGTCGGGCGCCGCCAGCGCGTTCGTCAGTTGCCCGGCTCGTGCCAGGGCGTCGGCAATCTCAGCAACGAGCGTGGCTGCTGCGGCACTGTCAGACAGAGCCTGAATTCGTCCGCCCTCGCGCGGAATGTCTTGGGCCGCCCGTTCCCGGTCAACCACGTCCCGTCGCGGTGGCACAGGGCCGTGTAGTCTTGGCCGACGATCGAAACACAGGACGCCGCGGCCTGCTCATGGTGTCGCCACGAGGAGAACCGGCGGCGCGGTCCAAACTGCTTTCGTATTCGGTGGTCCACAGGGGGGGTGGGGATGAATCTAAGGCGGGGCCAACGATCCGGCCCCGCCAGTTCACGCCTTCGCGATCTTCACTTGCTCAAGGCAAAGCCGCCGCCGAGGAGCGACCCCCACAGGATCATGCTGAAGCCAAACACCCCGCTCAGCAGGCCCTGGTCAACGCCCCTGCCGAGGATGACCCCAAAACCTCCGATATCAAGGATCAGGGGCAGGATGCCAAGAATGGCGCCGGCCAAAATGACTTGACTGAGGGCGCCTCCGTTCTGAGCCATTCTGTATCCGACCCAAATCCCGAATCCGAGCAACACTGGGCTCAAGGCTGGAGCCACAAAGACGTTCTTGAGATCGGGCAGGATCATCCAAAGACGAAATGGATGACGCCAACGATTAGCAAACAGATGACCGGCCACCTAAGCGTTTTGGTCAACATAAGGGCCTCCTGACGTGAATAGGGTACGATCTGGAACAGGTCCCATCAGTGGCTCCTAATTCACGATAGTCATCCCTCCCTTCAACGGCCCCATTCCTGCTGGCCCGCCGAGGGAAACGCTCACCGCGAGTTCTACTTGACCAGGTACCGCATAACCTGCCTGGCCTGCCCGGCAGGGGTTGCCTTGCGGAAACCCGCCCTTCGAAACGTTGACGGCGATCCCATGTAGGTGTACAGGCGGGAACCGGGCTTCACCGGATATCCCTCGATGATTCTGCCGCCTTGAGACCGGGCCTACTCGACCGCCGCTTTCAAGAGACCCAGCGTGACCCTTTGCCCGCGGACGTGGCGATCGACGAAGAAGCAGACCACCGACCGCACCGGTGCATCGTCGATACGCGGGAGGGCGCGGTACCGTAACCGGATGAAACTGCAACTTCGGGGCTGCCTGCCTCTCCATGTCCCAGAGGGCCGCACCAGCAGTTTGAACATGATGCCGTGTGTGATCAAGAGTAACGGGACCACCCCTGTCGGGATGAAAAACGCGGCTCCGAGCGCGCCAGGCGCGACTCCGACCCCGAACAGTCCCTGGTAGAATGCATAAATGCATAAAGGAGATCCGCGGTACCCCAAAGATGTGCAAACCCCGGAGTCGGGGCGGCGGCGTGTGGCTGGGTAGGGTGTGTCATCAGCTTTTCCCCCTAGGAAATCGGCACTGCTGCCTAACGGCCTCGGGCTGAGCCGCCCCACGGCCTGGGCAACGCTCGCCTCATTTTCGTGCACTCTGGCGGGCGGGGCGCGTTCCGTTTTTCGCCAGCTAACGGGGTCGGCTCCAGCGAGTTGTTAGGCGCCACAATGCTTCCCGCGCGCGCTAACCTGGGTCACCTGGACGAGAGAAGAAAGAGATTAGGGCAGCCGAGACCGCGTCGGGAGCGTATTCCTGAACTAGATGCCCGGCGCCCGGGATCTGATGGAACTCCGAACCCGGGATGATTTCATGCAGCCGCTTTCCCTGAGAAACGGGCAGCCACTTGTCTTCGGCTCCCCAGAGAATCAGTACAGGCCGCCGAATCCGGAAATAGAGCGGTTCGATCTCATCGGTGTAGCGTCGGTCGAATTGAACCATTTGACGATAGAAACCGGGTTGTCCGTCCTCGCCTAGCCATGGGGTGACATAGGGAGCGAGAGCCGCCTCATCCAAGCCTTGATAGGTGGCCTCCCGAATATACGAGGCGAGGATCGCCCGATGGAAACGGACGGGCATGGTTTCGTATACATTGAGGTGTTCCCTGACATGGAGATGGGTAGCGGAGCCCCATGGAGACAAAGCTACTGGGTCGAGCAAGGCAATTGCGCGGAATTGACGGCCGCGTAGCAGATGCGCCCTGAGGACCGTCGTACCGCCGAAATCATGGCCGACGACCATCGGTGCATCAAGTCCCCAATGATCGAGGAGAGCGGACAAAGCGCTGGTTTGAGCCCCTAGTGATACGTCCTGCCCTGGGCGCTTCTCCGACAGTCCATACCCCAGGAAATCGTACAGATAGACGGTCCAGTGATCGCTTAGGGCGGGTGCGATCGAGTGCCACACGTACGACGAGAATGGCGTCCCGTGGACCAGAACTAGGGGCCGGGCCTTCGCCGAAGACCTCGTATCGGATTGTTCCCTCCGAGTGGGCGTAAGACTGTTTGAGACTCCAAGGCTCCATGCTCATCCCATTTCGAAAGAACGCGGTGTCGAGGAAGTAACAGCCTCGCGCCACCTAACGGTCGGCATAACCCGCGCGCGGAGCGATAGCGGAGCGCGTCGGGTTATGCGGGTGTTAGCCCACGCCCTATGATCGCAGGGTCTGGTTGACCCTAGCCCAAGACTTTCTTCCGCAACTCCTCCACCTGATTGGCGAGCTGACTCACCTGCTTCGTCAGGCCCATCACAGCCTGGATGACTTGTTCCATTCTGGGATCCGGCCCCACTAAGCCTCTAGGATCGACCACTTGCTCCCTCTCCAGCTTCTCGTTCTTGGCTTCCTTGATCTCGCTCTTCTCAAGCTTCTCGTTCTTCTCGAGCTTCTCGTTCTTCTCGAGCTTCTCGTTCTTCTCGAACTTCTCGTTCTTCTCGAACTTATCGCTCTTGAACTCTTTGAGCCAGTCTTTGGCCACCTCTGGAAAGTCCTTATCGAAGAAATCCTTCAAAGAGGTTTTGCCCACCTCGAAGTTCGGATTCTTGCCAGCCAGAAAGCCCAGGATGGCTGACAACTCCCGCACGCGCAACTCGTTAAGCGGCGTGTCGAGGTTGATCCGCACTGCAGGACGGTCTTCCTGCGAGACGAAGGGCTGCTTGGACTCTTCGTTTGTGTCTTGTGGGCCTTGCCTTGACTTCGCCATTATTGTGTCCTCCTTAATCTGTGATAGCGGTGATTCTTCGGTGCGCATTCGGCATGGCTGTCGTATTCATCGCATAGGCATCGTGCTCTCGTCGTTGAGTAGTGGCCTCAAACCATGATGGAGTAGGTCGGCCAGTGCCGTGCTGATCGGTTGGCCGGTGTATTGTTCATAATACAAGAAGCCGGGACATGGATTCACCTCGAAGCAGTAGTAGTGGCCGTCCGGAGTTTCTTTGAGGTCAATGCCCGTCAGTAACAGGTCCAGTTGGCGCGCAAGCCGCACGCACGCCTCTGCGATAGCCGGCGGTAATATCGTCGGCTCCATCTCCACCTTGCGTCCTTCGCGGGTAGCGTAACGATAGTCCACCGCCTCCGAATGCACACGTGTGGCGAACAACTGATCGCCTACAGTATGTACCCGCACATTCTCTCCCGGTATGAAGGACTGGAACTGGGCCGGACCGTGGCGCAGCAAGGGCAGGCGTGTCAATTGCTCAGGCTCCAGGCGCCGGACGATGGAGCGTATGCCGCTCAATGATTTGTAAATAACCTCGCCCTGACAATCCTCGTAGAAGCGATGTGCCGCCTCCGGGTCATTGGTAACGAGCGTAGGCGGTGTCAGTAGACCACATTGGCGCACCAGCAACGCCTGATAAGCCTTGCTATTGTTGGACATACCGCCTCCGAGACGGTTGACCACCGCACAGGGTAAATCCTCCAGCAAGACCATCAGGCCAGTGTCATACTCGAAATACATTGCCGGCACGACCCCCTGTGCAATGTTCGGCGGTGGCACGCGACCTTCCGGTCCAAGATAACGGATATAGACACCGGTTAGCTCGTCCAGATCGAGCTTCCAGTCGGGACCGGCGATGTAGCCACTGGGGCCGGAGCCTTGCCAGTGCCACTTGATCTGGAATCCAGCAGGATACCTTCCCAAATCGAGCAACCGATAAGGATAGCCGCAGTCCACCAACCGTGCACATACGAGTTCGGTCACGCTATCGGCTAGCCCGCCACAGACGAGGATCATGAGAGGCTCCCTTGTAAGGTCTGCGCGGCGCCCTTGCGACTATAACCCACCTCCGACGTGAGGAGATGCACTATCCCCTCCACGATCTGCTGCCGGGCAGCGTCACCAAAGCGTTCAAAGTGAGGATGGGGCTCAACGGCTATGACGCAAATGCCCTCAGAGGTGGAAGCAAAAGCCAACTCCACGAAGGCTAAGCCTGCCGCCGTGGCGAAGCGGCATAAGGCCGGCTCGAGTAAGGCTATCTCAGGAGACGGCTCACCTTCCCACACCACCTGCTCGCCCACCACACAGACTAATTGTGCTGCTCCATATGGATAGGCCAGACAAACCGGCGCACGTTGCTGCATGGCGGCTAAGCCGCTCCAGTCTTCATCGCCGATCACTAAGTAACGCACATCGCTGGTGAGCGGCCCGTAGACAGCACCGGCCACCCCTTCCAGAGCAAGACGTCGCCCGAAGGCACGGGCCTCCTGCTCTACGTTAGTCACCAATGTTTCCAACGTAGGAAGGCCGCAGTGCCGCAACAGCCGCTGCCAGGACAAGAGGGGAACCTGCGGACGATACCATATCGCAGAGGCATAGCGGTTGACCACCGGGCAAGCCAAACTCCATAACCAAGCCAGCAGCGCCGCCTGCGTCTCCGCTTGCATATAGGTCAGGTCATCGGGTTGCCAACCGATAGGATCAATCCACCCGGTGCTGCGCACCAATACACCAGTGACGTGATCGTCAAGCACCGGCGGCTCCTCATCCCAGACAAGCTGGCTGGCGGATTGCTCGTTATTCAGCCGCCATGCAAAGCGCGACGGATGCACCAGTGGATTTGCAATGATACGGGTCGGGTAGTTGCGTGCCTCCAGCGCGGTGCGAACGCTCAGGCAGCAAGGATCTTGTGGATCACCTAACAGTAGATGCACAGCCGTCGCTCCTTGTCCCAATATTCATCCTGTACTGTGTCCCTTGGGGGGTATTATACTGCGCGGTCTGTCAGGCTAGCACCCCAGAAGGTCCAGGCCTGGTCACAATCCGTCCATCGGGCTCCTACCCCCTTTCCACCCGGTTCACCACATGGGTGTAGATCATCGTCGTCTTCACGTCCTTGTGCCCGAGCAACTCCTGGACGGTGCGAATGTCGTACCCATTCTCCAAGAGCGTGGCAAACGAGGGGAGGTATAATGACATCTGGAATCCCACCACTGAGGTGATGCATGGCGCTCCCCGAGTTTCGCAACGAAACCATCACCGACTTTGCCATTGAATCCAACCGCAAGGCGATGCTGGACTCGCTCGACCGCGTCGGCCGCGAGTTGGGCAAGGAATTCCCCCTGGTCATTGGCGATGCTCGCCTGCGGACGGACAGCAAGTTCACCTCCTGGAACCCGTCGCTGAAGACGCAGGCCGTCGCCGTCTGCCAGAAAGCCACGCCGCAACATGTGAACCAGGCCGTCGAGACCGCCGACCGGGCGTTTTCGAGCTGGAGTCGCGTCCCGGCCCAGGAGCGCGCGGCGGTCTTGCTGCGGGCGGCCGACATCTTGCGCCGACGAAAGCACTGGGCCGCCACGTGGCAGGTCTACGAGGTCGGGAAGAACTGGAGCGAGGCGGACGCCGACGTCGCCGAGACCATTGACTTCTTGGAATTCTACGCTCGCGAGGCGCTGCGCTATGCGCGCGGGCACGATCTGACGCCGCATCTCCAGGAGTTCAGCGAGTACGTCTACCTCCCGATCGGCGTCGTCGCCGTCATCCCGCCGTGGAACTTCCCGCTGGCGCTCCCCACCGGGATGGTCGCCGGGGCGATCGCGGCCGGCAACACCGTCGTGCTGAAGCCGAGCAGCGACTCGCCCGCCAACGCCTACATCCTGCAGGAGGTCCTGGAAGCCGCGGGGCTGCCCTCCGGGGTGCTCAACGTTATCACCGGATCCGGCGGGGAGGTCGGCGATCCGCTGGTGCTGCATCCGCGCGTGCGGATGATCGCGTTCACAGGATCTAAGGACGTCGGAGTCCGCCTCTATGCGCAGGCCGCGCAGGTCCAGCCGGGCCAGATCTGGCTCAAGCGGGTCATCGCGGAGATGGGTGGTAAGAACGCCATGATCGTGGATGAGAGCGCCGACCTCGACGAGGCGGTATCGGCGGCTGTAGCCGCAGGCTACGGCTTCCAGGGGCAGAAGTGCTCGGCAGGGTCGCGGCTGGTCGTTCACGACCGGCGCTATCGCGATGTCGTTGACGCCTTTGCTGCGAAGGTCCGAGATTTGAAGGTCGGCCCTGCCAAGGAAAACTTCCCCGTCGGTCCCGTCATCAACGGCCGGGCGCAGCAGACGATCATGGATTACATCAACATCGGCAAGCGCGAAGGACGTTTGATGGCCGGCGGCGAGCCGGGGGACGGCGAGGGGTTCTTCGTCCAGCCGACGGTGTTTGCCGACGTCGATCCGCAGGCGCGCATCGCGCAGGAGGAGATCTTCGGCCCGGTCGTCGCCGTCATCAAAGCGCGCGACTTCGATCACGCGCTCGCCATCGCCAACGGCACCGAGTACGGCCTGACCGGCTCGGTCTTCTCCCGGACTCCCGAGCACCTGGCCCGCGCTCGGCAAGAGTTCCTGTGCGGGAACCTGTACATCAACCGAAAGTGCACGGGAGCGCTCGTCGGCGTACATCCTTTCGGTGGCTTCAACATGAGCGGGACGGATGCCAAGACCGGCGGGCCGGACTACCTCGGCTACTTCATGCAGCCAAAGGTGGTAGCCATCACGCACCGGTAGACGGGCGCCGGCAGCCCCGCCGGGGGCGGCCGGACCATTGGAGGGAGGATTCCCCAGCGAGGGCCGGTAGAGTATACTTCACGTATGGAAGAACGGTTTGAAATCGGGCTGCCCTTTCAGGGAGCGGCGTCGCAGACCGCCGACGCGGAGGACGCCCGGTTTTCGTTTGCCAAGTTCGCGTCCCATCCGTTCTTCAAGGACGTGAACACGTGGCTCGTCGCCCACGCCGGGATCCGCCCGGGGAGCGAGGTGGTCGACCTCGGCTGCGGCCCGGGCGCCGTCACCGAACTAATCTTGCAGCGGATGGGGATGCCGCCGCTGGGCCGCGTCTTCGCCATCGACCCGTCGGCCTCGGCCCTCGTCCAGGCGGCCCAGCGCATCCAGTCGGCCATCGTCCGGTTCATGCAGGGCACCGCGGAACGCCTGGCCATCATGGTCCCCCCCGTCGACACTGTGGTCTTCTGCAACGCCATCCACCTGGTGCCGGACAAGGCGCAGGTGATCGGCGGGATCAGCAGGGTCCTGCGTCCTGGCGGCGTGCTCGCCTTCAATACCACGTTCTATGAAGGCGCCTACGCCCTCGACACTCCCAGGTTTTACAAACGCTGGGTGCTGCGGGCGGTGCAGTGGCTGCGCGCGCGCGGCTACGAGGTCGCCCGCGAGATGAAGGCTACCGCGATGCAGTGGCTGTCGGTCGAGGACTACCAGAGACTGCTCCAGGTTTCAGGCTTCGCCGAGACGGAGATC
>JBGPLF010000167.1:0-9174 GCA_041486265.1 bacterium
ACCTCTAGCGTGATCTTGCAGCATCCCAGCGCCCGCGCCCTGGTCTCGACCTCTTCGAGCAGGCGCCGGCCAATGCCCTGGTCGCGATGCCCCGGGAGCACCGCCAGGTCGTGAATGTTCATCAGCGGCTGCGCCGCAAATGTCGAGAATCCCAGAAAGCAGACTGCGATGCCGACCGGTTCTTCGTCCAGGAGCGCAAGCAGGATCAGGGTCGTCGGATGGCGGCGCAGTCCGGGAACCAGCGCGGCGCGCACATCCTCGGGAAGGTCGCGCCCCATGCCGATGGGCTCGCGGGCATAGGCGTTGATCAGCCGGACCACAGCGGCCTGATGGAGCGGGTTCTCAAGATCGGCCTGAATCACCGTCACGTCGCGCAGCGCATGTCTCCCGTCGGGTGCCGGCTCTCACGATGCAGAGCGCGCGCCCCAATGTTATCGCGGCACAACCACCAGGACCGTCCGGGTGACCCGGCGGCCGTCAGGACCGACGGCCGTCATGATGTACCTTGTCGTCTCCCGCGGCGAGATATCACGGCAGCCCCGCTCCAGCTCGTTGCGGCTCAACTCCCCGAGCTCCGGGTCGATTCGGAGGCTACGGGCATTCACCACGACCCAGCACAACTGCGTGGTGTCGCCCAGACGCACGATTCCGCTCTTCGCGTTGAAGTCGCGGATCTGAACCTCCACCATCCGCACGTCCACGGTCAACTGCTTCGTCACCGTCCGCCCATCTCGTCCGACGACGGTCAGCGTGTAGGTCGTCGTCTGCCTCGGCGAGATCGTTCGGCATCCCTTCTCCAATTCCGATGGCGCAAGGTCGCCGATTGGATCAAGACGGGCGCTGCGCGCATTGAACAGCACCCAGCACAGTTCGGTGGCCTCGCCACTGATGAGCGAGGGCTTCGCCGCCACAAGGTCCACATGGATGTCGAGCGCACGAACCTCGATCGTGAACTGGGCACTGGCCGTCCGGCCGTCGGCCCCGGTCGCCGTCAGAGTGTAGATCGTCGTCTGCTTCGGTGAAATCGTGCGGCACCCTTTGGCGAGATCTTTGGGATCCACATCACCGACGTCGGGCTCGATGCGCGCACCCTGCGCGTTGAAAGTTGCCCAGCAGAGATGGGCGGCCTCGCCGAGGTTCACCGCGGCGGGCGTCGCGCCAAATTCGCGGACCTCGGCAGAGGCTGCGCGCTGTGAGGACGAGGCCCTGGGCGCCGGCGAGGTTCTCGGCACCGGCGAGGCCCGCGGTGTGGCGGCGGCCCGTCCCGGGATTGTCGCCGCCGAGTGTAGCGGCGACGCGGCCACGGCGATAGGCCGCACACGCACGGTCAACGTCTGCGTCACCGATCCCTGTGCATTCGACGCCGTCAGCGTGTATCGCGCCGTGCCACGCGGGTCGACCGTCACGCTGCCCGACGGTGCGCGTACCGTGCCGATGCCACTGATGGACACGGTCTCGGCGCCCGGCGCATCCCAGGACAGGATCGCTTGCTGTCCAGCCTTCACCTCAACGGGCTGCGCGTCAAAGCGGCTCACCACGGGAGGACGCGGGACGGCGGCCACTACGAGCACTCTGTCCACCGGTTGATTGTCCGGATTGCTGGCGGTGAGGCGATAGGTCGCCGGCTGATTCTGAGGCGGAACATCGACCAGGATGCTGCCCTTGAGCCGGACAGGTCCCGGCTGCGGATCGATCCTGGCCTCGATCGCGTCCGCCACTTCCCAACTCAGCACCACCCGCCGACCCCCTTCTTGCTCCGGCGCGCTGCTGAATGTCTTGACGGTGGGAGCCCGCATTCGTACGGTGATGGCAACCGTCTGTTCCACCGACCGGCTGCCTCGGCGCGCCACGAGCGTGAACGTCTGGGTTCCACGGTCCGCGGGCTTCACCGATACTTGACCCGCTTCGGGATTGAGCCGTTCACCGGTGGCAGATGGGGTGATCTCGACGCTCGTGGCGTTGTGTGCGCGCCAGCGCAGCATCGACGTGCCGCCGAGGGTGATCGCCGCGGGCTCGGCGGCAAATTGCTCGACGACCGGCGCCTGGCCCAGGAAGCGTGGAAGGATGGCGCCCCCCAGCGCCGCCAGCGCGAGCGCTCCCACCACAACGAGTGCCGCTGCCGCCACCCACCTGGGGATTAACAGACGGTACATGAACTGCCCGCTGGCTGTGCGGGCCTGAGGTGCATTCCCCTGCGGGATCGCGGTGACGGTGAACGAGCGCGCGCCACCGGCCCGCCCCATCGCGGCGCGGCGCTTCGGACGCAACGTCAGCGGGATCCGCATCGACTCCCCGGGGGGCACTGCGGGCGCGGCTGTCTTGAACTCATACGCCAGAATGTGCTCGGCGTCATCGGCCGACAGGGCGAACGTGATCGGCGCGGTTCCTGCATTCTGTAGAATGACCTCGAACCGGCCCGAGGTACCGCTGACCTGTTGGGTCGGAGAAAGGGTCAGCATGAACCTGGGACCCGACGCTGCCGGTTCCGACGGTCGGACCGGCGCGGGGGGCCCAACGGGAGCGGCGGGCCCCACATCGGGCGCAACTGGAGTGGCGGGCACGACGGGAGCTGCGGCTGACGCGGCCGGAGCGGTCGGTTCCGCAACCGCCGTTCCACGCGTCGAAGACGGCGCGCGGGCCCGATCGACGTCGAAGATCCGCCCATCTGGGGCGCGCAGGTACAGCACCGGTGTGCCCCATTCCAGCCCGTTGTCCTCCGCGAAGATCGCCTTACGCGCCTCGGCGAGCGCGGCGTCCACAGGATACCCGTCGGCCACCGCGCCATAGAACTCGTGGGCGAAGGTGATCGCCGCCTCGTCACTGATCTCAAATTGCATGGCGATGACCGCGGCCACGCCCTGCTGCACGAGGCTCTGCGCCGTGCCGGCAAACGGATCGGTCCGCGAGGTGCGCGCCCCTTCACACGCGTTCAGGACCGCCAGGCGCAATGACCGGTGATCGTGCAGCATCAACCCCAAATCCTGCCCGTTCACCAGGCGGCCCCGCCCGTCCTCATCCTCCAGGACCAGCACGCCGTCCTGGGCGTTGTTGTCGAATCCCCCGTGCCCGATGAAGTGGAAAATGTGGTACGTTCCCTTTCGCAGCGCACGCTGCAGGGCGGACAGACGCGGCTCAGGCAGGCGCTCCAGCGCGACCAACCCCCGCTGCACCAGCTCACCCAGCGCGTCGCGGAGCTTGGCCCACTCCTGCTCCACCTCGAGCGCGGGATAGTCGTGCGGGCTTGAGATCATCACCAGTACCTGGAGCGGCGGGCTCACCAGGAGCGGCTGGATGCGCTCTGGGAGATCCAGGTAGCGCACCACCGGTGTGTCCACCGAGAGGCTGAGGAAGCGGTTGAGAGCGGGATTGTACAGGTACTCCCAGGGGAGATCCACCAGTTCAGGGGCGTCGGTCAGGTGGAGGCGGATACGCAGGCCCCCACCCTGCTGCCTGGCCTCTTCGATGCTGCTGCGTAGACAGCCGCGCACCTCATCGGCAAAGACGGCGGAGAACAGGCGCTCCCCAAAGGTCTTGGCCGCCTGGACCTCGGGAGAATCGATGCGGCGGGTCACGCGGCGCGCGCGGCCGACGCGCAGCAGGAAGTTCTCCAGTTCGACGTCGGAGAAGGGCAGGCTGAACGTCACCTCAGCCTGGCCGGCAGGCGAGTTGACCTGGGCGCGGTACTTCCCCTCGGCCCGCTGGATCAGCAGGTCGAAATCCAGGTATGAGATGCCACCCACAGGATTCCTCCGGAGGACCGGGGTCGTGCACACTCCGGGAGAGACAACCCCTGTCCGCTATCTTGCCGGGGATGTTTCTGGGAGACCGCTCATTCTCCTCCAACTTCGGGAGCCGCCGATGAGGCGACGGCGAAGCGCAGGTACCACTCGCGCAATCCCGGGTCACGATACTGAAACTCGCTGATCGGCGACAGCCCGAGCCGGTCGAGACCCAATGAGCCGTCAACGATCCGCGCCGCGCCGGGCCCGCCCGCGACCCGCGGAGACACGGTGAGAAACAGTTCGTCAAGCAGCCCCGCGTCCAGCAGGCGCCGATTCGTTACCGGCCCACCCTCGGCCAGCACCCGCTCGACCCCACGATCTGCCAACAGGCCGAATGCGGCCGGAAGATCCACGTCGCCGTTGGGCCCGGCCGGCACCACCAGCACCTCCGCCCCCGCGTCAGTGACCCGCCTGCGGTCTGCGCCGCGCGCCAGCTCGGTCGTGATGACCATCGAAGTAAAGTCCCGCTCGGAGAAGAATCGCTTGCGCAGCACGTCGTCGGGGAACTCGGCTCGCCGCGAGAGCACCGCCGCCGCAGGGTTCGCGGGCCGGCCCGCCGCGACGCGTGCAACCTGTAGATGGGGATGGGTCCGGGCGATGATATCGTTCTGGCGCAGCGTGCCTGCGCCGCTGAGCACGACATCGGCCCACGCGCGCAGCGTCAGGAAGAGATAATGATCGACCTCCGACCCAATCGTCCAGGCCTTGCCGTCGATGGCGGTGATGCCGTCCAGCGTCTGCACCATGTTGAGAATCACGGCGGGACGTCCCGGCGGTGGCGAGACCTGAAGGTCGCGATACACAGCGTCCAGCGGGATCTCTCGCGGCGCCGGTTCGTGGACGTGATAGACGAGCGTCAGGGTTGCGGGCAGCGCCACAGTGTTCCCCGGGGCGGGGCTCAGAAGTCGATCACGGCGCCCGCCCGCACGAGCCGCTTCTGGACATCCTGCACCATGTCGCGGCGCGCGGCCAGTTCGTGAGGGGTGACGCCCCTCAGCACGCACACCGCCGACGCCACACCCGCGCCTTCACCCATCGCCATCGTCGTCGGCACCACGCGCGCCGAGCCAGCCGCCTGATACGAAGCCGAGAACGCACGGCTCGCCAGAAACAGTCCGTCGATCCTGTAGGCAATGAGCGATCGCAGCGGGATGGTGTAGGGGTCTCGGAGGGGGCGGTACGCGTAGCGCTCGCCCCGCACATACTGATGCAGGTCCACGGGGTAGGAGGCGGCACCGATGCGGTCCCAGAAGCGCGTGCGGCTGACGATATCCTTCACCGTTAAGGTGTACAGGCCACGGACGTGGCGCGTCTCCCGAATGTACAGTTCCGGCGCGACCTCCACCAGGCGCGCCCGCGACAACCCTGGGACATGCTCGCGGATGTACTCCACCAGGTGCGGGATCTCGCGCTTCGCCCGCAGATATCCGCTGAGGCGCGAGGCGCGATCGGTGCCCTCGACGTCATGGATCTGCAGCGTGTTGATCATCACAGAACCGTCGGGGAGCCGGCCGATGTTCAAATCGATGGCCGACAGCGCGGGATCCCCGGCCTTGTAGTCCTGCATCATCTGAAAGAATCCCCAGGCGTAGCCCCGGAACGCACCGCTGGGCTGATGCTCGTGCCGGTGGGCATAGGCATACCGGATGACCTCGCGCCAGTCCACGCCGTCCAGGCGGAACATGAGCGTCGCGGGCATGGCCCGGCGATCGATTCCCGAGGTCTGGCGGCCGTAGGTAAAGGGCACCCCCGCAGCGGCCGCCAGGTCGCCATCGTCCGTAGCGTCAATCGTCACCGCGGCGCGGATCGTGGTCTCGGATCCGTCGGGCAGGCGGACGAGCGCGCCGGCGAGCCGGCCGAACTCCAGGCGGGGTTCCACGCTCTCGGTGTTGAGGAGCAGCGTGATGCCGGGCTCGGCCTCGACCTTGGTCTGCAGGATGTTGCGCACGTGGCGCGGGTCGAACGTCACCCCGCCGATATCCCGGTACACCTCAAAGAAGATTCCCCGGATGAGCGGGTGACCGTTGGGCAGGCGGCTCAGATCCATCATGTTGAGCATCGACCCGGTCAGGACCGTGCCGAGAAATGGCCTGGGCTCGACAAGGGCGACGACCATCCCCTGGCGGGCGGCGGCCAGAGCCGCGGCGACCCCGGCCGGGCTCCCACCGACGACAAGGACATCCGCGCGGAATCCCGGCGGCCGCGTGTCCGGCCGCAGGAACCCTGGCCGCACGATGATGATGCCGGTGGCACCGATCAGGAGGAGCAGGACAAAGAGGAGGGCCCGCGCGCGCATCTGATCAGGCGGGCGGCATCAGCGCCCGGCGACGAGCAACTCGTCCGCGGGAGGTTTGAACCGCTCGATAGGATTTCGGCAATCCCGGCAGTAGTAGATGGCCCGGCACAGGGTCGGGCCAAAGGGGTTCTCCAGGGTCGTGTTCGTCGAGCCGCACACCGGACAGACCGCCGGTTCGGCCAGGCGCACCCGCGGGACGCTCATCCCATGGGCGACGAGCCGCGCGCGCCCGGCATCGGACATGCGGTCGATCGTCCACGGCGGGTCGAAGCGAAAGATGACGTCGGCGCTGCGGACGCCTTCGATCGCCAGCAGGCGGTTGCGGACCCGGTCCCGGATCACCCCCAACGCCGGGCACCCGACAAACGTCGGTAGCAATTCGACCCGCACCGCTCCCCCGTCGATGACGACCGCGTGCACCAGACCCATCTCGGTGATGGCGATTGGCAACTCGGGATCTTCGACTTCGCCCAGCGCCTGCCAGATGATGCGGGTCGATGGCGCGCTCATGCTCGCTCTCCCGTCACCAGCGGGCCCGGGGGTCGGTCCGCCAGACCGAGGTCATTTCGTCCAGCAACTGCGTCAGTGCCGGGGTGTGCCAGCCGGCGCGGCCTCCGGCGGCCGCCAGCACCGCTTGGTCGACTTGCACCTCAAGGCCGAGCGCGCCCAGCCGCGGGCCTACTGTCGCCGCCCACAGGGCGGCCTGTCCAGCAGGGCCCCTGTGAAGCAAGCCATCGTCCACCAAGCGCTCTATTCCCGGCGTCGGCTCAAACAAGGCCGCCGCATCGGCCCAGGCCGTGTCCAGTGCTACCTGAAGGCGCGCACGGCTTTCGCCCCCCGCTCCGGCGAGCCGGGTGAACCAGGCGTTGCCGAACAACAGGTGGTACTTCTCCTCCCGCTGCAGCGTCTTCGCCAGGGCCGCGAACGAACCCAGCGGCGACGCGGCGAGGGCCGCCAGCCGCACCGCGTCGGCGTGATCGTACAGCCAGGCCCGCACAATGGTATACGCCCAGTCGCCGTTCTCCTGTTCCGTCAGGATAGCGTTCCGGAACTCTGATGGGGTCCGATCGAAGGCAAGGGTGTCGGGGACGGTGCCGTCGAGCGCGGCCACCTGCTCGTACAGTATGCGCGCATGCCCGATCTCATCCTGCGCAATCGAAGAGAGGGCCACGTCCGATTCAATGTCGGGCGCGAACCCGGTCCACTCGGAGTGTCGATGTCCAAGCATCAATTCGTCATCGGCCATCGCCAGCAGGAGCGCCCGCAGTGCTTCGCGGGACGGACCCTCGCGCAGGACCTCGGGAGCGTCAGGCGCCGCCCACAGGCCGGTCATCGACGGCGGTAGACGCGCTGCTGCTCGCGGTAGGACCCGCCGAACCGGTAGCTCTTGTCGGTAGCGGGCTCGAGCATGTCAGCATCTTCGTAGCGGGTGGCGTCGATATCGCAGTACCGCACCACCCAGAGATTCACGCAGGGATCCCGGCGGGCGAACTGCTCCTTGGCCAGCACGAGCGCCATCTCGGCGTCGGGCGCGTGGACGTCCCCCACATGGACGTGTGCATCGTTCTTCGTCTCCTGGCGGAAGACGGCGAAGACGTGACGCGCGCCGGGAGTAATCTCGCCCAGGTTCACCGGCGCGGTCTCCTCAGGCCGCCATCTCCCATCGGGCGACCGCCTCGCGAACCCACCTGTGCTGCGCGTGGTAGCGATTCCGCAGGTCCAGGCGGGCGCGCGACTTCGGTCCCTCCCCCCGGGAAACGCGTTTGAACACATCCCAGTCGGGTTCGGTGTACGCGTAGTGATTGCGCGGCTCATCCCAGCGGAGCCCGGGATCAGGAACCTGCATCCCATATTCCAGGATGACCGGCACAAACTGCCGGAGGAACTGCTGTCGGAGTTCATCGTTGGTCTTTACCTTGATCCGCCACCGCATCATCATCTCGAGGTGCGGGGAAGCCTGGTCGTGCGGCCCGAAGAAGTGCATGAGGGGCTCCCACCACCGGTTCAAGGCATCCTGCAGCATCGCGCGCTGGGCCGGTGTTCCCTCGGCCAGCGTCTTGAAGTTGTCGAGCCCCAGACGAATATGGAAGTCCTCTTCGTAGCAGATCCGCTTGAGCACGCGCGCGTACGGGGCATAGGAAGATGAGCGCAGCGATCCCTGCGTCTGCATCGCCGCCCCGTCGACGAAGAGCTGGATGACCGCGACGTCCGCCCACGTCTCAGCCGGATAGTGAAAGACGTTGTGAAACTTGGATGTCCCCGCCATCAATTCTTCAATCATCTGTGCGCGCGGCTTGCCCAGGTCCTCGGCGACCCGGTAGAGCAACTGGGCGTGGCCGATCTCGTCCTGCACCTTGGCCACCAGCGCCATCTTGCGGGACAGTGTCGGCGCCCGGGGGATCCACTCGCGCTCGGGCAGCGCGCCCATCAGCTCGGAGTTGGCGTGCATCTGGATCAGGCGGAGACACTCGGCCCGGTAGCGTGCCGGCATCCACTCGCCGGCTTCGACGCGGTCGTTCGCCGCAAGCCGCGATTCAAAGGCCGCCAGGTTCTCAGGATCGTCCGGGGCGTCGTGTTGAACCGACACACTACACCTCCGCGCCGGCGGCCTGCGGCCGCCGCACCGTTCCTCATTGTAGGCAACCGGCAAAAACCCCGTCAACCGCGGGGCTGCTGCACCACGGGCGCCAGGGCGGCGGCCAGGCGATCGTACGTGGCCTCCAGGTCCTCCGGCAGGACCTTCACGTCGCCGAGCACGGGCATGAAGTTCGTGTCGCCCGCCCACCGGGGCACGATGTGGATGTGCAGGTGATCGTCGATGCCGGCCCCGGCCGCGCGGCCGAGATTGAGCCCGATGTTGAAGCCCTCCGGGGACATTGCCGGCTCGATCACCCGAACGGCCAGATCAGACAGTACCATCAGCGTCTGCATCTCCTCGGCCGTGAGCTCCTCGAGACGCGCGACATGGCGGTAGGGCACCGCCATCACATGCCCGCTGTTGTACGGGTACCGGTTGAGGATCAGGAAGCCCAACGGAGATCGATGAAGGATAAGGGCGACGCGGTCATCCCCGACGGCCGGGGCGTCGCAGAAGAC
>JBGPLF010000168.1:0-9130 GCA_041486265.1 bacterium
AGGTTGATCACTGGGACGGCCTCCATGGAACGCCTGCAGGAGGCCGCCGCCCGATTGCGACTAGACCGTGTGGTGAGCGACCCGGCGCCCCGGGTCAATCTTCGGGTCGTCGATCGCCGTGGGCGGCCGGAGGCGCACATCACCCCCGCCACTGGTCCTCGGTCGGAGCGGACCCTTGTCGTCGCTGCTGGTCCGAGAGCCAGCGTTGCCGTAGCGCGCGGTCTGCGCGAGCGTCATCCTGAGATCGCCGATCGGATCGCCTACTACCATGACGGCCTCCCGGCTACGCTGCGCCGCGTCTTGGAGGATCTGTTCGCCGCCGGGCAGATCACGACGCTGGTCGCGGGGACGCACCTTGTTGATCCGTCGCTCCCGACTGATGTGCCCCGTATCGTCGCAGCCGGCCTCCCATTGGACCGCTTCCTCGCCGCTGACCTCCTCGGCGCCGGCGGGGTGGGGGGGCACACCGCGGTCGTCGAACTCGGCTACGGGACTGACGCGCTCGCCGGCGTCCAGACGGCTGTTGAGATGGGTTTCCCGTCGCGGGAGACGCTCGCCCGGTGTTACCATAGGCTCAGGGAGCGGTTGCACGACGGTTCCTGGACCTGGGCCGACGGGGTGCCGGTCGATCTCGGAGACCCGACGCTGCCCGCCGCGGCGATCGCCTCCTGTTTGGAAGTGTTCGTCGAGGCCGGAATTCTCACGCGCGAAGGCGACGAGGGATCGGTCACGCGCTACGCGCTGATCGGTCCAGACGAGCGGGTGGATCTTCGTCGATCGCTCCGCTACCGGGAGGGTGTGCGCGCGAGGAGCGCCTGGAATGACCTGCGGGCGTGGGCGACCGGGCCGGCCTCGGCGATTCTCGCTGATCTGGCGCGGCCCTAGCGAGCAGGGCCAGAAGCCGCAACACCGAAGTGTTGGAAGAACCGCATGACAGCGGTGACAGACCATGAAGTGGCTCGACCTGCGCCGGCAACAGGGGAGTTTTCAGGACCTTCCGCCTGAGGTCCAGGACCTCATCGCGACGCTGCGGACACATTTTCCCAAGGCAGACCTGGACGTCGTGCGCGAGGCGTATCTCGCCTCGACCAGGGCCCATGAGGGTCAGACGCGGGTCTCAGGCGAGCCCTACGTGATGCACGCCGTCGCCGTCGCGAGGATCCTTGCCGGTCTGAACCTCGATCCCACCACCGTGGCCGCGGCCCTGCTGCACGACGTGCTCGAAGACACCGGCGTCGAGCCGGCCGAATTGCTCGAGCGCTTTGGCGCCGAGATCACCAGCCTCGTCGACGGCGTGACCAAGCTGGGCAAGATCGAGTGGCAGACGCGGGAACAGCGTCAGGCCGAGAGCCTGCGCAAGATGTTCCTGGCGATGGCCAACGACATCCGCATCGTGCTGATCAAGCTCGCCGACCGCCTGCACAACATGCGGACGATCGCGCCGCTGCCCGAGTGGAAGCGGCGGCGGACGTCGCAGGAGACCCTGGATATCTACGCGCCGCTGGCCGAGCGGCTTGGGATCGGCAGCATCCAGAAGGAACTCGAGGACCTGGCCTTCCAGCAGTTGGAGGCCGAGACATTCGCCGAGATCACCCGGTCGCTGGCCCAGGCTGAAGAGACGCGGCAGGCGATGGTCGACCGGGTCGTGGTGACGCTGCACCGGGAGTTGACCCGAGCCGGCATCAAGGTCGATCCCAGGAACATCACCGGCCGTCCCAAGCACATCTACAGCATCTGGAAGAAACTGCAGCGGCCGAAGTACGCCGGCCAGCCGATCGCGCGCATCTACGACCGGCTTGGCGTGCGGGTCCTGCTCGATGATGTGAAGGACTGTTATGCAGCGCTGGGGGCGGTGCACTCGGTGTGGCGGCCGATCCCCGGCGAGTTCGACGATTACATTGCCAACCCGAAGACCAGCGGCTACCAGTCGCTCCACACCGCCGTCATCCACGAGGGCGAGTCCCTGGAGATCCAGATTCGTACCCAGCAGATGCATGCGGAGGCGGAACGGGGCATCGCGGCCCACTGGAAATACAAAGAAGGCAGGGGACAGGCGCGCGAAGCGGATCAGAAACTTGCCTGGCTGCAGCAACTGCTGGAGTGGCACAAGGAGCTGGCGGATGCGCGCGAGTTCGTTCAATCGGTCCGGCTGGACCTGTTCCAGAACGAGGTCTTCGTGTTCACGCCCAAGGGGGACGTCGTGGACCTGCCGGCCGGGGCGACGCCGATCGACTTCGCCTACCGGATCCACACCGACGTCGGCCACCACTGCGTCGGTGCAAAGGTCAACGGACGGCTCGTGCCGCTCTCGCAGAAGCTCCACACCGGCGACATTGTGGAGATCACGGTCAACAAGACCAGCCCGGGTCCCAGCCGCGACTGGCTGACCTTCATCTCGACGAGCAACGCACGTGCCAAGATCAAGCAGTGGTTCAAGCACGAGCGCTATCAGGAGAACATCGCCCGCGGCCGCGAGTTGCTGGAACGGGAACTGCGGCGCACCGGCGCGGTGGCCGCCGCGATGAAGCCCGAGCGGCTCAGAGAGGTCGCCGAGCAGTTCGGGATGCCGTCCGAAGAGGAACTGCTGGCGTCCGTCGGCAACAGCGACCTGTCGCTCCTTCAGGTGGCGCAGGCGCTGCGAGGCGAGGCGCCTGTCGAGCCCGAGGAGGCCCCGCTGCCGGCCGTGCCGGCGGCTCCGTCCGGGGTGCCCACGGGCGTCCGCATCCGTGGCGTGGACAATGTGCTGATGCACTTCGCGCGCTGCTGCACGCCGCTGCCGGGCGACCGGATCGTCGGCTACATTACCCGGGGCCGGGGTGTGACGATCCATCGAAGCGACTGCACGAACATCGCGTTCCTGCGCTCCCACGCGGAGCGGCTGTTGGAGGTCGAGTGGGAATCGTCCCAGGAGGGTGTCTATCAGGTCGAACTTGAGGTCGAGGCCTTCGACCGGGTCGGGCTCCTCAAAGACATCATGGCGGCGATCGCCGAAACCAAGAGCAACGCGCTGTCGGTCAATTCTCGTGTTCGTAAGGATAAGGTGGCCGTCACGAACATCGTCCTGGACATCCGCAACGTCGGCCAACTGCATGCCGTCATGCAGAAGGTAGAGAAGGTCCCGGAGGTTTTCAGCGTCGCGCGGGTCGTGCCGACGTAACGCCTAGAGGATTCGAGGGAGGGTGGGAGTGCAGCGATTCACCGCCACGCGCGTGGATCTGTTCACCGAGTCGGTCATCCGCGAGATGACGCGGCTCTGCAACCTGCACGGCGCCATCAACCTGGCCCAGGGATTCCCAGACTTCGATCCGCCTGCCGAACTGCTCGAAGCCGCCGTAAAGGCGTTGCGTGACGGCTGGAATCAGTATGCGATCACCTGGGGCTCTCCACGCCTTCGGGAGGCGATCGCCAGGAAGGTGGCGTGGTCCAACGGCCTCGAGGTCGATCCGGAGCGGCACATCACCGTGACCTGCGGGGCCACTGAGGCGATGATGGCTACGCTGCTGGCCGTGGTCAATCCGGGGGACGAGGTCATCATTTTCGAGCCGTTCTACGAGAACTACGGCCCTGACGCGCTGTTGTCCGGCGCGCAGCTGCGCTACGTGCGTCTCGACCTGTCCGACCCGGCCATGCCGTTCGACCCCGACGAGCTGCGCGCGGCCTTCGGTCCGAAGACACGGGCGATCATCGTCAACACGCCACACAATCCGACCGGGAAGGTGTTTACTCGCGAGGAGCTCGACCTGATCGCGACGCTGTGCCGGGAGCGGGACGTGCTCGCGATCACCGACGAGGTCTACGAGCACATCTTGTACGACGGCACGGTGCACATCAGCCTCGGCTCGCTGGCTGGCATGACCGAGCGGACCGTCACCATCAACAGCATGTCAAAGACCTACAGCGTCACGGGTTGGCGCGTCGGGTGGGCGCTGTGCGCCAACGACGCGATCACTGACGGCATCCGCCGCGCGCACGACTTCCTGACCGTTGGCGCCGCCGCCGCCCTGCAGGAAGCCGGCGCCGTGGCGCTGGCCTTTCCACGCCCGTACTACGACGGCCTGAGCGCGATGTATCAGGAGAAGCGGGATGTCATGCTTGAGATCCTCACCCAGGCGGGCTTCCGGTGCACTGTCCCGAAGGGCGCGTATTACATCATGACCGATATCAGCGGGTTGGGCGCCAGCGACGATATCGCGTTCACACGGCGGCTGATTGAGCAGGCGGGCGTCGGGGGAGTGCCGGGCAGCAGTTTCTATCGCGACCCGCGCGACGGCCGTCACCAGCTCCGCTTCGCCTTCCCCAAGCGTCCCGAGACACTGGCGGAAGCAAGTCAGCGCCTCTCCGCGTTCACTCCCGCCCGGCGCGCATAGGGGCGCGCAAAGACGCGCGCGGGGAGAGAGGTGCTATGACACACGAAAAACCGCAGAACGCATTGTGGGACGCCTACCGGGCCGAGTTTCCGATCTTCCAGGCGTCGCTCTATTTCAACACCTGTTCTCTCGGCGCGCTGTCCACGCGTGTCGAGCGGGCGGTCGGCCGTTTCCTTGCACTGTGGCACGAGCACGGGGCGTCGGCCTGGTACGGTCCATGGTGGGAGACGATCGCGAGGCTGCGCGCGACCTGCGCGCAGATCCTGGGCGCTGACCCCGATGAGATCGCCCTCTTTCCCTCGATCACTACGGCGCTGATCGCCGCCGCCAGTGCATTCACCTATCGGGATCGGCCTCGGGTCGTGATGAGCCGGCTCGACTTCCCGACCACGACCTATCAATGGCTGGCCAAGCAGGAGATGGGGGTCACGCCGGTGCTCCTCCCCAGTCGTGGCGGCCTGACGATTCCCGTAGAAGATTACGCGGAGGCCGTGGACCGGCAGACCGAACTGGTCGTCGCCTCCCACGTCTACTTCACCAGCGGCTACGTGCAAGATGTTGCGGCAGTCGCCGAGATCGCACACCGGGCCGGCGCGCTCTGCCTGATCGATGCGTACCAGGGGACCGGCCAGCTGCCCACCGATGTTCACGCGAGCGGGGTGGACTTCCTGGTGACCGGGGGTCTGAAATGGCTCCTCGGCGGGCCCGGCTTCGCCTGTCTCTATGTGCGGCGAAATCTCCACGAGCGGTTGCATCCCAACGATGTCGGGTGGTTTGCGCACCGCGAGCAGTTCGCGTTTCGCACCGACGTGTTCGAGCCGGCGGTCGACGCCCGCCGCTTCGAAGGTGGGACCCCCTCGGTGGCGGCGGTCTACGCGGCGGAGGCCGGACTCGAGATGGTGCTCGAGATCGGCCCCGAGGAACTGCGCGCGCGGCAGCTCGAGCTTGTCCGCGACCTGGTCGAGCGTCTGCGCGGGGAAGGATTTGCGCCGCGTGTGCCGGTCGACCTGTCGGGTCACGCGGGGATCGTGACCGTGCCGGTAGCTGATCCACCGGCCGCGGTCGCGGGATTGCGCCGCCGCGGGATCATCGTGGACTCCCGGCCCGGCGTGGTGCGCTTGTCGCCCTACTTCTACAATTCCTTCGACGACAACCGCGCGGTGTGCGCCTTGTTGCGCGAGGTGCTTGCGACCAGCGTCCCTGCGTGCTGATGCGCGCGGTGGCGCAGCGGGTCACGAGCGCGGCTGTGCGTGCCGGCGATGAGACCGTGGGCGCCATTGGCCCCGGGCTGGTGGTCCTGTTGGGCGTCGCGCGCGATGACGGCCCGCGGCAGGCCGCCGTTCTGGCGCCGAAGGTGGCGCACCTGCGCATCTTTGACGATGAGGCCGGGCGGTTGAACCGCTCGGTGATCGATGCCGGCGGATCGGTCCTCGTGGTGTCTCAGTTCACCCTCTACGGCGACACGAGCCGGGGACGCCGGCCCTCGTTTGTGCAGGCGGCTCCACCGGAGCAGGCTGAGCCGCTGTGCGAGGAGTTCGCCGCCCGCCTGCGCGACCTGGGCCTGACCGTCGCGACCGGTCGGTTCCGCGCCGTCATGCAGGTCGAGATTCATAATGACGGCCCGGTCACGATCATCCTCGACACCCGTGATTGACGGCGCGCGGCTGCTGCTGGTCCGTCACGGCCGCCACGACTGGCTCGTGCCGCCGATCAACCGTTTGGCCGGCCGTCTGCCGGGCGTCCACATCAATGCGGCCGGGCGCGCGGAGGCCGAGGTCGTCGCCGATCGGCTGGCTGCGGCCCCGCCCGATCGCATCCTCGCGAGCCCGCTGGCCCGGACTCTCGATACAGCGACCATCATCGCGGAACGCCTGGGCCGGTCGGTGATCACCGACGAGCGGCTGATCGAGACGGGGATGGGGCCGTGGGAAGGGTTGCCGGTCGCCGAGGCGATCCGGCGCTATCCCGAGGCCTGGCGAGCGTGGCGGACCGCCCCCACCCAGGTCGCGCTGCAAGGAATGGAGGCCGTGGAAGCGATTGCTGATCGCGTGCAGACTGTCGCCGCAGAGCAACTGGCACACGGCGGGACAGCACTGCTCGTGTCGCACCAGGATCCTCTCCTGGCGCTGATCTGCCGGCTGCTCGAACTGCCCCTCGATGCGATGCGCCGGATGGAGGTATCGCCGGGATCGCTCACCGTGTTCGAGGTGACGTACGGTCGTCCGGTGCTGCTGGTGCTGAATTCGACGGCGCTGAACCCGGCTAGGCTGAGAACGACGTGAGCAGCCGGCGCTCTAGTTCCCGGCTGACCTCCGAAAGATCCTTCACAGTATCCACCGAGCGCCAGTAGGCCCTCGACTTGTAACCGCCCAGGCGCCGCTGCTCGGCCAGACGAGGGAAGGCCGTGTTCTCGTGGTCGCCGACCTCCGGGAGCTCGGGGATGACCTCGCGGGACAGGACGTAGATACCGGCGTTGATCCAGTATGGCAGCGACGGCTTCTCATTGAACGCGATGACGCGGTCGTCGGCGTTGACTTCCACCAGGCCGTAGGTGCTGATGTAGGGGGCGAGCACGACCGTGGCGAGGTCACCGTGCTCGCGGTGTTGGGTGATCACTGGGGCGAGCCGGAGGTTGGTGATGATGTCGCCGTTCGTCGCCAGCACGAGCTCAGGCGCCCCTTCGAGGCGGCTGAAGGCCTGCCGGATTGCGCCGCCGCGGCCGAGCGGGTCCTGCTCGACGGCGTACTCGATGGAAATACCCCACTTCTCGCCGGTCCCAAAGTAGTCGCGGATCACCTCATGGCGGTAGCCGCAGGCCATGACCACGCTGGCCACCCCCTGCGTCTGCAGCCAATGGAGCTGGTAGGCGAGGATCGGCACCCCCAGGACCTCGACCATGGGTTTAGGCCGGTCCTCGGTGTATGGGCGAAGCCGTTCTCCCCGTCCGCCGGCCAGGATGATCGCATGCACCTGTCCGCACTCCTCCCTGTGCGCGTGCGAGACGCTCGCGTCAGGGTAGTTCGCCCGGTCGTCGCGGCCCTCCTTTCTAAGCGTGGCGTCGGGCCCGACAGGCGCGCGCCCGAACCTGCTGCACATGATCGTTTCGTTTGACAGTCCCGATGACCGCCCGGTACAATGAGGCGCAAGATTCGCCGCACGATCGAGACCGGCAGCGACGGGACGAGTAGGCCCCGGCCCTTCCAGAGAGAGGGCGCGCATGAGCGTAGGGCTGTAACCGCCCTCAGGTTCCCCGGGTCCGAACGACACCCCTGAGCCGGCGGCGGGTGGCGCGGATGATCGCGCACGACCTGCCCGGGTTCGCCCGTGATCGCGTAGAGGGTCCGACCGGTGCGTGCCGACCGGTGGGGAATCAGGGTGGCACCGCGGGAGTCCAACACGCTCCCGTCCCTGTCAGGGGACGGGAGCGTCGTTCTTTGATGGCCGTCGTTCGATAGTACGACAGTACGCCGCAGTGTTTGAGGAGGGACGCCACGATGGCAACGATCCAGGCCCCCCGCGGCATGCGCGACATCCTGCCGGGAGAAGTGGAGCGCTGGCAGGCACTGGAGGCCATGATCCACGATCTGGCGGCCCGGTACGGCTTCCGCGAGATCCGCACGCCGGTGGTCGAGCACACCGAGGTCTTTCAGCGCACGGTCGGTGAGGCGACGGACATCGTCGAGAAGGAAATGTACAACTTCACCGACCGGGGCGGGCGTTCCCTCAGCCTGCGCCCTGAGGGTACGGCGGCAGTGATGCGCGCCTACCTGGAGCACGGCCTGAAGCAGGCCCCGCAGCCCGGGAAGTTCTACTACATTGCCCCGATGTTCCGGTATGACCGCCCGCAAAAGGGCCGGTACCGGCAGCACACACAGTTCGGCGCCGAGATCATCGGCGGCCCTGAGCCTGCGGCGGACGCTGAGGTATTGACACTTCCGATCCGGCTGCTGCAGTCGGTCGGTCTGACCGAGGTGGAGGTGCGCCTCAACAGCGTGGGGGATGCCGTGTGCCGGCCCGGGTATCTGACGGCGCTCCGCGACTACTTTCGCCCTCATCTCGACGAACTCTGCGAGGACTGCCGGCGGCGGTTCGAGCACAATCCGCTTCGAATTCTGGATTGCAGGAAGGAAGGGTGCCACCGGATCGCGCGCGGGGCGCCGCGCAGCATCGATCATCTCTGCGACGCCTGCGCAGCGCACCTGGAGGGCGTGAAGCGGCACTTCGATCTGTTCGGCGTCCGCTACACGATCGATCCGTTCATCGTGCGGGGCCTGGATTACTACACCCGCACCGCAGTCGAGGTCTACTCCGGCAGTCTCGGCGCGCAGAACGCCATGTTCGGCGGCGGGCGCTACGACGGACTGGCCGAGCAGCTCGGCGGGCCGCCGACACCCGGCGTGGGATTCGGATTCGGGCTTGACCGGCTGCTGCTCGTCGCTGAACAAGAAGGGCGGGTGCCTTCCGTCGATCGCGGGGTTGAGGTAATGGTGGTCAGCATTGGCGACGCTGCTCAGAATGAGGCGGCGCTGGTGCTCGAGGCGCTCCGCGCCGCGGGCGTGCGCGCCGAGGGCGATCTGCTCGGCCGCGACGCCCGGGCGCAGCTCAAGCACGCCAACAGGATCGGGGCGCGCTATGCGGTCGTGCTGGGCGACGACGAACTGGCTGCGGGAACGGCGACGGTGCGCGACATGACCAGTGGTGAGCAGGAGGCGCTGCCGCACTCGGAGCTGATCCGGACGCTTGCAGCGCGCCTGCGCCCGGCG
>JBGPLF010000169.1:0-9121 GCA_041486265.1 bacterium
ACGATGACTGGGCTAACGGCGAAGCCCTGGCCTCGCTGCAGGCGGCCGGCACACCGCCGCCGCGCTCCGTGAAGATCATGGCGCACGTCCTCGCGGCCGAGCGGCTGTGGCTGGGGCGTCTGATGGAGGATCGGACTCCGGTCGAGGTCTGGCCCGCGTGGGACCTTGATCAATGTGGTGAGCAGCGCGCACGACTGACACCGCACTGGCATGCCTACCTGAATCACCTGAGTCCGGAAGACCTCACCAGGCCGGTCGCATACGTCAACTCGCTGGGTGAAGCCTGGACAAACACGGTCCAGGACATCCTCATGCACGTCGTCATCCACTCCGCCTATCATCGGGGACAGATCGCCACCCGTCTGGGCGGCGCAGGACACAAGGCGGCCTACACGGACCTCATCCACGGTGTCCGGCAAGGCTTCATCGACTAACCTGGAAATCCGCAACCCGTTCGCATCCCCCGGTCATCCTGCTCAGGACGCGACGCGCCCGCCGTCGATGACTAGGCTGATGCCCGAGATCCACCCGGCCGCGTCCGACGCCAGGAAGAGGATGGCGTTCGCCACGTCTCGGGGAGTCCCCACGCGCCGCAGCGGATATTGCTCGTCGACCCGCGTGCGCTCTTCCGGAGTCCAGCGCTCCCACGTGTCTCGATTCAACTCCGTCGGGACGAACCCGGGGCAGACGGCATTAGCGCGCACGCCGTCGGGACCATAGCGGACGGCGAGGGCCTGCGTGAGCGCCACCACGCCGGCCTTGCTGGCGTTGTAGGCGGGGCTGCGGCCTTGCTGCGTCCGGAAGGCCAGGTTCGACGCCACGTTGACGATCGCGCCCCGGGCGGCGGTCAGGAGCGGGAGGGCATATTTACAGCACAGGAACGTCCCGCGGAGATTCACGCCCATCAAGTCGTCCCACCGCGCGGCATCCTCTTCATGGACCGACCTGCGGCTGATGATGCCGGCATTGTTGACCAGGACGTCGAGGCGTCCAAAGCGCTCGCCGACCGTCGCCACCATGCGCTGCACCTCGCCCTCCTGCGAGACGTCGGCCGGCACGAACAGGACATCCGATCCCACCTGAGCCGCAGCCGCCCGGCCGTGGTCGGCCCGGCGACCGGCAACCGCCACCCGAGCGCCCAACTCGCGCGCCAGGCGGGCGGTTTCCAGGCCGATGCCGGAGGTACCGCCGGTGATGAGCACAGCCTTTCCCTCAAAATGGATCATGCCTCACGCTCCTTCTGCCCAACAGGAGGCCACCGCCGAACACCGCGAAGTTCCTCCTGGGAAATCGTGATGGCCGGCCGCACTATCCTGCACGTCGATATGGATGCCTTCTTCGCCGCCGTCGAGCAACTGCGCCGCCCCGAACTGCGCGGGCGCCCGGTAGTGGTCGGCGGCGACGGCGACCCGCGCAAGCGCGGGGTCGTGTCCACCGCGTCGTACGAGGCCCGCACGTACGGCATCCATTCCGCGATGCCGCTGCGCACCGCGTTCAACCTGTGCCCGAAGGCAGTCTTCCTGCCCGTGGACTTCAAGGCCTACCGTGAGGTTTCCGAGCGGATGCACGCGATCCTGCGCGAGACCCGCGCCCGCGTCGAATCCCTGGGGCTCGATGAGGCCTTCCTGGACGTCAGCGATCTTCCGGAGCCGGGCGAGGCGATCGCCGGCGCGATCAGACAACGCATCGCCGGGGAGCTGGACCTGACCGCGACCGTCGGCGTCGGACCAAACAAGCTGGTGGCCAAGATCGCCTCCGGGCTCAATAAACCGGATGGCCTGACGGTCATCGCCGCGGACGAGGTCGAGGTGCGCCTGGCGCCGCTGCCCGCGACGGTGCTCTGGGGCGTTGGGCCGAAGACCGCGGCGGCGCTGCTTGAGGCGTTCGGCGTCAAGACCGTCGGCGATTTGGCCGCCCTGCCGCTCGAGCGACTCACCGAGGCGTACGGTCCGAGGCACGGGGCCTACCTGCACCGCATCGCCCGGGGCATCGACGACAGTCCGGTGGAGACCGAATGGGAACCCAAGTCGCTGAGCCGGGAGCGGACCTTCCAGGTGGACCTGCGCCGGCTGGAGACCATCCGGGAGATGATCGCGCGCCTGGCGGCCGAAGTCGCGGCTGATCTCAGGCAGGAAGGCTACCGCGCGGCCAACATCACGCTCAAGGTCCGCTTTGCCACGTTCCGCACGCTCACGCGCTCGCGCACGCTGGAAGCCCCGACCGACGAGGGTGAGGCCATCGCGCAGGTGGCCGTCGCGCTGCTCGATCGGGTCACGGTGGACCGGCCGGTGCGACTGCTGGGCGTACGGGCCGCCAGACTCACATCGCCGGACGCGACATGACGCGGCGGCGGGCTAGTGGCTGAGCGCCTTGACCGCCGCCTCCACCGCCTGGTAATCCGGCAAGGTCGCCTGCGTGGGCGCCACCCACTTGTAGCGCACGACGCCGTTCGCATCGAGCACGAAGACCGACCGCATCGCCACGCCGGGCAGCATCCCGCCGGCGAAGTTGGGGTCCTCTACGGCGAAGGCCTTCACGGCCTGACGGTTGTAATCCGACAGGAACTGGACCGTAAGTTTGTTCTGGTCGGCAAACGCCTTCTGCGCAAAGGGGGAGTCGACGCTGATCCCGACGACCTGCGCATTGAGGGACGTGAAGGCGTTCATCTCATCGCGAAAAGCGCACATCTCCGTCGTGCAGACACCCGTGAACGCCCCGGGAAAGAACGCCAGCACCGTGGGCTTTCCTCGAAGATCGCTGATTTTGAACGCCTTGCGGTCTGCGTTGACGAGCATGACGTCCGGAGCCTGCTGCCCGACCTCAACGGCCACGTCCTCCACCCCCTGTCAGATGTCCCGACACCATCGTCGCGCGGTGAGTGCTGCGGATCGGTTCTCTACCATATGCAGTCAACCTCATGACGCGGTCGGGTATTCCTGATCGGCGTCGCCGGTCGTGTGCCCGAACGCTCGATGTGAGGCTTGCTGTATATAGTCGCCTGAACTACAATGGCAATGTAGTCTAAGAATCCACATTTGAGGATTCATCATGAAGCCGCATAGAACAGGAGTTCGCGAGGCGAAAGCGCACCTGAGCAGGCTCCTCCGGGGGGTCGAGCGGGGTCAGGAGTGGATCATCACAGACCGGGGAAAACCAGTGGCTCGACTCGTACCTGCGTCTGGTGATGACCTGCCCCTGACCGAGCGAATTCACCGCCTGGAAGCGGCCGGGTTAATCGAACCATTGAACCGGGAGACGGGGGATCTTCCCTCACCCCTGCCCCTCAAGAGAGGCCTGGCGCAGACGTGGCTGCAGGAAGACCGAAACGAGTAACCCCGGGCGGGGAGGTCGTGGTCTATTGGGACAGCTCTGCGGTCCTCTCCACGCTCTTTCAAGACCGACACAGCAGGCAGGCCGGGGCGTGGATCAGGCGGCCGGGGGCGCATTTACTCTCTACGTTGACCTGGGCAGAAGTGCACGCGGTCATTGCCCGAGCGGAGCGCGAGCGGGCACTGGCTCCTGTCCTCGCCGCCGCGGCGCGTGAAACTGTGGCACGCGGGCTGTGGCGGCGGGTGAACGCCTCGCCCGCGTGGCGGCTCGTGCAGGATCTATCGATACGGTGGCCATTGCGCGGCGCGGACCTGTGGCACCTGGCCACCGCCAAGACCCTCCAGATCGAACTCCCCGAACTCACGTTCCTCTCATTCGACACCCAACTCGACGCTGCAGCGCGGGGAGAACGTCTGGCGTGAGGACCGCGCGGCTCTGACAAGGAAAGCCCCACCACCGGCCGAACAGTTTCCTGATGAGCGATGCCAATCCGCGGCCCTCCGAGCCGCGGTCCTCTCAGCCTCCGTCCGGTTCTACATCCGCCTCGCCGGGCTTCGGCTATATCACGCCGGACAACATCGCGCTGCTGGTGGACCTCTACGAATTGGCCATGGCCGACAGTTACTTCCGGCATGGTATGAACGAGAGGGCGACGTTTGCGCTCTTCGTGCGGTCACTTCCGGCCCGCCGGTCGTTCCTGGTAAGCGCCGGGCTCGACACGGTGCTGGCCTATCTCGAGGAGGTGCGCTTTACCGACGAAGCGATCGGCTACCTCCGCAGCCTGCGACTGTTCAGTGCCGGGTTCCTGGACTATCTGCGCGGCTTCCGGTTTACGGGTGACGTGCGGGCCATCACCGAAGGCGAGGTGTTCTTCCCTCCTGAGCCGCTGCTGGAGATCAGCGCCCCGCGCATCGAAGCGCAGATCATCGAGACGTTCCTCCTCAATGCCTTGAACTTCCAGGTCATGGTGGCCAGCAAGGCTGCGCGGACAGTCCTGGCCGCGCGCGGCCGTGGGGTTGTGGATATGTCTCCCCGGCGCGATCACGGCGCCGACGCCGCGCTGAAGGCCGCGCGCGCCGCGTACATCGCGGGCTGTACCGGCACGTCGAACGTCCTGGCCGGGATGCTTTACAGCCTGCCGGTCGTGGGGACGATGGCGCATTCGTACGTCATGTCGTTCCCGGACGAGCTGGAGGCGTTCCGCGCCTTTGCCCGCGACTTTCCGAATAACACGGTGCTGCTGATCGACACGTATGACACGATGCAGGGGGTGGCCCACGCGATCACTGTGGGACACGAGATGGCCGAAGCCGGCGCGCACCTGCGCGGTGTGCGCATCGACAGCGGCGACCTGGCCGCCCAGAGCCGCGCGGCCCGCCACGCGCTGGATGCGGCGGAACTCCGAGAGGTGCAGATCCTGCTCAGCGGCGACCTGAACGAGCACCGGATCGGCGAATTGCTGGCCCAGGGCGCGGCCGTGGACGCGGTTGGGGTCGGCACCGAACTGGGCACCTCGGCGGACGCGCCGAACATCGGCGGCGTCTACAAGCTGGTGGAGGACGAAAAGGGCTACCGGATCAAGTTGAGCACGGGGAAGGCGACGCTGCCGGGCCGCAAGCAAGTGTGGCGCCGCCTCGATGCGGAGGGCCAGCCGGCCGGCGACGTGATCACCCTCGAGACCGAGCCGGGGCCGCCGGGCACCGCACCGCTCCTGGTCCAGGTCATGAAAGCGGGCGCTCGGATGTGGTCAGAGTCGCTCACCGAGATCCGCCGCCGCTGCACCGAACGCCTGGCGGCGCTTCCAGAAGAACTCCGCGCCCTCGAGGACGGGTTTGTGTATCATGTCTCGCTGAGCCCGGCGCTCGCCGAACTGCGTGCGCGCATGCGGCGGAGCTGAACCCTGCCCAGCCCGGCATGGCCGTCAGCGGCCGCAGGGAACCGGGGAATTGCTCATCCCCGCAGGATAAGCGTGACGCCGAGCAGCATGACCCCAATGCTCACATAGCTGGCAGGCGCCAGTCGCTCCTTGAGGACCAGCGCGGCCAAGCCCAGTGTCACCGCGCTGAACAGACCGGAGAGCGTCGACACGATCGCCACGGAGCCCGATCCGATGCCGGTCGTGTAGGCCACGAAGGCCGCGGTGTCGATCACGGTCGCCGCGATCACCAGCGGCCACGCATCGCGCGCGGGTCCGACGAGACGGACGCGTCCTGCCATGACACCGGGCAGCACGGCCGCGACGCCGACAAGGCGGATCGCCACGATCGTGGTCATCGGACCGATGGCCACGATCGCGTACTTCAGGGCAAAGGCGAGCACGCCGAATCCTGCCAGCGCCGCAAAAGCGCTGACCAGCGCGATGCGCGCGTTCTTTGGCGGCGGACCGCCGGTCGGCACGGCGCGCGATAACGCGATGATCCCCATCAGCACGAGCGTGATGCCCGCGAGCACTGTGCGCCCCAGGTGTTCGCCGAGAATCAAGAGGGCGAGCGCCGTGGTGATCGCGGGCGCCATGGAGATCAGTGGGGCCACCACGGAGAGGACGCCGTACTCAAACGCCCGGTACAGCGCAAGGGCGGAGAACAGGTTGAGGAGCCCCAGCACCCCGACCAGGATCCACGGATCGGCGACCTGCCACAACGAGCGTTCATAGAGGAACGCCAGCGGCAGCAGCCCCAACCCTCCCAGCGCCTGCAGGAAAAAGAGGGTGCTGAAGAATCCGATCCGGTGCGTCGCCTGCCGGGCCAGGAAATCCGCGCTCCCGAAGCCCAGCGCCGCGGCCAGCCCGAAGAACAGGTCGTGTGTCGGGGTCACGGGGCCGCCCCTCGCCCCGTCAGCCGGCTCGCGCCATGCTACGGGAGTCCGGCGAACCGTTCGATCAGCCGCGCCATCAGATAGATCGTCTCCTCAAAGTCTGCCAGCCGGATGTGCTCGTCGGGCGCGTGCGCGCGGCTGCCCCAGTACGATCCTCCCACGCTCACGATGGGAATGCCGAGCGTGCCGCCGAGATCCCACATCGGCCCCGTGCCCGCCGACGTCGGGTATACCGTGACGTCACGGCCGGTGGCTTCCTTTGCGGTGGATGTCACCAACGAAACGAACGGATCGTCCAGGTTCGTCCGGTAGGCGCGCTCGCCGCCCAAGAGCGTCACCTTCATCTCCAGGCCCAGACGCTGAAAGTGGGCTTCGACCAACCGGGTGATCTCGTCCGGGTCCTGATCCGGGACCATTCGGAAATCCACCTTCGCGCGCGCGCGGCGCGGCAGCACGGTCTTGGATCCCTGACCGGTATAGCCGCTCTCGAAACCACAGACGGTGCAAGTCGGCTGGTACAGGAGCCGCACGAGCGCGTCGAATCCCGTGACGCCGCCGATAAAGTGCTGCACGCCCATATGCTGCTTGAGTTCCTCTTCGTCAAAGGGAAGCAGTCGCGTGGCTTCCAGTTCGCGGGCGCTCGGCGCCCGCACGCGATCGTAGAAACCGTCCACGAGCACGCGGCCGGTGGCCGGATCCTTGAGAGAGGCCAGGGCCCAGACCATCTTGGTCCCGGCGCCGTCCACGATCGCGCCGAGCGACGAGTGGAGATCGCGGCTGGTCGCCTGCAGTTCCAGGTCGAGGTAGCAGATCCCCTTGATCCCCAGCGTGATTTGCAGGCGCTCCTTCATGTCGCGCTGCCCCGCCTCCCAGATGCAGGCGTCGGCGCGCAACGCCTCCTTGTGCGCGCGGACATACGGGCCGAAGTGCACCGAGCCGATCTCTTCCTCTCCTTCCACAAGGAACTTCACGCGGCACGGCAATTGGCCGTGCGCGGCCCGCAGCGCCGCCACTGCGGCCAGGCGCGTCGTCAGATCGCCCTTGTTGTCCGCGACGCCCCTCGCGAAGAGGCAGCCGTCGCGCGTCGCCGGCTCGAAGGGCGGCGTCGTCCACTCGTTGAGCGGATCAGGCGGCTGCACGTCGTAGTGGTCGTAGAACAGAAGCGCGCGGTCACCGGTCCCGGGGAACTCGGCGATGACGGCCGGCGCGGCGCCATCGTGCGTGGCGACCTGGACGCGGGCGCCTGCTCGTTCGAAGATCTGGCGAACCAGTGCGGCGGTCTCGGGCAGGCCTTCGCCCGTGGCGGCGATGCTGGGCTGCCGGACCAGGGTGCGCAGCAGGTCGAGCCCGGGATCTGTCTGCTGTCGGGCGATCTCTTTGAGCGTCGGCATCAGGTCCTCCAGGTGTCGATGAACTCCAGATGATTCGGCCAGCGGGGAGCGGGCTGCACGTGGGCCGGCCGAGCTAGGTGGACAACGCGAAGCGCTCGAGCAGGTGCGCCATCATCGTCGCGGTCTCTTCAAAATCATCGACCCGGATGTGCTCGTCGGGGGCGTGCGCGTTGCTCCCCCAGTATCCCGTCCCGATGCTGAGGATGGGAATCCCAAGCGGCACGCCCAGCACGTGCATCGGCCCGGTACCGGCCGACGTCGGGAGCAGCACGACCTGCCGACCGGTCGCGGCGCGGGCCGCGTCGACGACCGTTCCGACGAAGGGATGGGTCAGGTCCGTCTGGAAGGCGCGCTCGCCGCCGAGTTGCGTGATGGCGCAGTCGGCGAACCCCTCCCGATCCAGGTGCGCGCGCAGCAGCCGGACGACGACCGCAGGGTCCTGCTCCGGCACCAGGCGGAAATCGATCTTCGCGCGCGCCCGCCGGGGCAACACGGTCTTCATCCCGGTGCCGGTGTAGCCTGCGTCGAACCCGCACACAGTGCAGGTGGGCTCAAAGAGATAGGCGTCCACCAGGGCGTCGCCGGCACGGGCGCCGATGAAGTGATCGGTCCCCGCATAGGTGCGGAGCTGCCGCTCGTCCAGGGGTGCCGCGCGGGCCGCGGCCAGCGCGGCGGGCGTGGGCGGCATCACGGCGTCGTAGAATCCGGGGACGCGGATCCGCCCGGTCGCGTCGCGCAGTCCGGCCACCGCCCATGCGAGCCGGGTGCCGGCGCCGTCTACGATGGCGCCCATCGAGGAGTGCAGGTCCCGGCTGGTCGCGGTCAATTCCAGTTCGACATAGCAGATACCCTTCACGCCGGCAATGACGTGCAGGCGCTCGTCGGGGTCTCGATCACCGTACTCCCACACGCAGGCGTCGGCCCGCAGCCGGTCGCGGAGCGCGGCGACATACGCGCCGAAATGCACCGATCCGATTTCCTCTTCACCTTCGACGAGAAAGAGCACGCGGCACGGCAGCCCTCCGGCGGTCTCCCGCAGCGCCCGGAGCGCCGCCAGCCGGCTGACCAGATCACCCTTGTTGTCGCTGGTCCCTCGGCCGTAGACTCTGCCGTTCCGGATCGTGACCTCAAAGGGCGGCACCGTCCACTCGTCCAGCGGCTCGGCAGGCTGGACGTCGTAATGATCGTAGAAGAGCAGCGTCCGGTCCGAGCGCCCCGGAAACTCGGCCAGCACGGCCGGCGCGGCGCCCGGCTGCCGGATGATCTCGGCCGTCCCGCCGGCATCCCCGAAAAGAGTGCGGACGAGGGCAGCGGTCTCCTCGAGGCCCCGTCCCTGGGCGGCGACGCTGGGCTGCCTGACGAGCCGGTCGAGAACCGCGAGGTGTTCGGACAAATGCGTGGCGACATACGCCTGGAGAGATTTCATAAGAACTCACACCAAGAGTTCTGGCCGGCGGCGTCGAACCCTCCTCGTTGTGGCCGACATCACGATCAAAGCCCTGAACGACGTCGAATCGCTGCGGCGCATCGAGGACCTCCAGATCGAGATCTGGGGGATGCCCGAGCGTGACATCGTGCCGGTGCAC
>JBGPLF010000170.1:0-9026 GCA_041486265.1 bacterium
AGCCGGTCAAGGTGAAGTTCTGAGGCCTCGTCGAGGCCCATGTACGAGGCCGTCGAAGGCAACATCCGCGGCACGTGGCTCCTCGTCACGGGCTTCATGCTTGTGACGGCGGCCCTGGGCTATCTCTTTGGGCAGCTCACGGGGTTCGGATACTGGGGCGTCGTCGCGGCGGCGGCCATCGCCGCTGTGGGCGCGTGGGGCAGCTACTACTACAGCGACCAGATGGTGCTCTCCATCAGCGGGGCGCATCCCGCCGACCGCGAGCGCTACCCGCTCCTGTACAACACGGTGGAAGGGCTTGCGATTGCCGCGGGCATTCCGGCCCCGAAGGTGTACCTCATCGACGACACCGCGCCCAACGCCTTCGCGACCGGCCGTGATCCAGAGCACGCCGCCATTGCGGTCACGACGGGGTTGCTCGACAAACTCAACCGTCTCGAACTCGAGGGCGTGATCGCCCACGAGATGTCGCACATCCAGAACTACGACATCCGGCTTGCGACGATCACGGCGGTCCTGGTGGGACTCGTGGCCCTGCTGAGCGACTGGCTGCTGCGCAGCATGCGATGGGGCCGGCGGCGCGGCAACCGCGAGGAGGGGAGCACCGGCGGCATGCTCATCCTCGCCGGGATCGTCCTGGCGATCCTGGCCCCGCTGTTCGCGCAGTTGATGCGCCTGGCGATCTCCCGCCGCCGCGAGTTCCTGGCGGACGCCTCGGGCGCGATGCTGACGCGCTACCCCGAGGGGCTAGCAAGCGCGCTCGAGAAGATCAGCGCCGATTCCGAGCCGCTCGAGGTGGCCAACAAGGCCACGGCCCACCTCTACATCATTAATCCCCTGCACGAGTGGGGCGGCTGGGCCAACAGCCTGTTCGACACCCACCCGCCGGTCGAGGAACGTGTGCGGCGGCTCCGGGAGATGGTGGCAGGGTCGGCTCAACAGGCGGGACCAAAGACGGGGCCGACTCCTCAGACGCCGCCTTGAGGGCAGACGCCGCCGGGAGGAGACGGTCCACGGCGGGCGAATCGGAACCAGGCGGGAGATTAAGGAGGCAAACGTGCGGATCCGGACAGCCGTCCTGCTGATCGCCGCGATCGTCGGATGCGTTGCGCTGGCTGCGGCGTCCGCCGGCGCCCAGCCCCGCCCGGTCGCGACAGAAGTCTATCAGGTGGCGCCTGGCGATACCTTGTGGAGCCTGGCCCGCCGGTTCGGTACGACACCCGACCGGCTCGCCTCAATGAACGGCATCTCCCCTGACGGCATCCTCTCGATCGGACAGCGGTTGAAGATCCCGGCGCCGTCCGGGCAGCCGGCACTGCCCGCGGAGGATGAGGCCGCCGATGTGGCGGGGCCATCTCAGGCGGCAATCCTGAAGCGCGCTGCGCCCCCGTCGCCGCGCCTCGCGGCAGCCGTCAGCGCCTACCGCGTTCAGGCCGGCGACACCCTGTGGTCGATCTCGCGCCGGTCCGGCACAACGCCCGATCGCCTGGCGGCGATGAACGGGATCTCACGCGACACGATTCTCAATATCGGGCGCGAACTCAAAGTACCCGCGCGCGCCGGGGGGGTGTCCACGGCGATGCCTGGCGCCGCGCCGCGCGCCCGTCTGGCTGCACTGCCTTCTCGGGGCGAGCGCTGGGCCTCCGGTCTGGTCGCGCTCTCCACCCGCCAGATGGGCGTCCGCTACCGGTGGGGAGGGACGACCCCGTCCGGATTCGACTGCTCGGGATTTCTGTATTACGTCTTCGGGCAGATGGGCGTGACGCTGCCGCGAACGACCTACGCAATGTACGATGCCGTTACTCCCGTCCCCAGGGATGAACTGCAGACCGGGGACATCGTGTTCTTCCAGACGATCAGCCCGGGCCCGTCCCACGCCGGCGTCTATCTGGGGAACGGGCGCTTCATCCATTCGTCATCCGGGACCGGTCACGTGACGATCACCACGATGGATGACGACTATTACGCCCCGCGCTACCTGGGGGCCCGCCGCTTCTAGCTCGCAGTTTGCTTCGAATTCCGCCGCAGAGCCGGTACAATCGAGTCGGGATGCGTGAGGTCGCGGCGATCGCCGCAGGCCGACTGACGGCTGTCGCCAGCCGCGCTGCCCGGGCCGGCGGGGGCACCACGCTGCCCGGACGGATCGCCATGGCGCTTGCTCCGGGCGTCATCACGGACCTGTCGGCGCGCCTGGCGCGCGGCGTGATCCTCGTGTCCGGGACCAACGGTAAGACCACGACCTCCCGTCTGCTGGGGGGAATCCTCGAAAGCGCCGGGCTCGTCCCCATCCACAACCGCGCCGGGGCCAACCTGCTGTCGGGCATCGCCTCGGCGCTGGTCGAGCGGGCCGCGCTCTCCGGACGCATGAGCGGCGACATCGGCCTATTTGAAGTGGACGAAGCCACGCTGCCGGCCGCCGTGGCGGCGACGCGGCCCCGCCTCGTCATCCTGTTGAATCTCTTCCGCGATCAACTCGACCGGTACGGCGAGATTGATCTCATCGCCGAGCGGTGGCGCCGCGCGCTGGCCGCGATGCCCCGCGGGGCCACGCTCGTCTTCAACGCCGACGATCCGCTGGTCGCCGACGTGAGCGGCAGTTACAGCGGGCCGGCGCTCACGTTCGGGCTCGAGGAGGCGCCTCACGAGGGACACGACCTCCACACGCTCGAGCACGCCGCCGACTCCCGGTACTGCTATCGCTGCGGCCGGCCCTACGAGTACACACTGGTGACCCTCGGGCACATGGGCCACTATCACTGCCCGCAGTGCGGGACCGCCCGGCCGTGCGCGCAGGTGCGTACCACCGGCGTCCACCTGTATGGGGCCGATGGGGCGACCATGACGATCACCTCCGGGGAGACGTCGGTCGTGGTGTCCACGATGCTGCCGGGGCTCTACAACGTCTACGATGTGACAGCCGCCGCCGCCGGAGCGATGGCGCTGGACATCGACCGCAGCACAGTCGCCCGCGGCATCATGTCCACGGCGCCCGCGTTTGGCCGCGGCGAGCGCGTCACGTTCGATGGATGCGAGGCGCTCATGCTGCTCGCCAAGAACCCGGCGGGATTCAACGAAGTGCTGCGTACCGTTCTCCTCGCCGACGAGGCCCCCGTCGTCCTGATCGCCATCAACGACCTCATCGCCGATGGGCGCGACATCTCGTGGCTGTGGGATGTGGACTTCGAGATGCTGCGCGACCGGGCGCGGGCGATCGTGGTGACCGGGATCCGCGCGGAAGACATGGCGCTGCGCCTCAAGTACGCCGGCGTCGATGCCAGCCGGATCGCCGTTGAGGGCGAAGGGGGGCAGGCGCTGGAGCGTGCGCGCCTGCTGCTGCGCGACGGCGAGCGGCTTTACATCCTACCGACGTATACCGCCATGCTGCACCTGCGCAAGATCCTGACCCGCAAGGGGTACGTGCGCGGCTTCTGGAAGCAGTAACATCAGGCATGGACCTGCGCATCTGCCATCTGTATCCCGACCTGCTCAATCTCTACGGCGACCGCGGCAACATCGCCACGCTGGTTCGGCGGTCCCAGTGGCGAGGCCTCGAGGTACGCCTGGTGGAGGCGCGGTTGGGCGATTCGATCGATCCGGGCGCCAGCGACCTATACTTCATCGGCGGCGGCGAGGATCGGCAGCAGCGGCTGGCTGCGCCGGACCTCTGCCGGGTCAAGGGCGCCGCGCTGCGCGAGGCGGCAGCATCGGGTGCCGCTGTCCTGGGCGTGTGCGGCGGCTATCAACTGCTCGGACACTACTACCGTCCGGCCGACGGTCCAGACCTCGAGGGACTGGGTCTGCTCGACCTGCACACCGTGCATCCGGGACCGGGCGCGCGCAGGTTGATCGGCAACATCGTGATCCATGAAAAGTCGTCGGGCCAGATGCTGGTGGGATTCGAGAATCACGGCGGGCGGACGCACCTGGGTTCAGGCGCGCGTCCCCTGGGAACCGTCGTCGCCGGGTTTGGCAACAACGGTGAGGATCGCAGCGAAGGGGCGGTCTGGCGGTACGTGTACGGGACATACCTGCACGGCCCGCTGCTCCCCAAGAACCCGTGGCTGGCCGACCTCTTGATCGGCATGGCGCTGCGCCGGCGATATGATGACGTGACGCTGACGCCTCTGGACGATGAACAAGAGCACCGCGCCGCGCTCGCGGCGGCCGAGCGCGCCGGCGCGCGGGTGGCGTCGCATCCGGGGCAGGCAGGTGCCGCCAGGACCCACGTGCAAGACGGCGGGCAGGAGGGTGCCGCACGGTGAACGGAGGCCGCATGGTCTGGCGCGTCTCGCTCATCCTCGGCCTGGCCCAGCTCGGCTTCTCCACCATCCTGCCGCTCCTGCCGTTGTACCTCACTGAGCGCCTCGGCGCCAGCGTGAAGCTCGTCGGCGTCGTGGTCGCGACCTTCGCCCTTGTCGAGACGGCTTTCAAGACCGCCTGGGGTAGTATCGCCGACCGGTTCGGGCGCAAGCCCGCCATGATCGCTGGCTGTCTGGTGGCCGCCGTCGCACCGCTGGTGATGTCGGTCCTGCGGGTGCCTCTGCTATTCGTTCCCCTCCGATTCGTCGATGGAATCGGGTCGGCCGCGCTGTGGCCCTCGGCCGCCGCATCGATCGCCGAAACGACGACTCCGGACCGCCGCGCGACCGGCATGGCCGTGCTCAACACGGCCTTCCTCGGCGGGATTGCGGCCGGGCCGGCGCTCGGGCTGTTCGTCGTGGGATTCGCCCACAATTTCCAGGCCGGATTCTATCTGGCAAGCGGGCTGCTCGTGCTCGGCGGCCTGATGGCCTTCATCCTCCTTCCGGGCGGACGCCCAAGCCATCACGCGGATGGCACCCTCATCGACTATCATCCCACCGTCCAGCCGGCGCACCTGGAAGCCATCATGGGCAGCTTCCGCACGTCGCCGGTCCTCTTTTGGCTCTACCTGATCGCGTTCATCCAGATGTTTGGGATTGGGATGCTGGTGCCGATTGCCGCGATCTACGCCAAGCGCGTGATCGGGCTCGGCGAGCACGAGATCGGCGTCCTGTTCCTGCTGGTGGTCATCGTCGTGGCGCTCGCGACGATTCCGGCCGGCCGGCTCGCCGACCGCGTGGGCAAGTCCCACCTGATTACGGCGGGGATGGTGCTCGGCGCGCTAGGTATGTGGTTGATCCCCTTCAGCGAGCGGCTGTGGCTGCTGCTCATCGCGGGGGTCCTGCTGGGCAGCAGTTACGCTCTGATGGCGCCGGCGTGGCTGGCCCTTGTCACCGAACTGGCGCCGCAGGGCAGGCTGGGGCTGGCCGTCGGCGCCTCGGAGACAGTGCAGGGACTGGGCCTGGTGCTCGGCCCGCTGCTGGGCGGCCTGCTGTGGGACGGGATCGGGCCAAAGGCTCCGTTCATCGCGTGCGCAGCCGCGCTGACGGCTGGCGCGGTCATCGGGACTTCTGTACTGCGGCACGGTGTAGGGGTGGGGAGAAAGGCAGGGTGAGTCATGGACAGCGATCGGAGGAAGAAGGTCTTGCTCGTGTACGGAGGCCGGTTGCTCTGGCCGTGGGCGTTCTTGAAGGAGACCGCCGATGTGGACTACCGGGCGACCCGTACTGCGCCCACTCCAGCGCTGCTCCGCGAGTTCGGGCCTCACGTCATAGCCGGACTGGGATTCGAGAAAGGATCCGCGAGGCATAGCATCACCGGGGAGTTGATGGACGCATGTGAACACCTGGAATTCATCCAGGTGTTCACTATAGGATACGACACGGTCGACGTCGCCGCCGCGAGCCAGCGGGGGATCATGGTCGCCAATCTCGGCGGCGTCGGGATCTCTTCCCAGTCTGTCGCGGAGCTTGCCTGGGCGCACATCTTGGCCCTGGCCAGACGGATTCCACAGGTCGACGCGGAGATGCGGTCGGGAGCGCTGATGACATCCGGGAGATTTGGCGCGACCGACGGGGAGGATCTGGCATTCTACAGGGGCGGGCCAGTCCTGTCGGGGAAGACCCTCGGTATCATCGGCCTTGGCAAGATCGGGAAGCGTAGCGCGTTGATTGGCCGCCTGGGCTTCAACATGAAGGTCATCGCCTGCGATCCGTACGTTCCCACCACCGACGCGGAGATGATCGGTGTGCACCTTGTGGGCCTCGACACTGTGCTGGCGGAATCGGACGTGATCACCATTCACGCATCCTTGACGGATGAAACCCGAGGGATGATCGGGGAGCGCGAGATCGGGCGGCTGAAGTCGTCGGCCATCATCGTGAACGCTGCGAGGGGAGAGATTGTCGATGCTCCCGCGCTCGCCAGAGCGGTCGAAGAAGGGCGGATCTATGGTGCGGGCATCGATACCTGGCCGGTCGAGCCTCCGGATCCGAGCGCGCCGTGGGTGCGTACTCTGGCCATGTCCAGGCGGACAAGTCTCTCCTGCCATATTGGATCGCTGCACGAAGCCATGATCGAACGGCACAAGCCGGTCTGGAGAATATCGCGCGATACTGCAGGGGCGAGCGGCCGCTGTGGATCGTGAATCCTGAGACCGTGGCCGCGGGGAGATGAATCTCGGAGGGACGGCTGTGGCCATTTGGGACGATTTGCTCACATCTCTCGACCGTGAGGTGCTGCGGCTGTCCGGATACGGTACCCGGCAGGGCCTCGGCGAGAAGCCGGCCGTTCTGGCGGTCGACGTCACCTACAACTTCACGGGAGAGCGTTCGGAGCCCATCATCGACGCGGTGCGGCGGAGCCGGAACGCCTGCGGGGCGGAGGCATGGACGGCGGTTGAGGCCATCCACCAGGTCCTGGCTGCCGCCCGTGAGGCGTCGGTGCCGATCATCTACACGATCGGAGAGCCACGCCGCCGCCAGGCGGATGTCGGCCGGTGGGGCGGCAAAAATGTGCGCGCTGCCGAAGAGGATGCCGCAGGTCAGTGGGATTGGGGCAACCGCGTCGTGGACGAGATCGCCCCGCAGCCCGACGATCTTGTCCTCCGCAAGAGCAAGCCCAGCGCCTTCTTCGGGACGCCCCTGCCCAGCTACCTGAATGAGTTGGACGTCGATACCTTGATCGTGCTGGGAGGGACGACGAGCGGCTGCGTCCGGGCGACGGTCCTAGATGCCTTTTCCTTCAATTATCGGGTCGGCGTTGTGCTCGAAGGCACGTTCGACCGGTTCAGCGCTTCGCACAAAATCAACCTGTTTGATATGGGTGCGAAGTATGCTGACATCATTACCATGGACGAGGCCAAAGCCTACCTTCGTCAGCGCAGTCGCGGCGCCCATTGATCTTCTTTGCCGTGCGCGCCATGCTTAGATTAGATCGCGGAGTCGGGCGGCCTTCAAAGGAGGGCTCGTTATGAGATGGTCGGTGATGGTCGTGAGTATTCTCCTTGCGCTCGGGGGCCCGATCTCAGCGGCATCGGCTCAGACCACTCCGTCGACTCTCCGCTGTCGGGCCGACGCCCCGTTTCTGTCTGCGGCCGGCACGGTACACACCCGCGCGCTCCCGTACTTCGTTGAGGTCGAGCTTACCCTGCTGAACAAGACCCAGGGAGGAATCCGGATCGATCCCTGGCGATTCGCGCTGGTGCCTGATCAGGGCGATCCTGTGTCGCCGGCCAGTCCAGAACAGGTGGTCTACGCGCTGGGTGGCCCCGGCCCGCTGAACGTGGGATTGTTCGGCTTCTTCGGGGGCGGTCGGGGCAGTTCTTTCGGGGTGGCCGTTGGTGGTGCTGTGCCCCTGAATCTTTCGGCGCGGACGATCGACGCCAGGATCCTCAGGGCCGGCGAGTTGGCCTCGGGGGCGTCACTCAGACGCTCAGTCTACTTCAGGCCTGCGTCCTGGCCGGCGCAGTTCACCCTCTTGCTCGACGGGCTGGCTGTTTCGTCAGGTGCGGGGCTTCCTCCGATCGAGTTGCGGAACTGTCAGATGTCGTTCCGGCCGAGCGAGCCCCCGGTGGCGGTCACCCCGCCACCGCTGGGTGCGCGCACCATAGTCCTCAGCGCCCGTGCGGATACGGGGCCGGTCGCAGTGAGCGTGTCGAGTGTGGAGTTCACGAGGCAGGCGACCACCCTGACTGTCGTTGTGGAGAACTCCGCCGAGGTGGATGCCGACCTATTTGTAGCGATCGGTGAGACACGGCTGGTTGATAATACGGGGAAGGCCTACGCTGTGCGGATGTTGCGCAGCGACCTCCCCGACCGTGTGGGGTCCCGAAGTCAGGGCCGCGGGCGACTAGTGTTTGAACCGCTGCCGATTCCACCTGCGGTGATCTCGGCTGCGTTGACGATACCCGGAGTCCGGGTCGGGGCCGAGGCATACGACATCAGGCTCGACCTGCGGTTTTGAGGCCGCGCGCTCGCGCCGGGCTCCCTCGCGAGCCGTCACAGGTACACCAGTCGGTTGATCACGATGTCTTGGATTCCCGCCGGACCCTCACCCGTCCCATGACCTGCTCCCCCTGCACCAGCACAACCCCGCCTATGACCAGCGCCGCGCCGATCCACTGCGTGAGGCCGAAGGGTTCGTGCAGCAGAAAGGCCCCGCTACACGCTGCGACCACAGGTTCCAATGTCGCCACGACGCTGGCGCGTCCGGCCTCGATCCATCGCAGGCCTGCGATGTAGACGACGTAGGCTGCGGCCGTGGGGCCGGCGATCACGTAGGCGAGCGCTGGCCACCCGCCCAAGGGCACGCGCGGCAGCCCACCCGAGAAGATTAGCAGAAACAGCGCGCCGAGTCCGAGCGTGTAGACCACCGTCGTCAGCGGCGAGTGACGGTGCAGCGCCGTCTTCCCGAAGATGCTGTACATCGCATAGGTAAATCCGGCGCCTAGGCCGGCCAGAAGTCCCGCGGCGCTCAGCCGCACGGCGCCGGGACCGACCGCGTTGATCACCAGGACACATCCTGCGAATGACAGCCCGACCGCCGACGTCTTCATCGGCGTCATGGGTTCGCCGAAGAAGACCCTGGCCAGCACGACCACCCAGGCCGGCGCAGTGTAAAGCAGCACGGCCGCGGTCGCCACCGTTGACAGCTTGATTGCGGTG
>JBGPLF010000171.1:0-8996 GCA_041486265.1 bacterium
CGCGCCCTCCAGGACGTCGGCATTGCCTGGATCCCTGCCCGCTCTCCCCAGGCTAAGGATCGGGCTGCATACTACAGCTCCTTTCGCGTGTGCGGCGCACACTGAGCATATCGGCGGCGGTCGCGAAACCGCTTGCCGGGATGCGCCTTGGGCAGGGAGCCTGTCGGTGGTTCGAAAAGTACGTCGCCCTTATCGTTCGCCCGAGTGGCGTGGAGCACCCCCTCCAAGGCAAACCGGATGGCCGTGGTCCGGTGAACGCCGAGTTGGGCAGCCATTTCCCCGGCCGTGAGCCAGCCAGTACGCCGCAGATAGTCGGCGAAGCTGGGGATGCCATACAGGCGGCGGAGCGATCGCACCATGCGAGCCGTAAACGCCTTCCCAGTCCCTGAGCGAAGCGAACGGGCGCAGAGCGCCTGAGCGACGCGAGAATCGGTGTACTCCGTGGCGAGGGCCCGGATCTGCTCGACGATCGCCGGAGGGGTACGTCGCAGGTCCGCAGCCCTGAGTGGGAGGGGCTGATCAAGAGACGTCGTTGCTCCTCCTTTCCAGCGAATCTGAATGTGGATCGTGCGATCGCGCGTCAGCGTGAGATCTTCGACCAGGAGCCGCAGCATGCGCTTGCGGTCCCGCATGGGCGTCCGCGGATCATGCCACACGCGGGGCAGATCAGTCGCCAGCGCATGAATACGCTCCCGGGCTTCTGCGTTCAGGTCAGGCCCCTCCGCCTTCGTTGCGCGTGCATACTCCTCCTCGGCCTGGGCCAGCGCTGCGAGCTTTTCATTCCACTGCCGTTCGAGACTATCAGCGACCAGCCGATGTTCGGGACGGACCAGGAGGAACTGGCGCTGCGCCAATTCCGCCTCTTCGCGGGCCCGCTCGACCCGCGCGTGCCGCAGGCGATCGACTTCAGCCTTGCGTGTCCGCAGTTCCTCGAAGACCTCGAGCGCCACGTCCAGCGCGGCCGGCGTGACGGCGTTCAGGATGACCTGACTGATGGCGTCGTCGAGCCCGGTCCCGGGAATGACCTGACAGGGTCTGCGGGCCTCCTCGATGCCACGGCGCTGGCAGAGATAATCGGGGATGGGGTGCCCCTGGCGCACGCTATAGCGGACGGTCATGCGGGCCCCACACCGGCCACAGAGGATCACGCCCTGGAGCAGAGCGGCGCCCTCGCGGGCGGGACTCCGCATGCGCTCGGAGCCATAGCCTGCGGCATTGGCCCGCAACGTGCCTTGGTTCGCCTCGAACTCCGCCCAGGTGAGATATTCGGGGGAGGCGTTGGGCAAAAACACTCGCCACTCTTCGCGAGGGAGGCGTCGATAGTGGACCTGGCCGCCGATTGTGACCTTGCGCTGGCGACTCCGTCCCCAGATGAACGCTCCCGTATAGCGCGGATTGTGGAGCATATTCAAGACACGGCTGTGCACAAGGGGTACCCAGACGATGTCCCCGGCCCGGGGACCGGTGGCAAGCCGCCGGGGCCACAGGATTCCCTCCCGCGCAAAGTGCTGTACGACCTGGCAGGCCGAGCCCGTGCGGCGAAAGGTCTCGAAGAGCAGACGCACGGTCTTCTGGATCTGCGCATCCGGATCGAGCACGAGGTGGTGGGTGCGATCGTAGACATAGCCGATCGGCACCCGCATCGTGAGCTCCCCGCGGCGGGCCTTGTTGAGCTGACCGCCGAGCAGCCGGGCGCGGAGCACATGCAGCTCCGCCTCACTCATCGTGCCCTTGAGGCCCAAGAGCAGCCGATCATTGAAGTGGCTCGGATCGTAGATCCCGTCTTCATCGAGAATGAGTGTGTCCGCAAGCGCGCAGATTTCCAGGAGCCGGTGCCAGTCGGTCGAGTTCCGCGCCAACCGAGAGACCTCCAGCCCCATCACGACACCGACCCGCCCGAGCCCCACATCGGCGACCAGCCGTTGAAAGCCACCCCGGTCGACTGCGGAGGATCCGGATAATCCCAGATCCTCGTCGATGACCGTGATTTGCTCCGCCTGCCAGCCAAGCACCTGGGCCCGGCGCTGGAGGTCATACTGTCGGGCCGTGCTTTCCCGATGCTCCTGCACTTGATGGAGGGACGACTGCCGGACGTAGAGATAGGCGCCGCGGCGCAGGTGGTCCGGGGTGACGATCGTGGGCCCGCTCATGAGGCGACTCCGTCCTCGCGAAGACAGGCGAGGACCATCCCGGCGAGCACGCTCATCAGCTCAGCACGCGTTCCCGGAAGGGGAGCTCGCCTGCGGTCGTCAGGGACATTCGCGGATGGGCACGAGGCTGCCTCCAGTGACCCCAGGGCTGCGAGTGCCTGAAGCCACGCACTCATGCCGCGCAGGAGAAAGAGCGCGAGACCGTGACTGCGTGCGCCCTCGGTGGGGGCTCCGGTCGCCTCTCGGCGGAGCGTCTCGTAGTGTGTGCGCACAGTGACCGCGCCGATAGAGACCCTCATGACCGTGCCGCTCCCTTCTTGGCGCCTTTTTTTGCGCGCCGCGCCAGCGCGCGCCGAAGCGACCGCGGGTGGATCGTGACGCCGAACTGCCGATGGATGGCCTCAACCGCGCTGGCTTCTCCCGCGGCCTGCCCAGCCCGCCACTGCTCGGCGAAGTCCAAGATCTCCTCCGTGCACTTGTGGGCCCGTTGGGGGCCGCGCCGGCGCGGGAGGAGGCCCGGAATCCCCTGCGCGCGAAAGGCCGCCGCCGCGGCGTACACTGCCTGGCGACTCACGCCGAATGCGCGGGCGACCGTGCTGATAGGCCGGCCCTCCACGTCGTGTGCCCGCAGCATCTCGTACTTCACCTGCACCCGGTCTCGCCGATCGAAGAAACTGGACTGCCTGAAGAGCTCGTCCGTAATGACCTCAGGATGAGGATGGAGCGCGCCTGCGGCCCGGAGGGCGGCCGCTTTGGGATCCTCGGGAGCAGGGCGCCGGCGTGGCATTGTCAATCTTATTATGTACACTTCCGGTTCGACGTCAAGCATTTTCTTCGCAGATCTACTGATAAAACAAGCGTATTGTGAGATCTCGTTTTGGTGGCCTCTGGATGACGTGGACGAATTACCAATGACGCTTGGGACGAAATCCCGTGGACACGGGTGAGATCTCATCGCTTTCCCCGGGCGGCCACGAGGTCCGCGAGCACGAGCAAATCCTCCACACGAAATCGCGACCGCCCGCCTCCGACGCTGAGGTACGGATCAGTGAGTATCACGTTCGTCCAGCCCACAGGCACAGAGCAGAGGAAGCCCTGGGGGTGTTCGAAGGTCACCCGCTCCTCGCCCCACAGTTGCTTGGTGACGACGAACCGGAACGCTCGCCCGTGCAGCGGGTGAAAGGGATGAGTGATCAGAATCTGCTGGCGATCAGCAGAATTGCCTGCATTTGACAGCTTTGAAGAAAGGGAAGGTCGAATCGGGCATCAAGTACTTCCGCCGCAACTTCCTGCCCGGTCGGACGTTCCGGGACGACATGGACCTCAGCGAGCAACTGGGGGAGTGGATCGCCACGGTGGCCGATGTCCGGGTGCACGGCACGACGCATGAGCGGCCGATCGATCGCTTCACCCGCGAGCGGGGGGCGCTGATCGCCGTGACCGGGCCCCGGAGTTTTCACCTCGAGGCGAGGCTGCCACGGATCGTCGCCGGCGACTACCTGGTCAGCTTCGAGACGAACCGCTACTCGGTGCCCTTCAGGCTGATCGGCCAGGCCGTCGAGGTGCGCCGGCAGGGGGACGTCCTGGAAATCGTCCATCGCGGCGACCAGGTGGCTCGCCATCGCGTGCTCGGGGGCCAACATCAGCTGGCCATCCTCCCCGAGCACGGCCCCGGGGCCCTCGCCCGGACCGCACGGCAGCGGCGGTCGACCCTGCCGGATCACCAGCGGCCGCTGCTGGCGCCCCCCGACGTCGATCGCCGTGATCTCGCCTGCTACGAAGCATTGTGCCAGCCGGGCGGTGAGGCATGATGGCGGCCCAGCTCGAGCGCCTGCAGGAGTACTTGCAGCGACTGCGCCTGTTCAAGAGCCGGGAGCGGCTGGAGGCGCTGCTGCAGGACGCCACCACCAAAGAGCTCTCCTATGCCGACTTTCTCGACCAGGTACTCACCGAAGAGGTCGCGGCGAAGACCACCAAGAATGTGACGATGCGCACCCACCTTGCCCGCTTCCCCTTCGTCAAGAGCCTGGACAGCTTCGAGTTCGCGTATCAGCCGTCGCTGGATCGCAAGCAGATCCAGACCCTGAGCACCTGCCACTTCATCGAGTACGGCGAGAACGTCATCCTCCTCGGACCGCCGGGCGTGGGCAAAACGCACCTGGCCGTGGGCCTGGGGCTGCGGGCCATCGAGCGCGGCTATCGGGTACTGTTCACCACCGCAGCGGCGATGATCGCCACCCTCACCCGGGCCCTGGCCGAAGGCCGGCTCGAGGACAAGCTCAAGGTCTACACCGTGCCGCGCCTGCTGATCATCGACGAAATCGGCTATCTGCCCATCGAGCGAGCCGGGGCCAATCTCTTCTTCCAGCTGATTAGTCGCCGCTACGAGCGCGGCCCGATGATCCTGACCAGCAATCAGAGCTTCGGGAGTTGGGGCGAGGTCTTCGGCGACCGGGTGATCGCCGCGGCCATCCTGGATCGCCTGCTCCATCATGCGATCACGGTCAACATCCGCGGCAACTCGTACCGTCTGAAGGAAAAGCTGAAGGCCAGCTTGGTCAAGCCGACCGAGACCCTGGTGTAAGAACCACGGGTGGGGAGTTTTCGATGACCAGAGAAGGGGAATTTTGGGTGACCCTTGACACCCAGGCTCTGGCGGCGGTGGCGCCGCTCCTGCCTGAGGACCTCGCAGCTGCAACTCTCAACCACTTGCTTCACGAACTGCCGAGGGTCGACCGGGCGTTTGCCCTCCGCTTGCTGTCGAGAGTCGTGGACAGCGCGATGTTTGTCAGACAGGGCATGGTAGCCGGAAGTTTATTCCGCGCCCTGCAGCGAGTTGGCCGATCCTGGCCGTAACGCGGACGAGCTGCGGGGCGCGTGCTCTGACGATGGTCGGGCTAGGCCTCACTGTTCGTCCTCAATCCAACCGCAGCCGCTCGATCGCTCCGGCCCCCTGGTGCGCCCGCTACAATTCCGCCCCGACCAGTAACGAGTAGCGCAGCGTGGTGTTCAGACTCTCGTGGCTCAACAGCCGCCGCACCTCATCAAGCCCGGCGCCGGCTTGTCGCTGCAAAGTGACGGAGTGAGACGCCATCGACGCAGCATGATGAGTCTCGTTGTCCTCGGCCCAAGTCTGGTCGCAGGTTATCCCTAGACTCCGCACCGGCCGGCGGTGCTTATAGACCGCGCGGCGGCCGCCGGCCGACCACAGCATCGGAGAGCCAGGCGGTCGCGCCTTCGTGCAGGTCGTCATTCACTTCGGCCAGGGCCCGCCAGCCGCCCGTGCCCATCGCCGGCCGCGCCAGCGCCGCCGCCACTGCCAGCGCGGCGGCGTTGACGCGATCATCATGCGCGCCGACCGGATGGTCGACGATGTCCTTCCCCTGCGTGCCGCGACGCCGCTCCAGGAGCCGCATCTGCCGCGTCAGCTCCACGTCCTCGGGCACCTCGAGGCGCCTCGCCGTCACCAGCGGCAGCAGACCCAGGTAGCACTCGCTCTTTGTCTGCTCGGCCTGGCGGTAGCGGATGCCGTGCCGGGCGAAGGCTTCGAGGACCCAGGCCCCGCTATAGCGGTCGCCGGTGCAGGTCCGTAAGCCATGCACGTGCAGATCCTCCGCGCACTCGCGGACGGCCGCCTCCAGGTCTAATGGCTGTCGGCCTCGCCTGCCCCGCGCGGCCACGAGGTCCACGATGACGCGCTCGCCGTCGCGGTGCGCGATGCTCCAGGTAAATTCATCGGCCCCGCCGCCGCTCGGGTCTACGCCCGCCGCATAGCGCCGCTTCGGCTGCGGCGGAATGATGAGCGGCTCGCGCCGCGAGCAGGCGTCGAGCAGCGCTGGCTCATCGAACAGCGCGGCCGCCCCGGCCCGCCACTCCGCCTCCCACTCGGCACGCCCGCGCTCGGGGTCCGCCGCGACGGCCGTGGTGATGCGTGCCTCATCGAGCGTCGGGTTCATCACGAGACTCGGTGCTTTCCAGACCAGCGCGCGGCCGGGTTGCCCCCAGTGCGCGCGATGGAAGTGATGCAACCAGCCGACCGGCGTGTAGGGGCTGCTGATGGCGATCAGCTTCGTGCCCGGCAGCGAAGCCATCGCGGGCCGGATGGCGGCCACGACCTCCTCGGCGGCATTGACGGACTCCTGCCACCAATAGTCCACCTCGTCGAGGATCGCCGCGCCGACGCCGGGCGTCTGGGCGGCAATCGCAACGTTTAGACCCTTGAGGTCAACGCCACCATAGCGTCCCTCATTGATGTGGAAGATGAGATACACTCGGCACTCACCTTGGTCCGGACGCACCTGCAGGGACCCCTGAGGTGAAACCTCACACGGGCATATGACATCGCAATTGCAGTTCTCGAAATACTCTCCGGAAATCGTCCACTGAGCTCCTGCCATCTGGCTTCCCCCCCTCGCGCGCAGAGTGGCTGGGAGCGTATTGCTTCGGGTTTTGTTCTCCCTGATAGGGTCCTACTCCTTGAGGCTTCAGAAATTCCTGGCCAGCGTCCTCGGCCGCCAGGGCGTCAGCCGGCGCTCCAGCCACGTCACGGAAGCGTCGGCGATGAGTGCCACAACCGACATGATGACCATCGCCGCGAACACGCCGTTGGTGTTGAACGCCCCCTGAGCGGTGGCCACCAGATACCCGAGGCCTTGCGTCGCCCCGAGAAATTCCCCCACGACGGCGCCGACGAGGGCAAACCCGAAGCTCGTGTGCAGGCTGCTGATGATCCAGCCCAACGCCGCAGGCAGCATCACATCGAATGATAACTGACGAGGACTCGCTCCCAGTATGCGCGCGTTGTTCACGAGGTTAGGATCAACCTCCCGTACGCCCTGAAAGGCATTGAAGAAGACAATGAAAAAGGTGAGCGTGACGCCTAGTGCGACCTTACTGGCCATGCCGAGGCCTAACCAGATCACGAAAATCGATCCGAGGATCACTCGCGGGATGGCATTCCCCATCCGCACATACGGCCCGAATACCGCCGCGAGCGTCCGACTCCGACCAAGCGCGAAACCGCCAATGACGCCCATCAGGACGCCGATGAAAAATGCCAACACGGTTTCTTCGAGCGTCACGGCGACATGTTGCCAGAGAGGTCCTTGGGGAGTGCCACGCGTTGACCACCGCCAGATGGTCGCCACGATCCCCGAAGGCTGACCGAAGAAGAATGGGTCGGCGAGCCCCGTCCGGGCGGAGACCTCCCACCCCCCAACGATCACGGCGAAGACCCCTATTTGCAGGAAGCGCTCAAGCCGGGCCCGCCGATGTTCGCGCGCCTCGGCCGACAGCTCCTCCTCGGTTAGGGGCTCGACCGGGCGGGCGTCAGAGCCTGATGTCTTTGATGGATCGCTCATAGGCGATGATGGCCTCGTCGCGCAAGTCTTCCCAAATCCGTTCGTACAACCGGGTGAAACGAGGGTCGAAGCGGACCTCGGTCACGTTGCGCGGCCGCGACAGGTCGATCTGATAGCTTTGTTTCAACGTGGCCGGGGAGGCCGTGAACACCAGTACCCTGTCGGCCAGCGCGATGGCTTCTTCCAGGTCATGGGTCACGAACACCACGGACGCAGATGTTCCCGACCACAACTCGAGCAGCTCGTTTTCCATCAATGTTCGTGTCTGGACGTCGAGGGACGCGAAGGGCTCATCCATCAAGAGGATCGCGGGTTCGTTGATCAATGTTTGAGCGAGCGCGACCCGCTTCCTCATGCCGCCGCTCAGTTGATTCGGGTATCGGTCTTCAAACCCGGCCAAGCCTACACGACCAACCCAGTCTCGCGCCCCGCGGTGTGCCTCTTGACGTGACACGCCTCTGTAAATCGGTCCCGTCGCCACGTTCTCGAGCACGTTTTTCCAGGGAAAGACCGCGTCGGTTTGGAACATATAGCCGACGCCTCGCGTGAGGGTGGTGACGGTCTCGCCAAGCACGGACACCTGACCGCGGCTCGGCGTCTCAAGTCCTGCAATAAGGTTGAGCGTCGTCGATTTCCCTGACCCCGTGGGACCGACAATCGCGCAGAACTCCCCGCGAGCGACTTCAAATGTGAGGCTATGGACCGCAACGTACAACCCCCCGCCGGGCGTGCGGAACCGCTTCGTCACATCGCGAAGCGCGATCGCCGGCTTGTCACGATCTAGGGACACGATGCTGCGGTCAGCTCCTGGGGGATGTGAGAAGCGCAAGGGTTCCACCCCCGGCGCTTCCCACGCTGGCAACCAGTTACTTGTGCGCCATAGCTGCGTTAACGAAGTCGTCGGTGTAGGTCTTCGACAGGTCGATCTTGCTAGGATCGAGTTCCTTATTGAAGGCCGCAAGGACCTTCAGTACGGTAGGAGGGCCATCTTTCGGCATCAATCCCGTCGGATTGAACATGTTCATGCTCGCTGCAAGGGCCGACAGGTAGAGCGGTTTGTCCCCCACATAGTAATCTTCAGGCATCTTCTCGGCGACTATGGCTGCCTTGTTCGCCTGTAGGTACTGGAGCGTCTTGGCGAACGCGTTCACCATTCGCTGCACCGCTTCCCTGTGACTGTTCACGTAGTCCGCCCGCATGTACAAACACGCCGCGGGATAGGTGCCGCCCAGGGAGGCACGCGTCCCCGCCGACGTCCGCATATCCACAAGCACGGTCGCCATATTCAGCTTGATGAGGCGGGAGACGGTGGGTTCGGTCGTCACCGCCGCGTCGATGCGGTTCTGCTGCATCGCTGCGATCAAGGTGTTCCCGGCACCGACTGGAACCGGCGTGTATTCTCCCTGGCTCCCGCCGCCCTTTGTCACAAAAAACGAGGCCAGGAAGTTCGTGGAGGAGCCAAAACCGGTGACCCCGATGCGCTTGC
>JBGPLF010000172.1:0-8973 GCA_041486265.1 bacterium
CAGAGCCCTTCGGGTGGTTTCCGTTGAAGGCGAGGCCGGGATCGGGAAGACTCGCCTCCTGGAGATGGCAGCCCAGGAGGCAACCGCCCGCGGGTTCGGCGTGGTCATTGTGGGAGCCGACGAGGAACTGCGCGGTCCCTTCCTCCTGCTGCGGACGCTGCTCGTCTCGACCTTGCTGGAGCGGCTCGCCGACGACGCCGCCGCCCGCGAAACGTTGGAGCACGCTCGCGATGTGCTCTGGGGGCGGCAGCAGATCTCTGGAGGTCTTTCCCCTTCGGAGCAGATGCTTCGCGTTTACGACATGACCACGGTTGCCCTTCGCAGCCTGGCGGCTGCACGTCCGCTGGCCCTGCTGTTCGACGACATCCAGTGGGCGGACGAGGACAGCCTGAAGCTGATCCGTTACCTGGTACGCACTTCGTCGCCCGATCCGATTTTCCTCATGCTCGCCAACCGGCCTGAATCGGGCCTCGGCGTGAGCCCGGCCACGACCCTGCTGGCCGACCTGGAACGCATGCGGCTGGTTCGCCGTCTCCGTGTCGAGCGGCTGAGCCGGATGCAGACACAGGCGCTCCTCCAGCACCTGTTAGGTGGCCCGGTCAGCCTCGAGATGGCAGACACGCTCCATGCGCGGGGCGAAGGTGTCCCCTTCTTCGTCGTCGAGTTCGCACAGGCGTTCCGCGAAGCCGGGTTGCTTCAACGGGTGGAGGGCACCTGGAAGGTCTCCATGGCGGCCCGCTCCCCTGTCCCTGCCTCGGTTCAAATCCTGATCGAGCGGCGCCTGACCCAACTCTCGAAAGACGCGCGGGCTGCGCTCGCCGACGCCGCGATTCTCGGGCGCCGGTTCCGCATGGCGGACCTGGCACATGTTGAAGCGGCCGTGGAACCGGCGGCGACTCAGCGCGAATCAGGACCGCTCGAAACACTGCTGGCATCCGCGCTGGCACTTAATCTGTTGACCGAACTTCCCGAGGGGTCGGCCCACGACTATTCGTTCACGCATGACGAAATCAGGGCCGTCCTCATGGCCGGGCAGACGCGGCAGCGCCGACGCGCTGTTCACGCGGCAATCGTGGAGATGCTTGCGGCAAGTGAGGGAACAGCGGCAATAAACCTTTCTGTTCTGGCTCACCATTCGCTTGAAGCCGGCGATCACGAGCGGGGGATTCGGTACTCCGTCGAAGCGGCGCGCGCTGCCCTTCACGCCTATGCCCCTGAGGAAGCCGTGCGAGCGATTGACGCCGCCCGGCCTGCGGCATCGACGCCCAGGGACCGGGCTGCCCTCCTCTGCCTTCGCGATGACGCCCTTGCCATTTTGAGCCGCGGCAAAGAGCGGATGGCCACCCTTGCGGAGCTGGCCGCGCTGGCCAAGGCACTCGGCGATGCTGCCCTGGACCTCGATGTCACGATCCGGAGGGCTTCCGCAGCCCGCCTCGCCGGCGAGTACGAGCAGGCAGGAGAACTGGCCGCGCAGGCCCTGCAGGCAGCGGAGCAGCAACACGATCAGGGCAGGGCTCTAAAGGCACTTCTGGAACTCGGTCAGGCGCGCATGCGCAGCAGCCTGGGCGAATCCTTTATGCCGCCGCCCACGGAGGTGGATCTTGATGGCGCCGCGGAGGCGTTCGAACGCGCGGCGGCCCTGGCGGGCCAGCTCGAGGATCAATCGACGCTCGCGGCGACACGGCGTGAGCTGGGGGTCATCGAGAACGGCCGCGCACGACAGGTCTTGCTGGGCCTGATTCAGCAGAATCCTGAGCTCGTGGAAATGCTGCCACTCCTGAATCCCAAGGACAACCCGCCCCTCATGGAGCACTTTGGCCGGGCGCGGCAGCTCATCGGAGAGGCCATTGAGATCTACGAACAGCTTGGCGACCGCCGGGCTCTGATGTCGAGCCTGATCGCCCTGGCGTACGCGAACATCATTGAAGGCACGCAGTACGGACATGCGGGCCGCATGGAGCAGATCCGCCGCCTTCGCCGCGGGTTGCGGCGCCTCACCAGCGAGAGCGAGCGCGCCGAGAGCGAGGCGCACATGCTCTACAGCATCCACGTCTACGCCCGCAGTCATGCCTATCCGCACCTCGCGCTTCACCGCGGGGCGGAGACGTTTGAGGCCGCACGTGCCCTCGGTGATTACCAACTCGCCTTCCTCGCCGCTGGCGGCGTCGCGCTGACGCACATTGAGATGGCCGAGGTGACCGAGGCCGAAGCTTGGCTCGACCGTGCGGCCGCGATTGCGCTGGAAGCGCCCCATCCCGTGCCCGCACGGCAGATGGAGACCTGGCGAGGCCTCCTTCGATCAGCCGCAGGGGATCCGCTGGGAATGCGCACGCACCTCGAGCGCGCGCTGGCCCTCGCCACCGAGCGCGGTTCCCCTGCCGGCCGATGTGAGTTATTGGCCTTACTGGCGAGCGAGTCCGCATACCACGGTTGGGCGGTCAAAGATGTGAAGCTGCTGGCCCAGGCCGAAGCGCACGCCAGGGAAGCGCTGCTCCTGGCTGCGACCTTGCCCGGTGATCTCCCCTGGGAAGTTCGGGCTCATGGCGCGTTGGGAGAGGTCGCATTAACGCGGGGCGATGCTGAGGGTGCCGTGCAAGCCGCGTACGCCGCCATAGACGCCCTCAACCGGACGGGAAACGTCTACCCACTGGTCCTACCCGATGTCCTCCTCGCTGTCGCCCGGTGTCTCGCCGGCGTCGACGACGGGAAGGCCGAGCTCTTCCGGACCCAGACCCGCGTGGTCCTTCAGCGGGTGGCGGAGGCGACGCTAGACGACGACATAAGGGCTCGATGGTTCCGGGCCCCGATCCAAGCCGAGCTGACTAAGTTGGTTGGAGCCGACATGGCGATTGTGGAAGGTCGGGCCAGCAGAGAGCTTCCCAGCGGGCTGACCGAGCGCCAGGCGGAGATCCTTCGGCAGGTGACCGCAGGGCAAACGAACCGCGAAATTGCCGCCCACTTGGAGACGACCGAGCAGTCCGTGGCTGAGGACCTCGAGATGATCTTTGCGAGGCTCGGAGTGTCCACACCTGGCCAGGCCGCTGCCGCCGCCGTCATGGGGGGCGTGGCATGACGCTCCGAGTCCGGGTCGACCGCCACAGGTGCATTGGCGCGGGCAACTGCATCTTCATCGCGCCCACGGTATTCCACTGGCGTGAAGGCGAATTCTTGAAGGCCGACGTCCTCGATCCGGAGACGGTTGAAGAGGAGGTGCTGCGCGATGCTGCCGCCTCGTGCCCGACTCAGGCCATCCTTATCGATGACTCTGACGACCCGGCTCCTTGGGCGGCTGAGCTACGGCGAGGCTAGTGAAAGGCAGACTGAAGATCTCTGAACCTGGTGTGCGCGCGGGACTCGCGCCTTCCCACCTCAGGACAGATTCCAGACTATGTCACCCTATTCTGAAGACATCCATAAGTTACACAATCGACGGTCTTATTGCGCGGGCGGGTGGAAAAAAGCGGAACGGGGCGCAGGCCGCAACCCGCGCCCCTTTTGAATTGTAGTTGGTGGAGACGAGCGGATTCGAACCGCCGACCCCCTCGTTGCGAATTCGGCTGCGACCCCTCCTCCCCGTTCCCCCTCGTGTCAAGAAGTGCCGTCCTGTGCGGGTTCTGGCCCTTGGCCGCTCTGTCCGGTGTCTGGCCGTACTCCCTGGTTTCAGTGCGCGGATTAGCAACTCATTAGCAGTCGGAGCGCCATGGCTTCCTGCCTTGGGCGCAAGTGTGCACCGTCCCCTTTCCCTGGTAACGGTCTCGGCTATCGCATGGCGTGACAATCCTTGTGGCTGAAGGGAGGCGTATTCAATGGGCGACGTAAGAGGTTACACAAGGGACCCCTGTGGGTTTCTCCTATCCCAAATCAAGGCGTAGGGGCAAGGAAGATTAGCCGCAGCTCGTCCTCGTCGATAAGGCTCAACATCGGCCCCCGTCGCCTCGCGCGGAGATTGATGCCCCACAGCCCTAAATTCAGCGAATGCCGCCGTTCTTCTTTCTGGCCACTTAGGGCAAGAGATGCCCCGGCAAGATCTACAGAAAAGGACGCTGCGGCTTCTGGGTTCGACATCCTAAGCGTTCCTTCAGAAGGTGCAGCCTCCAGGACAACCAACAAGCCATTGTCTTCCCCGCTTCTCAACACGATACGCCCGCCTCCGGGCTCGGATGAGATCGGCGCTTCCCCGAGAGTGACGATTGGTTTCTCCGCTGCGTTGAAGATGATGAATTCGGGCCTGCTTACGGTCTCGTCTAGCACTCTGGACTTGTTCATCCCCAACCGGATGCGGGGAACTCCCCTTTCGTCCACTACCTCAACGACCTGCGCCCGGATAGTCGAACCAAGCGTAGGAACGCCGCGTCGCGACGCCCAAGTTACAATCACGGCCAACATCAGCGCGGCAATCCCCCACGTCAGAGCGGTCTGACGCCTTTCTGCCTTGTTCAACCGAACCTGTAGGGCTTTCAGGCGAACATGCAGGGTTTCAAGATCCTCGTGCTCGCTCATGGTTTGACCTCCTGGTAGAGCGTTGCCGGTACTGTCCGCACTCGGTCTGGCGCCTTGATCGCGCCGTCGATCTCGCCTCGATTGGTCGAGCAAAACCACAGATCCCGCTGTGCCCGTGACAACCCTTGCCTAGCGCCAAGCCGTTTCCTTCCCTTAGACCCCGCATCTCCGGCGGGCGCGGGGTCGAGAGCACAGGCAGGCACCTTAGAGGCGCGGACCCCTCTTGCGGCGGCGGTCCTTCTCTCGTTTCTTGCGTTGCCGACGGGTGGCTGTACAGCGTGGGCTGCACGTGGGGGGCTGCCCATCTCCCCTCTGGAAGTATGGAGTCCCGCAGATTTCACAGAGGGTTACGGCCTCTGTGGCGTATCCCAGAAAGAACGTAAGATAAACAGCCTCTAACAGCGTCGGGATCTCCCAAGCGAGGGTTCCTTGAACCTGAAGACTGGTCCCCACACGCCGGGCAGCAACAACAGGGCGGATGCGGACCCCAACGACGCTTTCTTGGAGCGTGCGCTCAATGGCTACCCTCACCGCACGCATCACCTCACTCTGCGTCACAGGCGGCTCATCACCGGAGGCTCCAAACATACAGGGAATCTCGATGGCGCCCGGCGTGGCGTCGGGAAGCAGAATCGAGCCGCCGTCCCTGACCCCCCGCTGAAACAGGCCGCGTAGAGGCTCGACCCTGTGGGCATTGAAGTGATTGACTAACAACGCGAAGAAATCGAACCTCCGAGCCTGCCACTTCGCCCATCCGAGGGGCTCCCCACCTAGACGCGTCCAAGCAGGATACCCCAGAGGTCCATAGCGCCGGTAGAACGCGAGAACCTCATGCTCTGAGGTGTTTGCAAGACCCCGGACAGCCCGGGTCAGTTCCCCACTGGCCTCCCACGGTGCATAGACTGCTCTCCACACCATCTGGCCGTTCTCTCGGTGAAATCGTATGTAACGTGGGCCCCATGAGCGGGCCTCCGCCACCTCTTGCCCCTGTCTTGCCCTCGGCGGAGGCAGATCTTCTATCTCGGCTTCAACGCCCGAGAAGAGAGGCCCATTCGATGCAGGTAGCCCGGTCATAGGCTGTCACGGATATGTCACTGGCATCATATCATCGACGATGGAGGTGAGCAACGATGAGGCTGCTACTACAGGTCGCAGACGCGGCTAAGCGGTTGGGAGTGACGCCGACGACGGTCCGGCTTCTGGAGCGGTGCGGGAAACTACAGCCTGCAGCCAGGACGCCCAGGGGGGTGCGGCTGTTCGACCCCGAGGTCTGAGTTCGACCGGTGTGCAGTATCACTACGGGGTTCTGCACGAAGCCCTGGGGCACGCCGTGCGGAAGGGTCTGCTGGCGCGGAATCCCTGTGAGATGGTAGATCGGCCGAGGCGGCGCCGGATGGAGATGCGGGTGCTCGATGAGGAACAGGTACGCCTCTTCCTCGGCGAGGCCAAGAAGACATCGCCCTACTACCCGCTTTACCTCGCGGCGGTCACAACCGGGATGCGTCAGGGTGAACTGCTCGGGCTCCGGTGGCAGGACGTGGATCTCGGGCTGCGAACCGCCTCAATCCAGCAGACTTTCTACCGCCTCGGCAAGGAGCAGATCTTCAAAGCCCCCAAAACAGACAAAGGCCGCCGGAACGTGGCCCTACCCCAGGTGCTCGTTGAAGAGTTGCACCGGTTGCGCGAGAAGCAGAAGGAGTATCGTCAACTCTTCGGTAGTGCCCACCAAAACCACGGCCTAGTCTTCTGCCAGCCGGATGGCGGGCCTCTCCATGCGCACAACATCACCCAACGCGATCTTCGACAGGTCTTGAAGCGGGCCGGGTTGCCTCGGCTTCGATTCCACGATCTGCGCCACTGCCACGCCTCGCTGCTACTCAAGCAGGGGGTGCATCCCAAGATCGTCCAGGAGCGGCTGGGCCACAGTAGTCCGGCCTTCACGCTGCACGTCTACAGCCACTTGCTGCCTGGCATGCAGGAGGAAGCAACCAAGGCGCTGGAAGCCCGGCTCTTTGGCCGCCAGGACCCAGAGATTAGCAGGGATTAGCAGATTCGACCTTCTGGCCTCAGAAGCGATAACAGGGATGTGGGCCGAAACCCGCGTCCCTGCTGCATTCAAGCCTGGTGGAGACGAGCGGATTCGAACCGCCGACCCCCTCGTTGCGAACGAGGTGCTCTCCCAGCTGAGCTACGTCCCCAGACAGAAGCGATTATACGCGCCTGTCAGAACCGGCGCAATCGGACTCCGGCAGAAGCCGGACCAGGATCGCAAGCCCCGGTGAACCAGCCAGCGAGAGTCACAGCCGCACAGACATCGGCACGACGGCATCCTCGAAGATGACGTCCGGGCGGCGCGCCAGGTAGAGCACCAGATCGACGACAGTGTCCGTCGAGATGAGTTTCGCCGGATCGAAGTTGGGCGTGGCCGCCCAGCGCATGGGCGTGTCCATCGGCGCCGGGGCCAGGCAAACGACACGCACCCCGCGGGATTTGACCTCAAGCGAGAGCGCTCGCGAGAATCCGATCACGGCAGCCTTTGCCGCCGTGTACGCAGCCACGTTGGGCGCCCCGGTGATCCCGGCGCGAGATGCGACATTCACGATCAGGCCCCGCCCGGTTGCGAGCATCGGTCTCAGCGCGGCGCGGTTGGTCAGGAAGACCGAGCGCGTGTTCATGGCGAAGAGGTGTTCCCATTCGGCCAGCGAGATCTCGGGCGTCGGCTTGATGAGCGCCGCGCCGGCACAGACCATCAGGAGATCGAGCCGCTTGCCGCCACCGAGGGCGGCCGCGACGAGGCGCTCGACGTCGGCTTCCTTCGAGGCATCGGCGACCACCGCGCGTGCGTGGCCGCCCGCGCGCACGATCTCCGCGGCGACGGCCTCCACCTCCCCGGCTGTGCGCGCCGCGACCACGACCTCGGCGTCGTGCTGCGCGAGCGCCAGCGCCGCCGCCCGGCCCAACCCGCGCCCGCCGCCGACGACAAGCGCGGACTGTCCCGTCAGGTCTGCCATGTCATCCTCCGAAGAGAGTCGTGCGTTCGCTCCTGAACTATTCCCGCGCGGCACGCAGCCCCCTCTCGCATGACCCCTCCGTGCGACTCCTGATCGTGTGACGGTTGCAGACACACCTCGTCCTCGCTACTGTGAAAGACAAGCCGATGTCCGACGATCTCCCCAATTCGTTCTTCCAGATCTTCACCGTCCGCTACGATGAGTGCGGCCCCGGCGGCACGCTCCGCGCCTCCGTACACATGCGCCTCTTGGAAGAATTGGCCTTCGCGCACTCCGCCGCGCTCGGATTCCCCCTGGCGTGGTACGAACGCCATCGCCTCTTCTGGCTGGTCCGGCGGGCGAATCTCGTCGTGCACGCTCCGGCGCGATATGGCGACGCGCTCATCTACGCCACGCGCGTCGCCGGCGCCCGCAGGATCATGGCCCGCCGGCGCAACACCGTCCGGCGCAGCGACGATGGCACGCTGGTGGCCACCGCGCTGGTGGATTGGATCTTCACCGAGAACGGCACCACGCCGATCCGGGTGTCTGAAGCGCTGACCACGGCTTTCCCGGCGATGACGCAGCCGGTCGTCCCCATCCCGCTGGAGGAGCGACGCCCGCCGGCGGACGCTGCGCGATCGTCGCTGTGGATCAGGAGGAGCGACGCCGATCCCATGGACCATGCCAACAACGCCGTCTACCTCGACCTGCTCGATGATGCGGTCGTGCGCGCCGGCGGCGGGGCAGCCGTCGACGCGCATCCACGTACATACGATCTGCAGTACAACGCCGCGGCGGCAGCGGGCGCAGAACTCTTCGCCGTGGCTTGGCGTGATGACGATCTCTGGCGCTACCGTCTAGAGAAGCCCGACGGCAGCCTGCTCCTCCATGGGAGCATCGCCTATGGCCGCGCGCCGGTGGACGATGCGCAGGGGCTCGTCTGAAGGACGAAGAATTGCATTCCAATCCCTACCAAAAGGTGGTGACCCGCGTGGAGAAGCTTCGAACGCCGTTCCAGGTGAACGCGGTCTACCTACTCCTGCTTGGTCTTTTGACCCTCTCGCCGTCGATTGCCAGCTCCGTATTCAGTTACGAGGTCAAGGATCCGGGGATCCTGCACGTGCTGTCGGCGACCTTCCTCGGGTACGGCGTCGTCTCCTGGGGCATTGCAAGCAGCACCGAAAAATACGGTGGCCTGGCAACGTCACTCGCTGTCTCGCTGGCCATTGCGACCGTGTTCAACATCTGGGGCTGGGCCACGGGCTTGTTTACCGCCCGGACCGTGCTGGTCCCGACGATCATCAACATCGTGCTCGTGGCGTGGATCTGGTCCGCCAGGCCGAAGTCCTGACTGAATCGCTCGGAACGCGCACCGTCGCGAGACAGGCGTACCGAGAAGACTACGGAGCGGGCGTCTGCGCCTGCTCTTGACGCGTGGCCTCGTGATGCACGGGCACTGAGATGCGCGCCGCCAGCGCCG
>JBGPLF010000173.1:0-8952 GCA_041486265.1 bacterium
ATGCGCGCGCCGGACGACGGCGATGACTACGGGATGCTGCAGGAGATGCTGCGACGGCGGTGTGCCCGGGCCCGCGAAGAGCAGGAGAAGCTGGATGCGGGCGAGGCGATTCGTCCCCGCTGGTCGATTCTTCCCGACCTGCTACTGATTGATGGCGGACGAGGACAGTTGAACGCCGCGCGCGAGGTGTTGTTCGAATACAACGTGGCCGTCCCCGCCGTGAGCCTGGCCAAGGAGCAGGAGGAGGTGTACCTGCCCGATCGGACCGAACCGCTGCGGCTGCGGCCGGACTCCCAGGCGCTGCAACTGGTTCAGAGGATGCGCGATGAGGCCCATCGGTTTGCGAACACCGCCGGCCGGCGGTTGCGCGAGCGCCGGATCGTGTTCTCGGTGCTCGACGATATCCCGGGCGTCGGCGAGCGGCGCAAGCGCGATCTGATCCGGCGCTTTGGATCGGTGCGGGCGGTGCGCGCGGCGCCCGTTGAGACGCTGGCCGAGGTGCTGGGACCGAAACTCGCGGCGAAGGTGGCCGCATACCTGGCCGAGCACCCCGATCCCCGGGAGACTGCCGCGAAGAAGGAGGCGTGACAACCGGACTTGACGTCGGAGGGAGAACGGATTACCATATAGCCATACTTAATGCTATATAGGGGTGCTCGATGCGACTGGTCTCGACAGCGGACCTGAAGAACCGTACCAACGAAGTCCTGCGCACCGCTATGGCCGGCGAGCCGGTGGTGGTGACACGCCACGGCCGCCCTGTCGTTTCGCTGGTGCGGGTTGCGGAGGGCGACCTGGAGCTTCTGGCCGCGGGCGGTCCCCCTGCCGTGCAGCGCCGCGACGGGCGGCACGCGTCGCGGGTGCCGGCTGCGGGCGGCCACTTTGGATACGCCGCGTTTCCCCAGCCGTTTGGCACGTTCTACGTGGCCTTCGGTCCGCTGGGACCCGGGTATGCGAAGATCGCCTCCTCTCCGGCGGCCTTCGAGCGTGACGCGTCGCGATATCTGGGCGCGCCGGTCCGCCGCTCCGCTCCGCCCCGCGAGCTCGCCGCGGCGGTAGACGCCGCCATTCGCCGGCACGAGGCGTTCCGCGGTCCCGTCGACCTGAATCGCGTTGGTCCCTTCGAGCGCGAGGTCCTGGCCGCCCTGCGCCGGATCCCCGCCGGCCATGTCCGCACCTACCGTGAGATCGCACGGGCCCTCGGCGAGCCGGGCGCGGCGCGCGCCGTCGGCGCGGCCTGCGCCCGCAATCCTCTGCCGCTGCTGATTCCCTGCCATCGCGTCGTGCGCAGCGACGGAGGGCTGGGCGGCTACTCGTTGCGCGGCGGGGTTGATCTCAAACGCCGGTTGCTCGAAGCCGAAGGCGCGCTGCCCAATCTGCTGACTTGAGCGGAGGGAACCCCGAGTCCACGTGGATGCCGCGATTGTCCTTCAAGGGGTGACGCGCCGATTCCAGGCCCGGCGCACGGGGCACGTGGCCGGGGTGGTCGCGCTCGACGCCGTGAGTCTGGCAGTCGCCCCGGGCACGCTCTTCGGGCTGCTAGGGCCCAACGGGGCCGGGAAGACGACGCTGCTCCGGTTGATCAGCACCCTGCTGGCGCCGTCCGCCGGCCGCGTAGAGGTCCTGGGCTATGATGTCGTGCGCGAGCCCGAGCCGGTGCGCCGCCGCATCGGAGCGGTCCTGGGAGGCGAGCGGTCGATCTATTGGCGTCTGACGGGACGTGAGAATTTGCTCTACGCGGCGGCACTGCATGATCTGCCCGCACGGGTGTCGGCGGAGCGGGCCGGTGAGCTGCTGAGGCTCGTGGAACTCTCCGACCGCGCCGACGATCTGGTCGAGCGCTACAGCACCGGTATGCGACAGCGTCTGGCGCTGGCGCGCGCGTTGATGCACGATCCGCCGCTGTTGATTCTCGACGAGCCGACGGCCGGACTCGATCCCCAGGCTGCGGAGTGGATCCGCCGGCTGCTTGAGACGCTGAATCGTGAGCGGACGCGTACGATCATGATGGCCACGCACAACATGCAGGAAGCGGACCGCCTGTGCGGCGTCGTCGGCATCCTCGACCACGGCCGGCTCATCGCACTCGACACCCCGGCGGCGCTGAAGGCCGGAGCGGTGAACCGCACCATCGGTGGGGCGCAGCCGGGTGCAGAACCCACGCTGGAGGCGGTGTTCCTGGCGCTGACGGGACACTCACTGGCGGCGGCAGACGCGACGATGGCGCCCTCATGATCTCCGGTTACGTGTAAGCCGCGGGCGCAAGGAGGCATGAGCTGATGCGCGAAGTGACCCGGTCCGGCAAAATGGACAAAGAGAAGATCGAGGCGGCGGTGCGCGCCATCCTGGAGGCTGTCGGTGAGGATCCAACCCGCGAAGGACTGCTCGAAACCCCCCGCCGCATTGCGGACATGTATGAGGAGTTGATGAGCGGCATCGGCGCGGATCCCCTCGCCCTGCTCGGCGCGGGATTCGACGAGCATCATCACGAGATGATCGTCGTAAGGGATATCCCGTTTTACTCGCTCTGCGAGCATCATCTCCTGCCTTTCCACGGCGTCGCCCACGTGGGCTACATCCCGGACGGACTCGTGGTCGGGATTAGCAAGATCGCCCGGCTCGTCGATGCGCTGGCGCGCCGGCCCCAGGTGCAGGAACGCCTCACCTCGCAGGTGGCCGACCTGCTGTGCGAGGGCGGTCTGCGGGCGAAGGGCGCGGGCGTAGTCATCGAGGCCGAGCATCTCTGTATGACGATGCGCGGCGTCAAGAAGCCGGGCAGCAGGGTTGTGACCTCGGCGACCCGCGGCATCTTCCGCGAGGACGCGCGCACCCGCGCGGAGTTCTTCGCGATCGTCGAGGGCCGGCGATAGACACGCGGGTACCGCACACAGGCTCGCCGGCCGCGCACACCTCGGACGCTTCCGTGCCGTTCCCCCGCGCCCGTCCGGCTCTCGAACCCGCGCTCGCCGGCCTGCTGGTTGCGGCCGTGCTGTTCGCGGTAGCGATCGGCCCCACGCCGATCCCCACTCGCACGGTGGCGGCGATCCTGCTGCACTGGCTCGGCGTGCCTGTCACCGCCACATGGACGGAGACCGCCGCATCCATTGTGCTCGACCTGCGGCTTCCGCGCGTGCTGCTCGCAGCCACCGTCGGCGCCGGGCTGGCCGGGGCGGGGACCGTGTTTCAGGGGCTGCTGCGGAATCCGCTCGCCGACCCGTACATCATCGGCGTCTCCGCCGGCGCGGCGTTTGGCGCCACGCTGGCGATCACCAGCGGGCTGGCCGCAGGCCTGTGGGGTTTCGCCGCCACGCCGCTGGTGGCGTTTGCCGGCGCCGTCGGGGCCACCGCGCTCGTCTACACGCTGGCGCGCCGCGGCGCGGACGCGCCGGTCGAGGATCTGCTCCTCGCCGGGATCGCGGTGAGCGCGTTCCTCGGCGCCATTGTCTCCTGGCTGCAACTGTCGGGCGGCGAGAGCCTCCAGCGGGTGGTCTATTGGCTCATGGGTGGATTCTCAGGCCGCGGTTGGCCGCACCTGGTGATGGCGGCGCCCCTGGTCATCGTCGGGCTCGCGCTCGCGTGGCTGTTCGGCCGGGACCTCAATGCCCTGCTGCTCGGCGATGAGTCCGCGCGTTCCATGGGCGTTGAGGTCGTGCGGACGAGACGCCTGCTCATCGGCGCCGGCGCGCTCATGGCTGCCGCCGCGGTGTCCGCGGCCGGGCTGGTCGGATTCGTGGGACTCATCGTCCCGCATCTGCTGCGCCTCGCCGTCGGCCCCGACCACCGCCGGCTCATCCCCGCCGCGGCGCTGGGCGGCGCGGTGCTGCTCGTCCTGGCGGATGTGGGCGCCCGCACGGCGCTGCCATCATCCGAACTGCCGGTGGGTATTCTGACGGCCGCGCTGGGAGCGCCGTTCTTCCTCATCGTCCTTGTGCGCGAGCGCCGGCGTTTCTGGACTTGACCACCGGCCCTGGCTATAATCGGGATGCGTTGCATGCGAGCGGGAGTAGCTCAGGGGTAGAGCGTCTCCTTGCCAAGGAGAAGGTCGCGGGTTCAATTCCCGTCTCCCGCTCCAACCGTGGGATCTAATCGTCTTCGATCAACCGCATCCACAGTCGCCGTGATTGCGCCAGCAACGAGCGCTTCCCCGTGACACGCTGTCCAAGTTGCCGCGCTGAATGGAAGAAACGTTCCAGGGAGCTCGCAGAGTTGCACCACTCTTCTTGTTAAGGAGAGAAAGATGGCAAAAGAAATCATCCACACCGACAAGGCGCCAAAGTCATTAGCCGGATACAGTCAAGCTGTGAAGGCAGGAGGATTCGTCTTTGTGGCAGGTCAAGGGCCATTCGACCCCGTGACTGGAGATGTGCGTGGAGAGACGATTCAAGAACAGACGAGGCAATGCCTTAGGAATATCCAAGCCATCCTGACGGCCGCGAGTAGCTCGCTGGAAAAGGTGGTGAGCGCCACCTTTATCCTCGCTGAGGAAAGCGATTTTGCGGGCATGAATGAAGAGTGGGGTAAGTGGTTTCCCCATGATCCGCCAGCGCGTCAAGGGGCCAAGTTGCCAATTCGTCCAAAGGGCATGAAGATATCCATTGCCGTTATCGGAGAAGCGTAGGCGCGAAGGTGAGCGCCTGGTACACGATTTATGCAGCGGCAGCCCGCATTGACACTCGCTTTGAGGCTGGCCTACAATCGGCGCGAGGGATCGTTTCGACCGTAGCGGGGCGGCGTAGCCAAGAGGCAAGGCAGGGGTCTGCAAAACCCCCATACGCCGGTTCGAATCCGGCCGCCGCCTCCACCTCCACTTCGACACATCGGCTGGTCTCGGCAAGACCCGGAGATCTGATACAATCCAAATCGGTTGGCCGGGCCCAGGTGGCGAAACTGGCAAACGCGCGACACTTAAAATGTCGTCCTGCTGAGAGCAGGTTGTGGGTTCGACTCCCACCCTGGGCACCACTCGATCCCACCGAGCTTCACCGATACCGCGTGGCGCCCGGCGCCTCCTCGTCTTCCGGCAGTTCCTGCGGTTCTTCCTCGGACGCGACCGGCTCTTTCAGGCCAAGGATCCGGTAGGTCACCCGATTGCGCCCGGCGGCCTTCGCCTCACGCAGGGCCTGATCGGCAGCATCCAGGACCGTGTCAGCGTTGATCGGTCCGTGTCCCGCCGGTTCATACGTGGTCACCCCGACACTAATCGTCAGCCCGACGCGTCCTTCCACCATTTCGACACTCATATCTTCCACGGTGCGGCGCAGCCACTCGCCGATCTCCATCGCGTCTTCAGTCTTCGCGTCCGGGAGCACCCACACAAACTCTTCGCCGCCGTAGCGTCCCACGAGATCCGTGCCCCGCCTCCGGCCCATCAGCACCCGTCCGAGCTGCCGCAGCGCTTCATCCCCGACCTGGTGTCCATACGTGTCGTTGATCGTCTTGAAGTGGTCCAGGTCGATCATGAGGACGGAGATCACCTCGCCGCTGCGCCGCGACCGCTCCACGGCCAGGAAGAATTGCTCGTCGAACGTCCGCCGGTTGGGCAGGTCGGTCAACGCATCGCTGCTCGCCAGACGTTCGAGTTTCTTGTTGGCTTCTTTCAGCTCATCTTGCAGTTGCTTGACGCGAAGCGCCGCCCGGATCCGCGCGACCAGTTCGGCCGTTTCGAAGGGTTTGGCGACGTAGTCGTGGGCGCCGAGCTCCAGCCCTTTGATCCGGCTGTCGATCTCGGACCGGGCGGTCATCATGATCACCGGGATGTCACGCACGGTGGGATCCTGCTTCAGCGCCTGGCATACCGCGAACCCATCCAGGTCGGGCATCATGACATACAGCAGGATGAGGTCCGGCGTCTGTTCGCGAGCGGTCTGTACGACCCGGCTCCCACCGGGGAGCAGGGAGACCGTGCAGCCCAAAGCCTCCAGCCGGCGTTGCAGGAGATCCAGAATCGCCGGCTCGTCATCTACGACGAGCAGCTTGGGGGGGCGGGATCCGAGCGTAATGGCCATCGGGACACCTCGGTGTTGCAGGAACCGGGTGTGTCGGAGGAAAGTTCGGCGCCTGGTTGAGGTCTCCTGTGGCCGGGAGGCGTTCCCGTAGGATCTGTAGAATACCCGCGATAGTTCGGTTGAGTACCGCGGCGAATGAGGAGGTCGGATCGCGTGTCCCCGTCGATCCCGCAGCCCTCGCTCACCGAGCCGTCGGCGTCCGATCCGTCGGTTCCCGATCCGTCGCTCCTTCCCCTCGCTGTCGGGATCATTGAGCTCGCTGCCGGGTGTCTCTCCATCGCTCTGCCCAACGCGTTTGATCCCTATCCAGAGGCGGTGCGGCAGCTCGCACGCGGAGGGATGGCGTTTGTGGCGGGCGGAGTGTTCACGCTGCTCTCGTATGCCGCCAGGAGTCGCTGGTCCGGGAGGGTTCCGCTCGGGCTGGCCGCGCTCGGGGCCTTCCCTTTGATCCTCGCGGCCGCGGTGGCGCTGGTCCGTTCCCACGTGTGGATGCTGCCACTCGTCAGCGCCATCCTGGGGATCGGCGTGCTGGTCGACGCCTGGCAGCCGGTGGAGCGGCCTGACGGAACGGCGCGGCGCCTGCCGGCGATCGCCGCGCTCGCGGCGGTTCTGATGGTGCTCAACGGCACGATGGCGCTCGGCGCGCCCGCGCTGTTTCGTCTGCGCCCGACGCTGGCGCTGCTGCGGTACCTCCCGTACCTCGGCGGCGGCTTGATCGGCGGGGCCGTCGTCCTCATTCTCGGTTGGGTCGCGCCCAGATTCCGGACGGTATCGCAGGTCGTCGCGGCGCTCCCGCTCGTCGGGCTCGCAATCCTGCTCGCGCAGGCGGGTCGCTGGCCTGGCATCCTGTCCTACGGGCTCATCGGCGTCCTGCTGGCTGCGGAACCGCGGATCCATGACCTGCTGCGGCAGCGGATGGTCCAGCGACGGGAGGGGCCGCGGCACGTGACCGACTACGAACTCGCGACCGAGGTGGCGTCCTGGGGTTTCGTGCTCCTGGTCGCGATCGCCGGGAGCGTCGAGTCACCGGACAGCCGCCGGCTGGCCCTGGCGGTGCTAGCGCTTACGACGAGCCTCATCACGTTCATCTGGTTTCACGTCCTGTCCGTCCGAGGCGCGGGACTGACGCGCACGGTCCAGGGTATCGCGATCTCCAGCTTGCTGGTTGCGGTCCTGGTGGAGATCAGCGGCGGGCTCTCGAGCCATTACTTCTTCGTCTACTTCCTGCCGATCATCGCGTTGGCCTGGACCCAAGCCCCGCAGACCATCGTGGTGCCCCTGATCATTCCCCTGGTGTCCCTCCCGGTTGATCTGGTGTTGGCCCTCCGCAGCGGTGGAGGCGACGGCCGTATGCTCCTCTCGATTGCCGTTGCCCGGGCTGGCGGGTTGCTTTTGGTTTCGGGATTCGCATACATGCTGGCCCGGCGACACGTCGTGGCCCAGAATCGGGTCCGGGAAACACACCAGCAACTCCAGGCCGTGGTCTCGCACATGGCGGAGGGGCTGGTCACGACCGACGAATACGGCCGGGTCACGCTCTGCAACCCGGTCGCCAGGATCCTGCTCGGAGAGAGTTCGAACACACCCGGCGCGATGCTCACCGAGATATTGCCCCTTCGTGGGGCCGACGGGAATTCACTGAAGGCGGGCGAGCACCCCGTGCGCCGAGCGCTTGCCGGCCAGAACGTGCCGTGGGAGCGGTGCACGATCCCGACGCCGCAAGGAGGGACGATGCCCCTCGCGGTCTCGGCCACGCCGTTGAGCGACAAGCGCGGTACAGGTGGGGCGATCATCCTGCTGCGCGACGTCCGCGGCGAGGTCGAGACGGAGCGGGTGCGCGACGACTTTTTCTTCATCGCCTCTCATGAACTGCGCACGCCGCTGACCATCATGAAGGGCAATCTCGAGATGGCGCTGGAGGGCGCGCCGGCCGGACCGCTCAAGATCACACTGGAAGACGCGCTCCAATCGGTGATGCGGCTGACCCGGATGGTGAACGACTTCCTCGACGCGGCGAGCCTGGAGCACGGGGTGATCGCCCTCCGTCTCGAGGATGCCCACCTGCCCGACCTGGTCCGGCAGGCGATGGAGACCATGCGGCCCGATGCCGAGCGCAAAGGTCTCGCGGTCACGTACCGTACCGCGCCCGGGCTGCCGAGCGTGCGCATCGATGTCGAGCGGGCGCTGCAGGTCCTGCTCAACGTGCTCGGGAACAGCGTCCGCTACACGAACGCCGGGCAGATCGAGATCTGGCATGAAGTGCGCGACGGTGCTGTCGAGACGCTGGTCCGGGACACCGGCATCGGCGTCGCGCCTGAGCAGCAGGACCGGTTGTTCGCCCGGTTCGGCCAGGTGGAGCGGGGGCTGAGGCGCGGCAGCGGCGGTACCGGCCTGGGGCTCTACATTTCACGAAAGCTGGCCGAGCAGATGGGTGGGACGGTCGTGCTCAAGCAGAGCGCACCCGGACAGGGCAGCACGTTCGCGCTCGTGCTCCCCACTGCCGGAGGGGCTGGCGCCGGCCGCTAGGACCTATCCCGGCGGACGGACAAACAGGAAGTAGATGATCAACGCGCCGAGCAGCCAGAAAATGACATCCATGTCTGCAGCCTCCTGCGTGAGGATTCGACGGCGGGAATGCCCGTCCTGCGTGCGTTGACCGTTATCTTCCCTTTGCTATAATACGCGAGGACGAGCCCACGTAGCTCAGGCGGTAGAGCGTGTCCTTGGTAAGGACAAGGTCACCGGTTCGAATCCGGTCGTGGGCTCCATCCGGCCGCCTCATGAAGAGTCGGCCGTGTTCATGAGAGGAGCCAGGCGAGATGGCGAAGCAGAAGTTTGCGCGGACGAAGCCACACGTAAACATTGGGACGATCGGGCACGTGGATCACGGGAAGACGACGCTGACGGCGGCGATCACGCACGCGTTGTCGCACTACGGGATGGCGCA
>JBGPLF010000174.1:0-8898 GCA_041486265.1 bacterium
ATCGCCGTCATCACCACCGACGCCGCCGTTGAGCCGCCGCTCCTGCGGCAGGCGCTCCGGACCGCCGTCAACTGTACCTTCAACTGCATTAGCGTCGACGGCGATACCAGCACGAGTGACACGGTCATCCTGATGGCGAACGGCGCCTCCGGCACAGCCCCGCTGGCCGCGGGCGATAGTCGCTATGAGGCCTTTGTGGCCGGTCTGACCGACGTGGCCGGCAGGCTGGCGAAGATGATCGTGGCCGACGGCGAGGGCACGACGCGGGTGGTGGAGGTGGTTGTCCACGGCGCGGCCTCCGATATCGATGCCCGCCTGGCGGCCAACTCAATCATGACCTCGCTGCTCGTGAAGACGGCGTTTCACGGCGCGGAGTTGAACTGGGGGCGCATCTCTGGGGCGCTCGGCCGCAGCCCGGCGAGCGTGGACCCGGACCGGGTAGCGATTGCCATCGGCGACATCTGGGTTGTGCGCAACGGCGTCGGGATCCCGGAGACGTACCCCGCGGCGGAGGAGTTGTTGAAGCCCTCAGACGTTCGGGTCACCATCGATCTCGGCCTTGGGCGGGGAACCTTCACCGGGTGGACCAGCGATCTGGGCGAGGCCTACGTGAAGATCAACAGCGGATACCTCTCATGACGACCTTCGAGGGAGCGAGCGATCCGGCCACCGAAGGCCGGTTGATTGCCGCCGGGTTGCACTATGCGGCCGCCTGGCGGGGCAAGACGGTCGTCATCAAATACGGCGGCAGTGTGCTGGACGCGGGCTCGGCCGGCACGGTGGTCGAAGATCTCGTGCTCCTGAAGGGCGCAGGCGTCAACCCGGTGCTTGTGCATGGCGGCGGTTCCGAGATCACACGAATGCTTGATCGGGTCGGCAAAGAGACGAAGTTCGTGAAAGGCCTGCGGGTGACCGATCCGGAGACGATGGAGATCGTCGAGATGGTCCTGGCGGGTCGCGCCAACAAGGCCCTGGTCACGATGATCGGCACCACCGGCGGCAGCGCGGTCGGGTTGTCGGGCAAGGACGCCGGGCTGCTGCGCGCGCGGCGACTCAACGGGTCCGTGGACCTGGGATTGGTCGGCGAGGTGGTGGAGGTCCATGGGCAGATCATCGAGACGATCAGCACTGCCGGGCATATCCCGGTGATCGCCTCCGTCGGGCTCGGCGAGGGTGGCGAGAGCCTGAACCTGAATGCTGATCACGCGGCCGGAGTGCTGGCGGCGGCGCTGTCCGCCAGCAAGATGATCATCCTGACCGACGTGCCCGGGGTGATGCGTACCCAGGACGGCGCCATGACCCTGATCTCCAGCCTGACCGCCGGTGAGGCGCGCCGCCTGATCGCCGACGGGACGATCGCCCGCGGCATGATCCCCAAGGTGGAAGCGTGCCTGATGGCGCTCGCCCGCGGCGTGCCGAGCGCCCACATCATTGGAACGGGCGTCGCGCACGCGCTGCTCATCGAGTTGTTCACCGAGGCCGGCATCGGCACCATGATTACCGCGGGGTGAGAGATGAAGACCGACGATGTAATCGCCATGACCCAGCAGTACGTGGTGTCGACGTACCGGCGCGCGCCCGTGGTGTTTTCGCACGGGGAGGGCGTCTGGCTCGTGGACCTGGAGGGCCGGCGGTACCTGGACTTCATCAGCGGCATCGCGGTCAGCGCCCTGGGTCATGGGCATCCGAAGCTCGTCGGCGCGATCCAGGCGCAGGCGGCGCGGATGTTGCACGTCTCGAACCTGTTTTACATCGCCGAGCAGGCGCAACTGGCACAGCTCCTCGTCGAGCACTCCGCCTGTGATCGCGTCTTCTTCTGCAACAGCGGCGCCGAGGCGAACGAGGCGGCGATCAAGCTCGCGCGGAAGTGGGGACGGAGAGACGGCCGCGACCGGTTCGAGATCATCGTCGCGGATCACTCGTTCCACGGCCGGACGATGGGGACGCTGGCCGCCACGATGCAGCCGAAGTACCAGCAGCCCTTTGCGCCGCTGGTCCCGGGGTTCGTCGCGGTGCCCTTCAACGACCTCGATGCGCTCCCCTCGGCGACGACGGACCGCACCGTGGCCGTGATGCTCGAGCCGGTGCAGGGCGAGAGCGGCATTCGCCCGGCGGATCCGGAGTACCTGAAAAGCGTCCGCGAGTGGTGTGATGCGCGCGACATGCTGTTGATCCTCGACGAAGTTCAGACCGGCATCGGCCGCACCGGCACCCTGTTCGCCTATGAGCAGTACGGCATCGAGCCCGATGTGGTCACGCTGGCCAAGGGGCTGGGTGGCGGCGTTCCCATCGGCGCCATGCTCGTCAAGGAGGCGGCGGCGGCCCTGGGGCCGGGCGACCACGGCAGCACCTTCGGCGGCAATCCGCTGGCGTGTGCTGCGGCACTGGCCGTCCTGCACACGGTGATTGAGGAACATCTGCCGGAACATGCCGCGGCGATGGGCTCGCGGCTGGCCAAGGGCCTGCAGGCGATCGTGGACCGCGGTCTGGCCAAGGCCGTGCGCGGCCGCGGTCTGCTGCTGGCGTTGGAGCTCAATAGCGAAGCGGGCCCCGTGGTGGACCTATGCCGCGAGGCCGGGCTGCTGGTCAACGCGGTGCAATCGGATGCGCTACGGTTCGCGCCGCCGCTCATCGTCACACCGGATGAGATCGATCGGGCGCTCGCCATCCTGGACCGGGTGTTGACCTCCGCCCCGGTGCCGGCAGGCGGCGCAGCGCCGGCGCGCTGACGCCGTATCTGGTCGCAACAGAGAGGAGCAGGGTCATGAAGGTCACGCAAGTCGCGCTGGCGTACTCCGGGGGCCTCGACACCTCGGTAGCCATCCCCTGGCTGCGCGAGAACTACGGCGGAGCGGTCATTGCCGTGATCGTGGATATTGGACAGGGGGAAGATCTGAACGCCGTTCGCACCAAGGCCCTGGCGAGCGGCGCGGCGGCCGCGCACGTTGTCGACGTGCGGCGGACGTTTGTCACCGACTACCTGGTCCCCATGGTGCAGGCTGGCGCGGTGTACGAAGGCCGGTACATGCTGGGGACGTCGGTTGCGCGCCCGCTGATCGCCAAGACCCAGGTCGAGGTCGCGCTGGCCGAAGGGTGCGATGCCGTCGCCCACGGCTGCACGGGAAAGGGCAACGATCAGGTGCGGTTTGAACTGGCGTATCAGGCGCTGGCGCCGCAGCTCACAGTCATCGCTCCGTGGCGCGAGTGGCACATCCGGTCCCGCGAGCAGGCGATCGAATACGCGGAAGCCCACGGCGTACCGGTGGCGGCCACCAAGTCCCGGCCTTACAGCGTAGACAAGAACCTCTGGCATTGCAGCAGTGAAGCCGGCATCCTCGAGGACATCTGGGCCGAGCCACCGGATGACCTCTACCAGTACACCGCCGATCCGCGCTCAGCGCCGGAGGCGCCGGGATATTTGGAAATTGATTTTGAGGAGGGCCGCCCGGTCGGGCTGAATGGCGAACCGTTGGATCCGCTCGTATTGATGGAACGGTTGAACGCCGCCGGGAGCCGGCACGGCGTCGGCCGGATCGATATGGTCGAGAACCGGCTGGTCGGCATGAAGACGCGGGGCGTCTACGAGACGCCCGGCGGCACGCTGCTTGTCACCGCGCACCGGGACCTCGAGGCGATCACCGTCGAGCGGGAATGCGCGCACCACAAGATGTTCATCGGTCCAAGGTACGCCGAACTCGTGTACTATGGGCAGTGGTTTTCGCCGCTTCGCCAGGCGTTTGACGCATTCGTCGCCTCCACACAGCGCACGGTCACCGGCACGGTCCGGCTGCGTCTCTACAAGGGGAGCGTGATGGCGATCGGCCGGCGCTCGCCGCACTCGCTCTACGATTCCGAACTCGCCACGTTCGGTGAGGACACCGTGTACGATCAGCGCGATGCCGGCGGTTTCATTAGACTGTGGGGACTTCCGGCGAAGGTCTTCGCGCAGGCGAATCCTCAATTGATCCGCGCGCTCCGTGAACGGGTCCGCTGAATCATCCGACCGGTACCGGATGTGGGGCGGCCGGTTTGTCGAAGAGCCGGACCCCCGCGTCGCTGCGCTGCTCACCTCGCTGCCGGTGGACCGGCATCTGCTGCGCTGGGACCTGCTCGGCAGCCTCGCCCATGTGACGTCGCTCGCGGAGGCCGGCGTCATTCCGCCGCTGCCGGCGGCCGACCTGGCGCGGGCGCTCCGCGAGATGCTGGCTGCGGCCGACGCCGGCACCCTCGCCCTCAATGACGGATACGAGGACGTTCACTCGCTCATCGAGGCGACGCTGGCGTCCCGCCTGGGCGGCGCCACGGCCGGCTGGCTGCAAACCGGCCGCAGCCGTAACGACCAGGTGGTTACCGCCTTCCGGCTCGATGTGAAAGATCGGATCCGCCGCCTGGTGGATGGCGTGACCGCGCTGCAGGGAATCCTGTTGACGCGCGCGAGCCAGGTGACGGACGTGCTGATCCCCGGGTACACGCATTTGCAGAAAGCGCAGCCTGTGTTGCTGGCGCACCACTGGCTGGCCTACTTCTGGATGCTGAACCGCGATGTGGGACGGCTGCGAGATGCGTTCCGGCGTGTGAACGTGTCGCCGCTCGGCTCCGGGGCCATTGCCGGGAGCGGTTTCCCAATTGACCGCGCCCGCCAGGCGGCCCTGCTGGGATTTGCGCAGATCAGTGAGAACAGCGTCGACGCGACCGCGGACCGCGACTTCGCCTTCGAGGTCACGGCCGCGGTCGCCGGGCTGCTCGTGCACCTCTCCCGATGGGCGGAGGAGTTGATCCTCTGGACCACGCAGGAGTTCGGCTTCATTGCCCTCCCCGACGGGATCATGACCGGCAGTAGCCTGATGCCGCAGAAGCGCAACCCCGACCTTCTGGAACTGGCCCGGGCGCAGGCGGGAGGCGGCCTGGGTTCGGTCGTTACCCTGGCCGTCATGCTCAAGGGGTTGCCGTTGGGTTACAACCGCGATCTTCAAGAGGACAAGGCCCCGACGCTCACCGCTTTCCGTGCCGCCGAAATGGCCACAGCGGCCCTGCATCTGGTGGCTGACCGGATGGTGGTGCAGCGCGAGCGGATGGCTGCAGCCCTCCGCGGCGGTTTCCTCACGGCGACCGAGGTCGCGGACTACCTGGTCCGGCGCGGCGTGCCCTTCCGGGAGGCGCACCGACTGGCCGGTCGGGTGGTCCTGGCCGCGGAGGCGGCGAGGTGCGATTTGTGGGAGTTGCCGCTAGAGGCCTATCGGAACGTGTCACCGCGCTTTGAGGCCGATGTCCTTCAGGCGGTCACGCCCGAAGGTGCAGTCGGTGCCAGGGACGTGCCCGGGGGCACCGCGCCGGGCAGGGTCGCGCAGGCGCTGGAGGCGGCGCGCGCCACAGCGGTGATCCAGCGGGCCTGGCTCGAACAGGTGCGGGTTGACCAGCAGGCCGCCGAGGCGAGGCTGCTGGAGGCTGTGCCGGTCTAAGGGCGAATCCGTGCGAGACCGCGACCGACGCATACTCGACATTATCGCCCGGCGGTCGATCACGACGCAGGTCGAGCTCTTGGACGCGCTCCGGTCAGTCGGGATCCAGATCACCCAGGCGACCGCCTCGCGCGATATTAAGCGGCTCGGCTTGGTGAAGATCCCGAGTGGGGACGGTGCCTACCGGTACGCCGTGCCCGAGGCGGCCCGGCCGCCGGCCGGCGAGGTCCAGGTCAGGCTGCGCCGGGCGTTCACTGACTATGTGACGGAGATCGACGAGGGGAGCGGGCTCATCGTCGTCAAGACCACGACCGGCAGCGCCGGCGCGGTGGCGGAGGCGATCGATGAGGCCGGTTGGTCTGAGATCGTCGGCACCGTGGCAGGTGACAACACGATCCTCATCATCCCCAGGAAGGTCGGCGCCCGCCTCGCCCTCGTACGCCGCCTCATGGAGCTCCTGTAGGCCTAGCCCTCTATCCTCTGGAGGAGCGGTCCTTTCCCCCGCCGAAGGTGCATGAGGACAGGAGGCCGCTTGAGCCACACTGAAGTCACTGAGGCCAAAATCCCCCTGCCCCCCGGCACGGACGCCGTGGCGATCCTCGGGCAGCAGGATGCCCTTCTGGATGTCATCGAGAAGGAGCTGGGGGCCACGGTGGTCGTCCGCGGGGACGCCCTGGTGGTCCGGGGAGCGCCCGAGCGGGTGGATACCGCCGTTCAGGTGTTCGATCAGCTGCTGACCCTGGCGCGGACCGGTCAAACGGTGACCCCAGCCGACGTCCGGCGCGTGCTCCGAAGGCGTCTTAGCCAGCCTAGCTCCGGAGATGTCACCCTCGCCGGCGAGGTGCTCTTCGTCACCGCAAGCGGCAAGCCGATCGCGCCGCGCACCCCTGGCCAGCAGACCTACGTCGAGGCGATTCGGCAGCACGATCTCACGTTCGCCATTGGTCCGGCCGGCACTGGGAAGACCTATCTCGCGGTGGCCATGGCGGCCGTCGCGCTTCGTGCCCGGACCGTCCAGCGGCTGATCCTGACACGGCCCGCCATCGAGGCCGGGGAGAAGTTGGGCTTCCTGCCGGGAGACATCGCCGCTAAAGTTGACCCATACCTCCGGCCACTCTACGATGCCCTCTATGAGATGATCGGCCCTGAACGGTTCGGCCGCCTCAGTGAGCGCGGCGTCATCGAAGTCGTCCCGCTGGCGTTCATGCGCGGCCGGACGCTGAACGACGCGTTCATCATTCTGGACGAGGCCCAAAACACGACCCGCGAGCAAATGAAGATGTTCCTGACCCGCATGGGCTTTGGATCGAAGGCCGTGGTCAACGGCGACATCACTCAGATCGACCTGCCGCGCGACCGGACGTCCGGGCTGGTTGAAGCCCGCGAGATCTTCCAGGCCGTCGAGGGGATTGCCTTCGTGACGCTGTCCCAGGTCGACGTCGTGCGGCACGAGTTGGTCCAGACGATCGTGCGGGCGTATGAGCAATTCGAGGCCGCGCGGGGCGATCAGGCGCGGGTCGATCAGCCACCCAGGGGAACGCCATCGTGAAACCGGCTCCGGCCACCCAACCCGCCCGGCTGATCGCGGCACCGCCGATGTGGGCACGCCGGGCCCTGATCGGATTGGCCACCCTGCTGCTGCTGACCGCGATCATCGGAACCGACTACCTGCCGCTGCGACGTGCGCTGAAGGTGGGGCAGCCCAGCCCGGTCGATATCGAGTCACCCCAGACCGTGGAGTTCGTCGACCAGATCCGAACGGAGGCGGTGCGGGCCGGGGCGGTACGGGCCGTGGCACCGGTGCTGCGGCACTCGCCCGCGCGCGTCGCGCAGGCGCAGGAAGCCGCGGCGAAGGCGTTCGACACCATTGAAGCGGTGCGGGCGTCCGCGTCAGGGTCGCCGGCGGAGCGGATGGCCGCCATCAAGCGGACCGTCGGCCTGCCGCTCTCGGATGCGGCGGCCGCGGCCGCGGTCGGGGCTTCCCGGACCGGTCTGACCGCCGCCCGGCGCGCCTCGGCGACCGCAGTCTCCCAGGCTTCGTCCGAGGGCGTGCGAGAGGACGGACTGCCCATGGCGCGGGAGCGCGCCCGCAGCGCGGTCCGGGACTTCCGCCTGGACCCGGGGCTGACGGCGCTGGCGAGCGAGGTGGCTGTGGCGGTCATCCGCCCAACGATGGAGGAGGACCCCGTCAGGACCGCGCAGCGCCGGCAGGCGGCGGTGATCAACGTGGACCCGGTCCGGGTTCAGGTCCAGCGGGGCCAGACGATCCTCCGGAGGGGTGACGTCGTCACCCCGTCCCACCTTCAGGCGTTGGCCGCCGCCGGCGTCTATCCGGCAGGAGTCACCTGGTTGGCGGTCGCGGGGGTCGTTGTCATCGTGACCCTCCTGCTACTGGTGACGGGGACCTACCTCTGGCAGTACCAGCCGGAGATCTGGGCGAAGGACCGGCTCCTCGTCCTTTGGAGCCTCATCGTGGTGGGCACAGTGGCGCTGTGCCAGGTTCTGGGCGCGCCGCGGTTCAGCAACTTCCTCATGCCCGCCGCGGCCGCCGCGATGTTGCTCGGGATCCTGCTCCGGCCGCGTGTGGCGTTGTTCTCGTCCGCGGTGCTGGCCGTGCTTGTCGGCCTGACCGCCGGCCAGGAGCTGGCGCCTGTCGTCGTGGCATTGGTGGGCGGTCTGGTCGGGGTGTTCGCAACGCGCCAGATTCACCGCCGGTCGGATTTTGGGCTGGCCGGACTCTTCGTCGGTGTCGCGAACGCCGGCGCCGCGGTGGGGGCTGGACTGTTGGGCGGGTTCACCGCGCTTCCACAACTGGCCGAGAATGCCGCCTATTCGCTGGGCAACGGCATCCTGGCGGCCATCATCACGATCGGCGTCCTGCCGTTTCTGGAGCAGATGTTCGGGCTGATTACACCGATCAAGCTGCTGGAACTGGCCAATCCGGCGCATCCCCTGCTGCGGCGGCTGCAGTTGGAAGCGCCGGGCACTTACCATCACAGCATCATCGTGAGCAATCTGGCCGAGGCGGCTGCCGAGGCCGTCGGTGCCGACTCGCTGCTCGTGCGCGTGGGCACTTACTATCATGATGTCGGTAAGCTGCGCCGGCCGGCCTTCTTCATGGAGAACCAGATCGGGATCGAGAACCCGCATGATCGTATGACGCCGAGCCTCTCGGCGCTGACCGTGAGCGCGCACGTCCGCGACGGCCTGGAACTGGCCCGCGAGTATCGGCTCCCACAGACGATCGCCGACTTCATCCCCCAGCACCACGGGACGGCGCTGCTGACGTACTTCTTCCATCAGGCGCTCGAGCGCGGGGAGCCTTTCGACGAGGCGGCATTTCGGTACGAGGGCCCGCGGCCGCAAACGCGCGAGACGGCCATCGTCATGCTGGCCGACGCCGTCGAGGCGGCGGTGCGGTCGCTGCCCCGGCCGACAC
>JBGPLF010000175.1:0-8673 GCA_041486265.1 bacterium
AAAGCCTGGGGCCGTCAGCATAGACCTGGATGAGTTCGTTGATCCGCTGGGGAGATGGCATTCATTCACCTCCATTCGATTGTGACGACCTGGATCGGTTCCTTCAAGCCCTTCAGGTTCACAGTCCGCGGCTCCGACGTCGCAAACCGCCCGGACGCGGAAGCAACGGTCTCGAGGCTCGCTACAATTTGCTCCCCTTCGGCGAGCACCGTGATGCGCGCTGCCTCATGTACACCTTTGCCCCTGTATGCACGGTCAGCGCGTGTGGCGGCGGCCGTGTGCAGTCCGATCCGGACTTGGGGAGCGAATCCTTGGCTTCGGCGAAGAAGCCGTCGCCGGTGTGATCGATCTCTTCGCCGCCGTGCCGTGCGAAGAGCGATCGCAGCGTCTGGTCGTGCCATCGGATGAGATCCACCCAGGCTGTATCGCCGAGCGCTTCGACCAGGTTGGTGGACTTTACGATGTCGGTGAACATGAACGTGCGTGTGGCGGTGTTGTCGGGCGCAGATGCCGCGCGAGGCGCACCCGCTGCCGCACCGGCCTCCAGCAGTCCCGTGGCCCGACGGACATCGAGGGCGGCCCCCAGACGCTCGAAGGTGGCCTTCGCGGCCTTGAGCTCCAGTGCGGCAGCCTCTTCGTCTCCCTCGAAACGGTAGGCGGCCGCCAGCCCCAGTCTCGTCCGCGCCGTCTCATACGGGCAGTCGACCTCTTGCCAGAGGTGCCAGGCCCGGCGCAGGCATTGCACTGCGGCCGTGGCGTCGCCCTCCGCGAGCTGCACGGCGCCGCGCGCCGAGGCGGCCCTGGCCTGAAGGGCAGCAACCCCGTAAGCCTTCGCGATCTCTTCCAGTTCCGTGGCTGCGGTCTTGGCAACCTCGAGTTCGCCTCCAGCGATAGCGATCTCCACCTGGGCTGGCAGCAGGTGGGCACGGTGGAGCCGGTCCGGCGAGTCGTCGGCCAGCGCCCGCCTGATAGAGGCGGCAGCGGTTTTCACTTTGCCTTCGGCCAGCCGCAGTATCGAGCGGCCCGGCTCGGGCTCGCGTCCGAGCTCATGGGCTTGCCGGAAGGCGTCCTCGGCCGCGGCGAGATCGCCGACGCCGAGCCGAATCTCGCCCAGTTCGTACAGCGATTCTGCCGCATAACTGACGTTGAAGTCGCGCAGTTCCTCGTATGCACGCCAGGCTTCCTGCTCGGCCTCGGGCCACTCTCCGCGGACCCGCATGACGCTTGCACGGTACACGCGGCACATGCCCGGGAAGCCGTTGATCGCCTGGCGCTCGCACCAGCGTTTGGCCGCTTCACTCCACTCACCGGCTCTGCGATAGTCGGCCAGGTCCTTGCACGAGGTGATCGTGTTGCAGTACACGATGGCCGTCGCGAACGCACCGAGCTCTCCCGACACCGCTGCGACCGTCGCCTCGTCGATCAGGGCGTTCCCCTCGGTGACCTGACCCTTCGCCACGAGAATGCGCCCTTGATCGTGGAGGGCGATCGCCATCAGGTCCCGATCGTGGAACCGGGTGGCGATATCGAGCGCACGCTTTGTGTGGGGGATGGCCGTCTCGAAGTCCTTCTGGCCCTCGAACGCAACGACCGCGTGCATCCTTGCCAGGTAGCCGTGCTCTATAGACTCGGGTTCTTGCTGTAGGAGTCGCTCCGCCCGATGCAGCCACGCACTCCCGACCGACGAGTCGCCGTTGGCGAAATGGTTCCTGACGAGTTCGAGCGCCACGAGCGCGGCCGGGCGGCGGGCAGACGCTTCGACGAACGCCGTGTACGCCCGCTCCCTGGCGGCGATGCACGTCCCCAGACGCCCGATCCACCAGGCGGCCTGCGCCAACAGCTCCAGATCGTCCGGCGACAGACCTTTGGCGGTATCCTCGGCGCTGAGGAGGTCGCACGCTTCTATCCAGGCGTGCCGCTGGATCGCGTCCCGGCCCGCCTCGAGCGCTTTATCTACATTGCCGGCCATCGGATCCTCCCCCGTCGGAACCGTCATTCGACATTCGCAAGGGCGTTCCTTACGTGTCATCGAACCCTTGCAGGCATGAACTCCAGACTGGCGTATGTTCTGCTCACGCTCTCGTCGTTGGCGTTCGGGGGCACGTGGGTCTCCGGAAAGCTGGCGGTCGGTGCCCTCCCACCGATGCTCATCGCCACGAGCCGTTTCGCCATCGCGTCGGTACTGTTGTGGGGTTGGACGAAGATCAGGAACCTGCCCGCGCAACGCCTGACTGGGCACGACCTGCCCCTAATTCTGTTGATGGGATTGAGCGCGCCGGTGGGAGGCACCGTGTTCTTCCTCTATGGATTGCGGCTGGCGCCGGCCTCCGACGGCGCGATCATCGTGCCGGGGATCGGGCCGATTCTCACCGCGGTGCTCGCCTGGCCCATTCTTCACGAACGCATCGGCCGCCTGGGCGCCATCGGATTCGCCACGGCGCTGCTTGGGCTGTTCTTCATCGTGAACCCCGGCGGCGCGCAGGCCCCCGGTCGCCTGCCCGGTGATGTCTTCTTTCTCGTGGGCGCGGTCTGCTGGGCGATTTACCCGCTCGCCGGCAAGCCCGCGATTAAGCGTTTCACGCCAGTCATGGCCACGCTGTACGCTATGGTCACGGCCACGCTGGTGCTCATTCCCTTTGCCGTCGCCGAAGCCGGCTGGTCTAAACTCGTGTCAGCCTCGCCGATCGTCATTGTCAGCCTGCTGTATCTCGGCACCTTTGGGACCGCGGTGGGCTTCGTCTTGTATTTTGAGGGCGTCAGCCGGATCGGCGTGATTCGCTCGGGCGCCTTTGCGTATCTCATTCCGGTCTGCGGCGTCATCCTTTCCGTGATCATCCTCGGCGAACGCCTGACGGCGCTGACCGTCGCGGGTGGTCTCCTGGTGCTGTGCGGTCTCTGGATCGTGCAGCGTGGCGGCCGGACCTCGAGGACGGAGCGGACATGAATGCCGGAGGCGCCCCTGGCCGGTGGAAAGCGCTCGCCGCGATCGCGGCGGCGCAGGTCGGCGCCATGAGCACCTGGTTCAGCGCGGCGGCTGTGGCACCGTCACTGGCGCGCGATTGGCATCTGGGCCCTGCGCAACTCGCCTTCCTCACCGTCGCGGTACAGGTGGGATTTGTGCTGGGCGGGCTCGCCGCCGCGGTGACCGGCGTGGCCGATGTCCTCTCCACACGCCGGGTCTTTATCGCGAGCGCCCTGGCGGCGGCGATTGTCAACCGGCTGTTCCTCACTGCCGACGGGAATCTCGCCGTCGCAGTGGCGCTGCGGTTCGGCCTCGGCTTCTGTCTCGCGGGCGTCTATCCGACCGGCATGAAGTTGATGACAGAGTGGTTCAGGACGGGTCGTGGCCTGGCGATCGGCACGCTCGTCGGTGCACTGACGCTCGGGTCTGCGCTGCCACATCTGCTCGCCGGCGTCGGGATCGCCGGCGCGCTTCCCTGGCAGGATGTGATCACGGGCACAAGCCTCGGCGCCGTCTCCTCGGCCGTCATCATCGTGCTTTTTGCCCGTACCGGGCCCTTCGCATCTCGGGCCGGCCGCCTGGACTTCGGTTGGGCGCTGCGATCCCTTCGCGACCCGGCGCTGCGGCTGGCGAACCTGGGCTACTTCGGACACATGTGGGAACTCTACGCGATGTGGACCTGGCTGCCGGTTTTCCTGCTCGCCAGCCTCCGCGCGTGGGATCCGGCGCTGCCCGGTCCGATCGTGGGACAACTGGCGAGCCTGGCGGCGTCGCTCGCCATCGGTGCCGGTGCTGTCGGGTGTGTTGTCGGCGGCCTGCTGGCCGACCGTCTGGGACGAACGATGGTCACATCAGCGTCGATGATCATCAGCGGCGCATGCGCCATCGCGTCCGGCCTGCTGTTCGGGCACCTCCCGGCGCTGGTTTTCGCGGTGGCGACGATCTGGGGGATCAGTGTGGTTGCGGATTCTGCGCAGTTCTCGGCCTCGGTCAGCGAGCTCGCGCCTCAAGAGCGCGTCGGCAGCGCCCTGGCTCTCCAGACGGCGCTGGGATTTCTGTTGACCTCCGTGACGATCCAGGTGCTGCCGCTGGTGCAGGCGGCCGCCGGTTGGTCGGGCGCGTTCATCATGTTGGCCGCAGGACCTGTGGTGGGCAGCGTGGCGATGCTGCGGCTGAGGGCGAGGCCTGAGGCGGTCAGGCTGGCCGGCGGGCAGCGCTAGGGAGCGGTGCAGGGCGATGAACACGCATTTGGATCTCCTCGACTACCGGCGCAGGGTCGCCGAGATGTACGCGCGTGTGCGGGGGAGCGGGTCGGGCTTGCCGTCGGCCCCGCCGGCGGATCTTGCTGAGCGCTGCCGTGCGTTTCGGCAGGCTCGCGACCATCTCTTCCAGAGCCATCCCCAATCCGCACTCTCTCCTGAGCAGAAGGTTCACTTTCGGGGCCTGGACTACTATCCGTACGATCCCGCGCTGCGATTTGTCCTGCCCATCGAGCCGGTGGAGGAATCCGAGGCGCTCGAGATGCACCTGCGGGAAGATGGGGTCGTCCACCTGGAGCGCTCCGGCAAAGTCCAGTTCACGATCGAGGGCCGGGTGGTCCGCTTCACGCTCTTCTGGATCCGTGGCTACGGCGGCGGCGTGTTTCTTCCGTTTCGTGACGGGTCGAACGCGGACGAGACGTATGAGGGCGGCCGGTACCTGCTGGATACGATCAAGGGCGCGGATTTGGGTCGCGAGCCCGGCGGCGTGATTCTTGACTTCAATTACGCCTACAATCCCTCGTGTGCGTACAACCCGCGGTGGGATTGCCCGCTCGCGCCTCCTGAGAACTGGCTGCCGGTAGCGATTCGGGCGGGAGAGAAGCGCTACTCGTGAAGGTCCGCGGTTTTCTGTCGCAGAAGACCAGCCAGTGCATGCAGGCGATTGACCTGTTTCCCTATTGGGACGACAACCGCGCGCTGTTAGCCGAACTCGTGCAACCGCTGCGCGAGGAGGAGTTGGAGTTCCGGCCGGCCCCAGGATTCGATCCGCTCGGCGAAGTGCTGCGCCACATCATCACCACCGAGGAGTCTTGGTGGCACGGCGGCATCCACGGCGTGCCTTTTGACCAGTGGCGGCCTGCAGAATGGGACCGCCGGACCGGCGAAGAAAAGGCAGCCTACCGCAGGCAACGCTTTCCCACGGTGGCGTCGATCCTCGATGGGCTGCGTGTCGCGCACGCGCCGGTCGTGCAATTCCTGAAGGAACTGGATGCCTGGGCGCTGTGCGAGCGGCGCCGGTCAACATGGGGAGAGGAAAACTCCCTCCGCTGGATGCTGTGGCACCTGGTTGAGCACGATCAGCACCACCGGGGACAGGTCTACACACGCCTTCGGATGCTCGGCTATCAGCCGCCGTCGACGTTTCCGCGGGCGGCGGTGATGGGCGGGACCCCCGCGGCGCACTGGCGCCTGGGCGAAGTGGAGATCAAGGACATCGTGCCGTTCTGGAAGGCGGTCCGGTCCACGGTGCACGACGCGGTCGCGAGCCTGACCGCCGCCGATCTGCCCTTCCGGCCTGCCGATGGTTTCCCGAGCATCCACGACCTGGTCCTGCATCTCTTCATCTGGGAGGACTTCCTCATCCGCCAGATGCTGAAGGGTGAAGTGAATCAAGACTGGGGCCGGATTGAAGGATCGTTCTGGAAATGTCAGGTGACCGATCTGGCGCTGACGATCGGTGACCGGTTCCCTTCAGTTGTGTCGCTGCTCGAGGCGATGGACGCGGTGCACGACGCCACGCGGGTTTTCATCGAAGGGCTAGAGATCGGCGACCTCACGCGCCCCCACGAGACGCCCTGGGGCCCGCAGACGCTGCACCACACGCTCTGGTACGCGCGCGAGCACGCGGTGCACCACAGGGCCCAGCTCTTTCTGCGGATGCGAATGGTCGGCCGGATGCCGCCTGAGATCTGACCGCACAGAGAAATCACACAAGGAGCATCAAGATGAAGCAGAGGACATTGGGTTCGAGCGGCCTCGTCGTGTCCGGCATCGGGTTGGGATGCATGAGCATGTCTTCCACGTACGGCCCGGCAGATGAAGGCGAGTCGATTGCCACCATCCAGCGGGCGCGCGAACTCGGCGTCACGTTCCTGGACACCGCCGACGTATACGGGGACGGTCACAATGAGCAGCTCGTTGGGACGGCCGTCCGCGGCTTTCGGAACGAGATGATCGTGGCCACGAAGTTCGGTAGCGCCCGCGATAAGGATGGGAAGCGATACATCAACGGGCGGCCCGAGTATGTGCAGCAGGCCTGCGACGCCAGCCTGCGGCGGCTGAGCCTGGACATCATCGACCTCTACTACCAGCACAGGGTGGATCCCAGCGTCCCAATTGAAGAAACGGTCGGCGCCATGGCCGATCTGATCCGGGTGGGAAAGGTGCGGTACCTGGGTCTGTCGGAGGCGGGTCCGGCGACCATCCGGCGCGCGCACGCGGTGCATCCCATCACTGCGCTGCAGACCGAGTACTCGCTGTGGACGCGGGACTGCGAGCAAGAGGTGCTCGCGACCTGCCGGGAACTGCGCATCGGATTTGTCGCGTACAGCCCGCTCGGCCGGGGGTTCCTGACCGGGACGGTTCGCTCCGCGGACGCCCTGGCCGCGGACGACCGCCGGCGGGTCCATCCCAGGTTCAGCCCAGAAAACTTCGACCGCAACATGGCGCTCGTGGAGCGCCTGCGCGAGATCGCACAGGCGAAGGGCTGTACACTCCCCCAACTCGGACTGGCCTGGGTCCTGGCGCAGGGAACGGACATCGTCCCGATCCCGGGCGCCAAACGGCAGCGCCACCTCGAGGAAAACCTCGGCGCCCTCGACCTCGCGCTCGCACCCGCCGACCTGGGGGCCCTCGACGCGATCATGCCGCCCGGCGCGGCCGCGGGATCGCGCTATCCTGAGAACATGATGCCGTCTGTGAACCGCTAAGCGGGGATGCCCCGGCAGCTTCTGGCCTGACGGAGTCTGTACTACTGCGTGGCTCTGCCCGCCCCCATCACCGTCGCCGAGTAGGCCGTCTGGGAGAGCATGGTGTCCATTGGGTCCGGTTCCCAGGCCAGGAACAGATTGTTCAGGGCTTCGGCGAGCGTTGGGTGGGCGAAGATGTCGTCGCGAATCGTCGTGAACGGGATCCTGCCCATCATTGCCGTCTGCAGGATGCTCATGAGCTCGCCGCCCTCGATGCCCAGGATCGCGCAGCCGAGGATCTGATCGGTCTCGGCGTCGACGACTGCTTTCATAAAGCCCCGCGTCTCGTTTGCCTCGATGGCCCGGGCCACGTGGCCCATCGGCATCTTGGCCACCCGGATGCGGCGGCCCTGTGTCCGCGCCTCGCGTTCGGTCAGCCCCACGCGTCCCAGTTCCGGGTCAATGAAAACGGCATAGGGGACGGAGCGGCCGGTTGTCACGCAGTGTCCGGCTTTTCCGCCTTTGAGCAGATTCGACCGGATGATCCGGAAGTCGTCGTACGAGATGTGGGTGAAGGCCGGGCCGCCCTTGACGTCGCCGAGGGCGTAAATGCCCGGCGCGTTGGTTTCCAGGCTCTCGTTGACTTTGATGTAGCCGCGCCTGTCGGTCTCGACCCCGGTGACGGCCAGGTTGAGGCGATCCGTATTGGGCACCCGACCGGCGGCGACCAGCAGGTGAGAGCCCACCAGCACGTGCTCGCCGGCGGGTGTCCGCACGGTGAGGCGGAGGTGACCGTCGGCGTCCTGCGCCGCGCGCACGGCATCCGCCTCGAGCAAGATCTCGATTCCGTCCTCTCGCAGAATCTTCGCGATTTCCTCGGCGACATCAGTGTCTTCTTGGGGAAGCAACTGCGGCTGGCGCTGGATGACCGTGACGTGGCTGCCGAACCGCCGAAACATCTGTCCGAACTCCAGGCCGATGTATCCCCCGCCGAGGACCAGCAGGTGCTCCGGCACAACATCTAGTTCCATGATCGACGTGGAGTCCAGCGCCGGCACGCGGTCCAGTCCTTCAACCGGCGGGGTGGCCGGCCGGCACCCGCTATTGATGAAGATCTTGGCGGCCGACAGGTTGAGGAGACCCACGTCGATCGTCTGCACCTCGACGCTGTTGGGGCCCACGAAGCGGGCCTCGCCCATGATCAACTCAAGGCCATCTGTCTTTCTGAGTCGCTGCGCGCCGCCGTCGCGCCACCTGCTGACGATGTCGCGTTTGCGCTGCCGGATCGCGGCCATGTCCACCGTCACCGGACCGGCGTGCACGCCGTACTCGGCGGCGCGCCGGGCGAGGTAGGCGATCCGCGCGCTGGCGACCATCGTCTTGGTGGGCGTGCAGCCTTCGTTGATGCAGGTGCCGCCGACGTGCTCGCGCTCGATCAGCGCGGTCCGCCACCCGGCCGTCGCCAGCGCCTTCGCGAGCGGGACGCCCGCCTGGCCGGCCCCGATGATGATCGCATCATAGTGATCCGCTGGCGCCATGGATGAACACCTCCGCACCCGTACAGTCTCGGCGGAGCCCCCGAGTGTGACGCAGGAGCCGGGGCTAGTGGACGCGCTTCGCCTGACCGGCCCAGTACTTCTCCCTGAGGTCGGCCTTCAGGATCTTGCCGGTGCCGCCCTTGGGCAGGCTCTCCATGAACTCTACGGACTTCGGCGCCTTGAAGTGGGCCAGCCGACCGCGGACGAACTGGATGAGCTCCTCC
>JBGPLF010000176.1:0-8576 GCA_041486265.1 bacterium
ACGTCCACCACGCTGTCCATTGCGGACGCGAGAACGGGGAGCCGGAAGGTGTGACCGCCGACCTGCCAGGAGCAGTCGGCGTCCTCGGGATCCAGGGTCGATGCGGCTGGGACGAGGGCGATCTCATCCAGGCTGTAGGTGCGTCGAACCCGTCGCCCACGACCCAGCAGTTCGTCTCCTCTGTCCGGGTCCTGAATCGCGCCGACGCCTCGCGCCGGCGCCTGCATGGCCATCGGCGATCACCTCCCCGTAGTGACGTCCCCGTACAGTTCCGGCTTGAGCACGCCAATAAACGGCAGATTGCGATACCGCCCCGCATAGTCCAGCCCGTAGCCGATCACGAACTTGTCAGGAATCTCAAACCCACGGAAATCAATCGGCACCTCGCGCCGGCGCCGCGGCACCTTGTCCAGGAGCGCGCACACGCGCAGCGATGCCGGATAGCGCGCTTTGAGAGTCTCGAGGAGGTAGTCCATCGTCAGGCCGGTGTCGATGATGTCGTCCACGACGATGACGTGCCGGCCTTCGATGGTCTGGTCGAGGTCTTTGAGGATGCGGACGATGCCGCTGCTCTCGGTGGTGCTGCCGTACGACGCCGTCGCCATGAAGTCGACCTGGCAGGGGATCGAGATGCCCCGCATCAGATCGGCCATAAAGACAAAGGCACCCGTCAGGATGCCCACCAGCAGCGGTTCTTTGTTTTTGTACTCAACAGAGATCTGCCGGCCAAGCTCCCGGATTCGATCCTGTAGAACCTCCTCCGGGATGAGGACTTCTTCGACGTCATCCACCAGGCCCAAGCGGGTCCATCACCTCTGCGGGGTTAGCGCCATTATAGGCGTGAAACCGGGGGGGCGTCAATCCGAAGATTTACGGACGCGTAATGCTTATTGTTCGGCTTTCGACGCAAGCCCCGGTGACGGCCGGCTACCGGGTTTGGTGATGGGCACCCTGGCCTGGCACAGCGGACAGTCCTGCGGCAGGTAGGTGGGAAGATCGAGGGTCACCAGCGCCCGCAGCGGGGTCGCCAGCGCGCTCCGGCCTCCTGAGCGGTCGATCAAGGCGGCGGCGCCCGCGACGACACCGCTGGCTTCTCGCACGAGCGACGCGACCTCGGCCACCGTTCCGGCCGTGGTCACCACGTCTTCCACGACCAACACGCGCTCACCGGGTTCGATCGCAAATCCACGGCGGAGCGTCAGACGGCCTTCAGTCCGTTCGGCAAAAATCGCCCGGACGCCGAGCGCGCGTCCGACCTCATGGGCCACGATGATGCCGCCGAGCGCCGGTCCCACGACGACCTGCGGCCGGGTCTCCCGCACCAGGTCCGCCACCGCGATCCCAAGCGCGCCAGCTTCCTCGGGGTATTGGAGAATCCTGGCTGATTGGATGTACGTCGACGAGTGGAGCCCTGACGTGAGTTGGAAATGACCTTCCTGAACCGCTCCGTACTTCCGGAAGCGCGCGAGCCAGTCTTCGCCCATCATGATGGCATCGTTGAAACCGCGGCCGCGATCTCCCTCATCACCGCTTCTGCCGCGGCCAGGGGATCGGGGGCCGCGATGATTGGACGCCCCACCACCAGATAGTCGGCCCCCGCGCGCACGGCGGCGCGTGGGGTCGCCACCCGCGCCTGGTCGTGCGCGGGCGCGCCGGCTGGACGAATGCCGGGAGTGAGCACGCAAAAGTCCGCGCCGCACGCCGCCTTGATGCGGGCGCACTCGCGCGCCGAAGCAACTACGCCCTGCAATCCTGCCGCGCGGGCCGCCTGCGCCGCGCGCAGGACGCTGGCACCCACTCGTCCCGCATCGCTGGTGAGCCTGGTAACTCCCAGCACGCGTGTGGGCGCCCCGGAGCGCCGCACCGCATCGGCGGCCGCCTCCATCGCCGCCGTCCCCGCGGCGCAGTGAATCGTCACGAGCGACACGCCAAGACCTGCCGCGGCGGCGACGCCGCCCGCCACGGTCTGCGGGATGTCGTGAAACTTCAAGTCCAAGAATACCTTTCCACCCGCAGCCTGAACCATCCGCACGGCTTCAGGACCTGCAGCGGTAAACAGCATTGAGCCGATCTTGAACCAGGGGGTGACCGGCCGCACGCGGTGCATCATCTCCGCCGCTGCCGAGAGCGTCGGGAGGTCGAGGGCGACGATCAGCGCGGGGGTGTGGGGCAATCAGAGCGCCTCACGACCACCTGTTCTTTCCCGATCGCGTCGGCTGCGCGGCCAGTGCCCTGACGAAGGCCATCTCCGCCTTCCAGCCTTTGCGATCAGGAGGGGCGCTGGTCTCCTTGGCGGTCGAGTTTGTGGGCGGGCGCTGCTGCTTGACAGGCTTACGACCCTTCTTCGCCATGAGTCCACGCTCCTTAATTGGGATCCTTCGTCAGCCCTTCCAGCGCGCCGGTGAGATCGGACACGCGCGCGATGCTTTCCGCAGCCAGATACGCCCGCAGCCCCTCGGTGACCTGCTGCGCGGCCTGGGGATTGTCGATGACGGCCGCCGCGATCGCCACCGCATGCGCGCCGCAGAGCAGGAACTCCACCGCGTCTTCCACCGTGACAATCCCGCCCATGCCAATGATCGGTAGTCGCACCTGCTGCGCCACTTCCCACACTTTGCGTAGCGCGACAGGCTTGATCGCCGGCCCCGACAGCCCGCCGATCCCGGTCCCCAACCGTCCCCGCCGGGTACGGATGTCGATCGACAGCGCGGCCAGCGTATTGATCAGCGACAACCCGTCGGCGCCGGCGTCGGCCGCCGCCCGCGCAATCACGGTGATGTCGGTCACGTTCGGCGAGAGTTTGACGAAGAGCGGCAGGCGCGTGCGCGCCCGCACGGCCGCGACGAGCGCTCCGGTGCGCACGGGATCGGTCGCGAACTCGAGCCCATCGTCGGTGTTGGGGCAGGAGATGTTCAGATCGAGGGCAGCGATTCCCGGTTCATCGCTGAGGAGTTCGGCCACGTCCGCGTAGTCGGCGATCCGTCCTCCGGCGATGCTGACGATCAGGGGGCGCCCGACCGTCCGCAGGAACGGCAGGTCCCGCGTGATGAAACCAGCGACACCGGGATTGCGCAGGCCGACCGAGTTCAGCCAGCCGGCGGTACCGGGCACCGTGTGCGGGGCCGGGTTGCCTTCTCGGGGTTCGAGCGTGACCGACTTGGTGATGATGCCGCCGAACCCCCTCAAATCCACGGCTGCCTGGACCTGGCGGCCAAACTCTAACGGTCCGGGCGCGGCCAGGACCGGGGTCGGGAACGTGATGCCCGCAAGGGTGACGTCGAGCGAAGGACGCAAAACGAATCGCGGTGACCGCGTTTGAACCGGGCCGGTCGCCGCGTCCGCGTCCGCGTCGCTCATTATGGCCTCCTTCCCGGCCTCACAGGACCGGACTTAAAGGGGGAAGAGGCACTCAGCGTTTCTTCTCGACGATCTTCCAGATGTCCCCGTCGTACTTGACCAGGTCTCCGACGCCCACGCTCATCCAGAACGTCTGGGGGACGCCGTACTCGTGCGAGTTGATGACAATAATGTACGGGTCAAACTCCCAGGCGCGATGGCGCTTCTCGTCGATCCAGCCGATCACCTGGGGCGGCTTGCTAACGCTCGGCCCCGACTGGTCATCCGAGGTCGACTGATGCCCGCCGCACGAGGGAAAGACCTGCGCCACGGCGAGGAGCGCCACGACCGCCAGTACCTTGATCATCGCCAATCACCCTCCAACCCGCATCGTGCCGGTACCCATTCTACACCACGCGCACGGGCGTGCAACCTCCCGAAAGTGGAACTCCCCGGAGAGGTTTCCCTCCCCGGGGAGCGAGAGAAGGAGCTGCCGACCTGTTACCAGGAGTAGAGCAGCTCAGCCCGATAGAAGCTGTCGATCGTGCCACCCGTACCGCCGAACCCGGGGCAGGGCACGCCACCCGAGACGCCACAGGCCGTCCGGAAGTAGTTCAGCGACACGGTCGTGTTGGTGGCGACCGCCTGCTTCACCTGGAGCCACCACTCGTTGTAGGACTGCCCAGTCGAGATTCTGTTGCCACCCTCGTACATGGCGAAGCCGGTGGTCTTCGGGCCGAACGTAAGGTTCAGCTGGACCAGGAAGCCTCGCATGTCCCAGGTATGGTACTGGCCGACGTCGGTTGTCGCGTAGGTCTCTGTCGGAGCAACCCAGAGCGGGCCCCCAGTGACACCAGCGGGGTTCGCGGCCCCGCCGTAGTTCTCGTAGGCGAAGTCGACGTTGGGCATGAAGGTCGTGACGCCGAACTTCGTAAAGTCGACGTTGCCGCCCACGCGCCAGGCAGACTGGCTGCCTGCGCTCCCGCAGCCTACACACGGAACGCTGTTCCAGGTGGCCCAGTCGACGAAGAGCGATATCCCGGGAATCAGGTTGCCGGACAGGTCCGCGCCCCAGCCGGTGCCGCCGGAGGTGGCGACGGGAGCGGTCGCGTTCACCCACTCCTGGTAGTAGGAAGCGCCCAGCGTCCAGCCAGGCAGGATCGCACTGGTCGTGGCGCGGGCGATGCGGTAGTCGCGCATCGCGGCGCCGCCGAGGCCGCCGCCGACCGCCGTCTGCCCGACACAGGCTACACTGCCGCCGCCGCCCGTCGGAAAGCCGGCCATACACTCCGCCCGGCGGAAGATGGCCAGGTCGAGGTTGATCGGTCCCCACGCAAACCTGCCCAGGAGGCCGTCGCTCAGGCCCGCCCTAAAGGGCCTGGGCTGGGTGAACGGCGTCATCGCGCCCAGGGCATCCGGTGGGTCGTAGAGCAGGCCGCCGACGATACCGGTCAGGCCCAGCGTGTAGTACTGCCGCCCGAGACGCCAGAGCTGCGCGCCGTAGGTGTTCTTGATGTCGAGGTACAACCAGTCGTAGCTGACGGCGGAGTAACCGTTGGCGCCGAAGCGGGTGTCATAGTGGTTGTCGTAGAGGTTGTTGGCCAACCACAGACGGAACACCGCCACGACGTTGGGACCGGCTTGCCCGGTGAAGACGAGGCGACCCCGGATCCGAGCGTCGGGAGCCCCACCGCCATTAGTCCCGACGGGGCAGTCCGCAGGGAAGTCCGCCGGGCACACGTTGTACCGCGTGCGCAGGTTGCCGGTGATCTTGGTGTTGTCCAGGCGCGCGCGGATGGCCGCCAGCTCTTCCTCGACTGCGGTAACCCGCACGCCGAGGGCCGCCAGCTCAGCCCGGAACTCCGCCACCAGGCGCTGGATGGTTGCCAGCTTGGAGGTAAGGCGCTGATCCACTGCCGAAATCGCAGCCCGATCAGCCGCGCTCGCGGCGGTCACCTGCGCCGTGCGGGCCAGGTCGCCGGGCAGCGGTGGGATCTTGATGGCCTCGATGCGCGCCAGCAAGCGCGCGACAACCATGGCCATCTCGTAGCGCGTCGCCGCGCGATCGCCCCTGAACGCCCCATCGGGGTAGCCCTCGATGAGACCCTTCGCCGCTAGCTCAGCAATCGCATCGTATGCCCAATGATCCGTGGGCACGTCCGCGAATGGCTGCGCGAAGGCCGGAGCGACCAACGTGAACGACACGATTGCTGCAAGAACAACAGCAAGGTATTTCATTGTTGGTCTCGTCCCCTTTCGTTTGTGTGGTGGGCGTCGCGGGTCGTACCCGTGGGGAGCGAGTGTGCGTGTTTCCTCTTCCTCCGGCGCACGTCCCGTTCAGCCCTTCGTCCCGTCACCTCGTCGCTCCACCCCGGCATGCGACCCTCCTCTCCGGGTGGTGCTCCGCGCGACCTTTGCGGCCTCGGCGGCGGTAAACATCCGGTAAACATACCACGAGCCGCCCCCGCCAGACAACCTCGCCCGGCCGGGAACAGCAATATCCTGTCAGTTACCGTGAGGTTTCGACGCCGGGGGCCCAACTCCTCCCTGCCCGGCCTCTGGGGCCCCCTCCCCTATTTACCCTCTTCCCGCCCGGGGCAGTCCCTCATTCAGCCCGGTCTGCAGCGGCGTTCTCCGTTAGTGCCGCCTCTGCCAGCAGCACTGCGGCGTAGTCATCGTAGGCTTCCGGCGGCGTCTGCAGGCTCCGGGGCAACAGGCGGCGCAACCCGCGCGGCGGGTGCTCGACAAAATAGCGCGCACGCGCGCGCAAGGTGGTCCCCGCTTCCTCGACGCGTCGAAGGGGTACCCCGATGACCCCGGCGAGCGCGGCAACCGCCTCGTCGGAGCCGGTGCGGTTTCCCATGATGATCTCCGTCACACCGTAGCGCGCCTGCCAATCCTTCACCAGCCCGGCCAGCGCGTCGGGAGATACGACGATCCGGGCGAGCACGGCGCCCGGCGCGCACACCGCGGCGCCGACTTTCCCGCGGCCCGGGTCAATCGCCAGCACGACGCGGTGCGGATCGGCATTCACGGCCCCACCACGAACGACACCCAGATCAGGACCGTGCTGGCAATGGGATGGCCGTCGCGGCGCGCCGGTGCAAACCTCCAGGCGCGAGCCGCCGATCCCGCGGCGGCGTCGAGTTCGGGACGGCCGGAAGAGATGACGATGTCCACCTGTCCCACGCGGCCGTCTTCGCGCACCAGCAGCCGGAGGCGGACCCGGGCGGAGATCTGCTCGGGGCGCGCCTCTGCCACCAGGCCGGGTCCGTCCACGACCATGTGCCATGCCGGGGGATGCGGCGGCGGGGCGAGGGCGATCGGCACCGGCGGCGTGATCACGGAGGGACTCTGGCGCGCAGACGGTGTGGAAGGGGACGGCGCGGCCTGGGGCGCAGCCGACGGAACCGACGGCGCGGGCGGGGCCGGTGGAACGCCCTCCGGCGGCACCGCGGGCGGAACCGCGGTGGCGTCTGCCGCCTGCGATGAAGATGGCCCCGCGCCTCTTGGCGGACCGGACGATGGTCCGCGGGATGCGGCGTCACGCGAGCCGGCCGACGGCGGTGCAGGGGCGCGGTCCGGCGCCGCCGGGCGAGGCGCGGGCACAGGGGCCGCCCGGTGTGGGGGCGGGCTCTGAGCCCGGTGCGTTGGATGTAGCGTTGGGCGTGGTGTTGGACGATCGGCCGGTCTGGGATCCTGATCCCAGATCAGTCCCGATTCAAGCTCGGCTGACGGCGCCGGCGCCGTTCGTACGCGTGCCTCACGACGCGGCGTCGTGGTCGTGTCGAGGAGCGGACGCTCATGTCCAATGTACAGTGCGGCGGCGGCGATGAGGAGAAGCCCGGCGGCCAGGGCGGCGTACCGCAGGCGCTTGCGTGAGGCCCTCATCGATGCGGATGACGCGGACATCGCAGGTGCGACCTCAGCGCTGGAGGACGAACTCGACAAAGATCGTTCGACCAGGCGCAGGGTAGCCCTGCACCGGTTCGTATCGAGCGTCAAAGAGATTCTGAATCGTCGCGCTGGCGGTGATGCCGGGAGCGACCGGCGCGCGCAGCGTGAGACCGGCGCTGAGATAGGCGGGGAGCAGCACACTGTTGGCGGCGTCGGCGAACCGCTGCCCCACCAGCACGGCGGAGGCGGTGAGTGCACCGCCGTGCGGGAGAGTGTGGGTTAGCGCGAGCGCCGCGGTCTGCTGCGGACGGTTCGGCAGATCCAGACCTGTGGCACTGTCTGTCGCCGCCATCCAGGTGGTCGACGCCCGCACGGACCAACGGGCATTCAGCGTGTCTTCCACTTCAAGCGATGCACCCCGGATCGAGGCGGCGCCGATGTTCTGCGGCGAGAAGACGAAGAACGCGTCGGGCACATAGAGGATCAGGTCGCGCACGTCGCTCCAGAACAGCGTGACCCGGGCCGTGAGGCGACGACCTATCCGCGCCTCGAGGCCGCCGTCGACCGACCAGGCGTACTCCGGGCGCAGCAGGGGATTCCCCCTGACGAATCCATCGAAGGGAAAGTAGAGATCGGCCAGCGCCGGAGCGCGGAACGTCCGCCCGGCAGCCAGGCGCAGGCGCACGTCGGGGCGGACGAAGTACACCAACCCGACCCGCGGGTTGACCTCGACCCCGTAGGTGGACTGTGCGTCCACGCGGAGACCGGACGAGAGCAGCAGGCGGGGGGACAGCGAGCGATCATCTTGCAGATAGAACGCGCCGATGGACGCCGAATGATCACCGACGCTGGTGCTGGTCAACTGCTGCAGGGACCCGTCCATGCCGATGGTGACGACGTGGGTCTCGGATCGCCGGATGACCCGCTGCCACTCGGCGCTCCACGCAGTGCCGTCGTGGCGGTCGTTGGTTCCAAAGGCGGGATCGCGGAAGGTCAGGCCATCAAGATGCATCGACATCCGCAGCCGGTCGGAGGCGGCGCCGTGATCGTTCGCCAGGGTCAGCACCGCGACCAGCCGGCTGTCGTCCTGGCGCGCCGCCAGCGAGGGGAAGAACGTGGAGCCCGGCGCACCGCGCGCCGCGGCGGTCCCGATCACGCTGAGGTCCCACGTGCGACCGGCGGACGCGCCGCCGAGCCGCAGCGAGAGGTAGCCGCTGCGCAAATCACTGTTCGGGCGCGCGCCGGCGGCGGCGTCGTAGCGCAGCGAGAGGCGGGCATCTTCACCTCCGGTCGCCCACACCGTGAGCGCGCCGAGCGATCCGCCGCCGATCGCAACCGACGGC
>JBGPLF010000177.1:0-8550 GCA_041486265.1 bacterium
AGCACGGTCTTCGCCGCCCAGAACGCCCGCTGGTTCCAGATCAGCAGGTAGCCCGTGATCCCCGAGATCATGGCCAGGACCAGGCCCGCGAACGCCCAGATCCAGGAGAGTTCTCCGGGTTTCTTGTACTCGCCCAGGAAGTACATCCGGTAGATGCGGAGGATAATGGTGACGATCAGACCGTCGGCGGCATACTTGTGCATGCCCCGCATCAACCAGCCGAGTGGGGCCTCGTGCTGGATGTACAGGATCGAGTTGTAGGCGCCGGTGGGCGTCGGCTCGTACCAGAACATCAGGATGACGCCGGTCACCACGGTGACGATCCAGAAGTAGTACAACATCGGGCCGAGCAGGAACAGTGGATTCGCCTGCTGGCCGACGAGCGTCTCGTCAAACAGATCGAGCTTCGCCCGCCGGTCACGGTACCACTCTTGAAGGTTGGCTACGACTGACATCAGCTCACCACATCATCCACCACATCATCCGGGGTGGTCTTTCATGCGATCCCGCCGGGCTCCACCCGTTTGACCAGGATCTGCTCCTTGTCCATCTGGTAGAAGAATGTCCTCGGTGGCCGCGGCGCCGGTCCCGACACCACCCGTCCCGGCTGCGTCGGATCGGCGGGATCGTAGATGCTTAGGTGGCACGGGCACGCCATCAGCGCGTGCTGGCGTTCCGGCGGCGGCGCGTAGCCGCCGTAGCCGGCCGTGACCAGACGCCACTCTGGCACGAAGTTGTAGATGCAGCCCAGGTGCGGGCAGATCCGCGAGAAGGCGATGATGTCGCTCTCCACAAACTGCGGCTTCTCTCCGGTCGCCTTGACCCAGTCCCACGGCAGCGTGATCTTGCGCGGCAGGCGGATCACGACCCCCGGCACCGCCTGGGTCTTGTAGCCGTCGGGCGTGTACTGAGGATATCGCTGGGTGAAGACGAAGTACTTGAAGTCCCAGGGCTTGGCAATTTCGGACAGCGACGCGGCCATGATCGGTTCGCCCACCGCCGCGTCGTTCGCCGTTGGCGTAATCAGCGCGAACGGCTCGACGTTGGGCTTGAGAAAGCGCAGGAGCGGCGAGCCAAAAGCGATCAGCCCGCCGATCAATGGCAGGCTTGCGGCCATCTTCAGGAACCGCCGTCGGTCAATGCCGGGATCTTGCGCCATCAACGCCCACCCCGTCCCCGCCCGCCTATTGTCCGCGGGCTGGCCGATAATCGTACATCAGCGTCCACAGGTAGTCTACCAGAGCCCAGATCTCCGGTTCGGTCAGCTTGCCGCGATAGGCCGGCATCAGCCCGCGCCCATCAAGAATCCGCTGGAAGAGTTCGGACGGCTTGCGCTGCGCCATCAGGTTCACGTCGGTGAAGATCCCGGGCGTCGCCTTCTTCGACCATCCCCAGATCTGGGAGGCCATCTCCTCGCTGCGCGCGCCACCGGTCCCGTCGCCTGTCGGCCCGTGACAAGCGGCGCAGGTCACCGAACTCCCGCCGATCTCCACGGGATGCTCCTCGTAAATCTGCCTGCCCTGCGCAACGGTGTCGGGAGAAGTGGCGAATGTCCATTCATAGAAGAGCACGTCCCAGATCTGGTTGTCCTTGAGTTCCGGAAATCCCCGGTTTGCGCCGTAGGCGGGCTTGGGCCCAAACGAGGGCATCGCCGTGTGGGGACGGCCGAGCCGAATGGTCTCGAACATCGAGAACGGCGTGTTGAGGTGCATCTGGATCTGGTTGTGGTAGTTCGCCGGCCGCGACGGCAGCCGCTCGCCGCCCAACTTCATCGCGAACATCCCGAAGAAGTCCGTCATGGGATCCTTGTGCGGTGCCGTGAGGCCTGAGGCCGCGGGACCGTCGCCGCGCCCCTCGACCCCGTGGCACGGCCAGCACACCTTCTCAAATTGCACCCGCCCGCGCTCCGCCGACGGCCGGGGATTCACCGGCAGCAGGGCTTCCGGCGCCGGTGCCTGGGCCAGGCCGGCTCCGACCGTCGCGGCCCGACCCCGCACCCGCGCGGCAGGCTGGCAGCCAGCGGTCAGGGTAGCGAGTGTCGCAAGGACCAGGAGTGTGCGGAAAACGGGTCGCGGCAAGCAGAACATCCTCAAAGCAATGCGCCAAATGTCAACGGCTCTAACGGTTCTGCGCTCCTGGAGCAACTCCTCCCGTGCCCGCGCGCGCTTCCCGGGCGATGGCCCACATTAGGCCGACGATCAGCAGGCCCGCGAGCGTCCCCGCCGCGGCTGGCGCCAGCCACATCCGCACCGCCGGCACGCCCACCACGCTCATCGGCAGGTCGCCTGGAGGCACGGCGCGTCCCGACGCGCGCGTATAGGTCTGGCCCTCGTTTGTGACGGAGGGCAGCGGCTGGAGGCGCGGGGACCGCGCCTCGGCGGGCGCGGCCGTGAACAACTCGATGCGCTCGACCGGCAGGGTCAGCCGGCGGTCCAGCGAGACCTCACCCGACCCGGCCACGCTGTAACCGTACGCCACCTGGTGGGCGCCGGGCCTGATGATGAGCCGGTCGAGGATTTGCGCGCCCTGCACCTGCGGCTCGTGCAGCCCGTCGCTGAACGTGATGTACCGGGCGCCCGCCGGCAGCGGGAAGCTCACCAGCCCGAGGAAGGTCTGTGACGTCGGGTTCTGCAGGTGTACCACCTCGGAGATGCGCACATAGCCGGGCTGCACATCAACGGCCAGGCCGAGGAGCGCCACGCGCAGCGGGACGCGATCCGACACGTCGAAGACCTGGAGCGTGACGTCCACCGGCGCCCCGCTGACCACGGCGTGCGCGGCGTAGGAGGCGCCCTGATGGGTGGCCTGCAGCAGATACCGGCCGTCCGACAGCCCGCCAAACGCGAAGCGCCCGTCGGCGCCGCTGCGGGTCTGACCGGCGCCCTCCGATCCCTGCGGGCCGATGAACACCAGCGTGATCATCTCGCCGGCGACGGTCTGCCCGGTGGTCCCATTGCGCACCAGACCGGTGATCGACGCATCCGCAGCGATAGCCATCGAACTCCCGGCCATCACGCCCGAAACCAGAAACAGGGCGCCAAGCCGCAGGACCAGGCGCACGCTCACACTACTGGCAAGCCGCGGGCGGCGTTTCATGCGCGCGGCCCCAGCGCGGCCAACTCACGCACGACGGCTGCGGTCTCGGCCTCCAGCGCGGCCCGCTGCGCCCGGTAGTCGTCCTCGGAGAGTTTTCCGGTGTGCCAGTCGAGATCGAGATAGTGCAGGGACTGCAGCGCGGCGGCCCGCGCCGCTTCGAGCGCGGTGCGTGGATCAACGGCGGGAACGGCGGTCCGCCGGAACGTCGGCGCGAGCAGATACACGGCGGCGAGGACCGCCACCAGAAAGAAGGCGGCCTCGATCACGATGCCCCTGCGGACCCCTCAGGCTGCATAGGGAACTCGCGGGCCTCCGGGGGGGCCGCGGCCGGCGCGATCCGGCGCCGTGTCTCGGGGAAGACGGCGAGTGCGACGCCGAGCGCGATGACCAGCCCACCGGCCCACAGCCACGACACAAGCGGGGCGACGAGCACGCGGATCAACGCCCGCCCATCGTCGGTCCACTCCGACAGGATGATGTACAGGTCTTCACGCGGCGACGACCGGATGGCCACGCGATGCATCGGCTGTTCCTGGGTGCGGTAGAACAGCCGCTGCGGGGTCATCACGCCGAGGGACCGCGATCCGGCCCACACCCGAATGCTGGCCTCGGTGATGTCGATCCCCGGCTGCTCTGAGTGATTCAGGCCCCCGTACTCCAACGTATACTGCCCGACGTGGAACCGCTCGCCGGGGCGCAGCATCGCCTGGGCCTGGGTCGTGAAGGCGCTGCTGCCCGCGATCCCCACCAGCATCAGCAGGATGCCGAAATGCACCGTGTAGCCGCCATAGCGGCGCCGGTTGCGCACAAGCAGGTGCAGGAAGGCCAGCGGTACACCCTCACCGCGCCGCATCCGCACGCCGGTCCCCCGCACCGCTTCGAGCACGATCGTTCCGAAGACGAAGACCACCATTGCGAACACCAGCAGCGGTCCTGGTGAGCGCACACCGAAGGCGGCGAGCACCAACGCGACGAGGAGGGCCGCGGCGGCGGGCATCGTGAAGTTCCGGGCCAGCTGCTCGGGCGTCGCGCGCCGCCAGGGCAGCAGCGGACCGATCCCCATCAGCAGCAGGATGCCAACGGCGATGGGCACCATCACCCAGTTGAAATACGCCGGGCCGACGTTGATCTTGACGCCGCGGGCGACTTCGGTCAGCGCCGGGAAGATGGTCCCGACAAACACCACCACCGCGGCGGCGACGAAGAGTAGATTGTTGCCCAGAAACGCCGTCTCGCGGCTGATCACGGACTCCACGGTGCCGCGGCTCTTCAGCGCGTCCCACCGCCACGCCAGCAAGGCAAACGACGCGATCAGCAGCATCGCCAGGAATCCGAGGAAGAAATACCCGATCGGCGACTGCGCAAACGCATGGACCGACGAGAGCACGCCGCTGCGCACCAGGAACGTGCCGAAAATCGTCAGGCCGAAGGTCAGCAGCACGAGCGCGACGTTCCAGGTCGCCAGCATGCCACGCCGCTCTTGAATCTGAATGGAATGAAGGAAGGCGGTTGCGGTCAGCCACGGCATGAAGGCCGCATTCTCAACGGGATCCCACGCCCAGTACCCGCCCCAGCCCAGGACGACGTACGACCACTTCGCGCCGAAGAGCAGCCCCAGGGTGAGGAACGTCCAGCCGACCACGACCCACCGGCGCGCCAGGACGATCCAGGTGTCGTCAAGGCGGCCCGTAATCATCGCCGCAACCGCCAGGGCGAAGGGCATGCTCATGCCGACGAAGCCCATGTACAGGGTCGGCGGGTGGACGGCCATCCAGGGGTTGCGCAGCAGCGGGTTGAGGCCCTGCCCGTCGGGAGGCGGCGGCACCAGCGGGGTGAACGGGTTGCTGGCGCTGGCGAGCAAGATCGAGAAGAAGGCGGCGATGACAAAGAGCGTCGCGGTCGCCGGCCCCTGGAGGTCGGGATAGTCGCGCAGGCTGCGCACCCCGACCACCATGTAGCCGGCAAGGATTACGGCCCACAGCAACAGCGCTCCGTCGTGCCCGCCCCAGAACGCGGTGATCGTGTAGAACATTGACTGGGTGGACTCGCTCGCGCCGACGACGAACCGGACCGAGAAGTCTCGCGACGCGAACGCGGTGAACAGGGCTGCGGCCGCCAGCGCGATCAACAGGGCCCATACGACGACGGCGCGCCGGCCGGCTTCGAGGAATCCGCCGTGCTTCCACCGGACGCCGAGTACCGACACGGCCAGGCCGTAGAGAGCGACGACCGCACCGGCCTCGAGGCCGAAGCGGCCGATGTCACCCACGACGTTGTCCCAGGCCGGTGGAGTGTTGGGCGTCCAGCCGTGAGGTGAGCCGCTCAACCTCGTCCATGGAGACGGAAAGGCGCCACAGCGCGGCGCCCAGTACCACCCAGGCGAGTGCCACCACGGCCAGCAAGGCTCCCGGTGTCATGCGGTTACCGGTCCGGGTGCTTCTCTTTGTACTCTGGGGGATGAGTCGAAATCACCTGGGAGGCCTGGAGCAGCCCCTGCTGGTCCACGCGGCCTTCTACGAGTACCTGCCGGCCTTCGGCGAACAGATCGGGCAGCGGGCCGGCGAAGCGCACGCGATAGGGCGTGATGCCGTCCGTGATTTCAAACTGCGCCAGCCCTTCGGACTTCTGCACCGATCCCGGGACGACCGTGCCGGCCATGCGGATCTTGTTATAGCGGAGATCGAGCCGCTTCGCGAACTCACTGGTCGTCAGGTAGTAGACCATCGAGGAGCGAACGCCCTGGTAGGCGACGAATCCCAGCGCCAGGATGATGACCGCGGATCCGACGATCAACTTGCGCTTTGTACTCACCGCGGCTCCTCACGCAACCCAACGGCGTCCGCCAGGTCGGCGATCGTCCGCTGCCGGCCGGTCAAGGTGAAAGCATAGCCTGCGAACAGGGCCACGATCACCAGGTAGGCCGCGACGACATAACCCATCGGCTACTGCCCTTCGAGCGCGTCGATCAGCGTACCCAGCGTCCGCTCCTGACGGACGCGGAGTATCAAAAGCGCAACAAATGTGATCAAGAATGCCACGTTGTTGATGGCCAGCGGCGGGATCATGCTGGCCGGCAGCGCCGGACCCTCAGGACGAAAGATCGTCGGCTGCGGGTGCAGCGTCCGGAGCAGGATCGCCGACCAGTGGATGAGCGGGATATCGAGCACGCCGATGATCCCGATGACCGCCGCGGCCCGCGCCCCGCGCGCGCCCGGCGCCCACGCGCGCACGATGAGGTACCCCACATAGATGAACCAGAGGATCAGGGTCGTGGTCAGGCGCGCGTCCCAGGTCCACCACGTGCCCCACACGGGCTTCCCCCAGATGGCCCCCGTCAACAGCGTCATCGAGATGAACAGGACGGCGAGCTCGGCCGCGGAGTGGGCGAGACGGTCCCACCGCGCCTCCCGGCGCCACAGATACAGGACGCTACCGGCGAACACCACGAGCAGTGCCGTATAGGCTGTAATCACGCTGGGGACGTGGATGTACATGATACGCTGGGGCAATCCTTGAAGAGCTTCAGTCGGGGCTCCGACCAGCGCCCAGGTTGCGCCGACGAGCATGAGGACGGCACCGAGTATCAGAAGCAGGCGCATGGCCCGGGGTGAGGTTCACTCCTCCAGGACGACTTCGAAGAGCATCCAACTCGCAGTGATAAAGAGTATATCAAACGCCCCCAGCAGTTTCAATTGAGCGCCGATGGCCGAAAGTGACTGCCCATCAAGGATTCCGGCGGTGGCGCTCACCGCGGCGATGAGCACCGGCAGCGTCACGGGGAGCATGAGGATCGGCAGGAGCGCCTCCCGCAGGCGGGTCTGCACGATCAGGCCGGCGAACAACGTGCCGGTCGCGGCGAGTCCGATCCCGCCCAGGACCAGCGGGAGCGCAAGCGCCGGCAGGTGGATCCAGACTCGCTCGGTGAAGAGCGCCCCAAACACCGGAATCGACATCACCTGGACCACCGCCAGGAGCAGCCAGTTGGCCAGCGCCTTAGCGAGGAAGATGGCCCCGCGATCGATCGGCGCCAGCAGCAGCGCGGTGAGATGGTCGCGCTCGAGGGCCAACGTCCGGGTGAAGCCCAACGTGGCGCCGAACGTGAACGTCACCCACATGGCGGCCGGCGCGGTCTCGGGATCGGACCGCGTGGCGCCGAGCACGATGACCAGCAGGAAGGCCAGCAGGCCCGCGGTGGTGATCATCTCGCGGGTCCGCCACTCCAGGCGAAGGTCTTTGACGACCAGCAGCAATGTGGCCTTCATCGCCGCGCGTTGCCGAACATCTCCGCGAGTTGTGCCTCGGCAAGCTGATCGGGCGGCGTGATCGGACTGAGCCGTCCGTCCATCAGCACCACCGCGCCGCTGGCCAGCGCGCGCGCCTCGGCCAGGTCATGCGTGGTGAAAAGGATCGTGCGCTCACGTGCCGTGCGATCGCGAAGCGTCGCGGTCACCCGCGCCGCGGCGTCGAGGTCCAATCCTGTGAAGGGTTCGTCCAGGATCACCAGGTCGGGATCATGCAGCAGCGCGCGCGCCAGGTTCACCTGCTGCCGCTGCCCGCGCGACAGCACGCGCGCGCGGCGGCCGACGAGGCGGTGCAGCGCCATCTCCGCCACGATCGACCCCACCCGGTCGCGCGGGAGCCCGTACAGCCCTGCGAAGAAGCGGAGGTTCTCCTCGACCGTCAGACTGTCATAGAGCAGCGACTCATGGGATACCAGCCCGATCCGGCGCCGCAGGTCTGGGGCCGGCGACGACGTGCGGTCGAACAGGGAGACGGTGCCGCGGGTCGGCGCGGATAGGGTGGCGATCAGGCGCAGCAGCGTCGTCTTGCCCGAGCCGTTCGCGCCCAGGATGGCAACGGTCTCCCCGGTCCCAACGCGAAGATCCACCCCCCGCAAGACCGGGCGATGATCGAACGCCTTGACGACGCCTTGAACTTCAACCGCCCACATGCAGGTGATCGACCAGCGCGTCGACGGACTCGACGGGGAAGAGCAGGAACGGGTAGCCGCGATAGCCCGTCACGTCGGCTTCCTCCTGATGGCGGTCCAGATGGCGCAGCGCCTCTTGGACCTCGGCTACGCGGTCGGCCACCGCGACTTGAAGAATCAGATTGATCTCACGAATGCGTTGGGTCGCCGCCCGTCGTTCCCGCCGCGTGAGCTCGGCCGCCTGCTCCAGGCGGCGGATCAGCGACCATTTCTCCGCGACCATCTCCTGGTGGGGGCCGCGGTCCGGCGCGAGGAAGCGGTCGGGGTTGTGCTGCAGGTCCAGCAGCATCCTCTGGAGGCGGTAGCGCTCGGCGTCGCGCGGCCCGCCGGCGGCGAAGGGCAGGAACAGGGTAGCCGTCGCCGTGACGTAGGCCGGGGGCGCAATGTCGAAGAACGCACGGATGATCGCATCCGTCGCGCGGTCATAGCGGCCCCCGCCGACGCCGTGGATGAACAGGTCGGCG
>JBGPLF010000178.1:0-8518 GCA_041486265.1 bacterium
GCATACCCGCCGTCCATCCCCCTCGACATGACCAGATCTGGCCCGTTCAGCTCGTAGCTCTCCCAGCCCTGCTTTTTGAGCTCGGGGTGCGTGTTGTAGACACACGAGCGGTGGGGTCTGCGGCGGGCGATTGAAGGTGAATTCTCCGATGGTTCACGTCAGGATGGCTGGAAGTGCAACCCGATTTCCGGAGGCACACGGCCCGCGGGCCGGCTCACCTCACCCCTGTGGCGAGCTGGAAGATCGGCAGGTACAGCGAGATGACCATGGCCCCGACGATGACGCCCATGAAGATAATCAGGATCGGCTCTAGCAAAGACGTCAGGCTGGCCACGGTGGACTCCACCTCGACATCGTAGAAGTCGGCGACCTTCTCGAGCATCTGCTCGAGCGCGCCGGTCTCCTCGCCGACCTTGGCCATCTGGACCACCATCGGCGGGAACACGCCCGAGAACTGCAGCGGGATCGCGATCGTCTGCCCTTCGCGGATGCTGGCGCGCACCGCGTCGATGGCGTTGCCGATGACCGTATTGTCGATGGCCTTGGCGACCACCTCGAGCGACTGCATGATGGGCACGCCGCTGGCGATCAGCGTCCCCAAGGTCCGCGTGAACCGCGCGACGATGATCTTTCGGTTCAGCTCGCCCACGATCGGCATCTTGAGCTTGAACCGGTCTAATCGGGCCCGCCCGCCCGGCGTCTGCACGTACCGGCGCAGCACGTAGCCCCCCGCGAGGAAGATCGCTAAGCCGACATACCAGTACGAGCGGATCCCGGCGCTAAACGCCATCGCGATCTGCGTCGGCAATGGCAGTTCGCCCGACCCGCCGAGTTCCTTGAACAAGTTCTCGAACTGGGGCAGGATGACGATCGTCATGAAGAACAGGCCGCCCAGCGCGGCGGTGGTCAACAGAATGGGGTAGACCATCGCCGAGCGGATCTTGGAGCGGAGCGCCTGTTCCTTTTCAAGATAGGTCGCCACGCGCTCCAGGACCTCGTCGAGCACACCGCCCGTCTCCCCAGCCTTCACCATGTTGACATAGAGGGACGAGAACGCCTTGGGATGCCGGCCCATCGCGTCCGACAGCGGTCGGCCGGCCTCGACGTCTCCCCGGACCTGGACCACGATCTCCTTGAGCCGGCGGTTGGTCGACTGCTGCTCCAAGATGTTCAGCGTGCGGACCAGCGACAGCCCGGCGTTTACCATCGTCGCGAACTGGCGGCTGAAGATGGCCAGGTCTTTGAGGCCGACGCCGAACATACCCTGCAGATACTGGAAGACATCGGTCCGCTCAACGGTGCGTTCGAGGTTGGTGATGAAGAACCCCATGTCGCGGAGTCGATCGACCACCATGGCATCCGTGTCGGCCTCGATGACCCCGGAGATCAGACGTCCCGTGTTGTCTTTGGCACTATATCGGAAGACCGCCATGATCGCTCTCCCCTATGCCCTGGCGCTCCGGATGGCGGGTTCGGCCTCGCCACCGGCCTCGCGAATCATCTTGCGCAGCTCTTCCGGATGGATGGCCCGGCTCAGCGCGTCATCCAGCGAGATGAGCTTTCGCAGATGCAGGTCGCGCAACGACTGGTCCATCGTCTGCATACCCTGCTGGCCTCCGGTCTGGATGGCCGTCTCGATCTGGTGCGTCTTCGCCTCACGGATGAGGTTCCGGATCGCCGGCGTCGCCATCATGACCTCGACGGACGGCACCCGGCCCACCTCTTCGATCGCGGGCCAGGCCTGCCCGCTGGTGCTACCCAGGCGAGGTCGCGGCTGCACCGTCTTGTTCTCCTGGCGTCCCCGGTAGCGCATGTTCGGGAGCAGCTGCTGCGAGATGACGGCCTCGACGACCATCGAGAGCTGGATCCGGACCTGCTGCTGCTGATACGGTGGAAAGACGTCGATGATGCGGTCAACGGACTGGGCGGCGTTGGCGGTGTGCAGGGTCGCGAACACCAAGTGGCCGGTCTCGGCGATGGTCAACGCCGCGCCAATCGTCTCCAGGTCGCGCATCTCGCCGATTAGCACGACGTTGGGGTCTTCGCGCAGGACGGCGCGAAGCGCGTTGGGGAACGACTGCGTGTCGAACCCCAGCTCGCGCTGGTTGACGATACTCTTCTTGTGCTGGTGCAGGTACTCGATCGGGTCCTCGACGGTCACGATGTGCACGCTGCGCTCGGTGTTGACGAAGTCGATCATCGCGGCGAGCGACGTTGACTTCCCGTGGCCGGTCGGTCCGGTCACCAACACCAGCCCGCGCGGCTTCCGCGTGAGTTCCTTGAGGATCGGCGGGAGGTTCAGCGCCTCAACGGTCGGAATCGCCATGGGAATCACGCGGATGGCGATGCCCACCGCACCCCGCTGCCGGTAGATGTTGACCCGGAAGCGACCCAGCCCCGGCACGCCGTAGGAGAGGTCTAGCTCCCAGAACTTCTCGAACTTCTGTTTCTGGAACGTGTTCAGCATGCTGTAGCCGAGCTGGAAGGTGTCTTCCGCGGACAGCACCTCGTACTGCTCCATGGGGGCCAGCCGCCCCCACAGGCGCATTGTCGGCTTGATACCCGACGTGAGGTGCAGGTCCGAAGACTGAGCGGTGACGACCTCGCGGAGCAGATCCTCGATGTGCATGAACAATCCCCCTAGTCCACTAAGTACCCAACCCAACCGCCTGGTTGACCTCCGGTGGGGATGGCGCTACTCGACGAAGACGACACGGAGCATCTCCTCGAGCGACGTCATGCCGTTCAAGACCTTGGCCACCCCGTCCTGCTGCAGGGTCCGCATCCCCAGCGCCATCCCGGCGCGCCTGATCGCGTCGGATGAGGAGCTCTTGACCACCAGCGTGCGGATCTCGTCCTCCATGACCATGATCTCAAAGAGGCCGATGCGGCCCTTGTAGCCAATGTTGTTGCAGGCCTCGCACCCCTTGGCCCGATAGATCACCGGCGGCGGGTCGCTGGGCTTGGCCAGCGAGTAACGCGCGACGACCTCCGGCGGCGGGGTGTACGCCTCGCGACACTTGGTGCACAGCACCCGTACGAGTCGCTGCGCCACCACACCGATCGTCGACGACGACACCAGGAACGGCTCGACGCCCATGTCAGCCAGCCGGGTCACGGCGCCGGGCGCGTCGTTGGTGTGCAGCGTGGACAGCACCAGATGGCCGGTCAGGGCTGCATGGATGGCGATGCGCGCGGTCTCTTCGTCGCGGATCTCGCCGACCATGATGATGTCGGGGTCCTGACGCAAGAACGACCGCAGGCCGGTGGCGAACGTCAGGCCGGCCTTGGGATTGATCTGCACCTGACTGATGCCCGCCAGTTGATACTCGACCGGGTCCTCAATCGTGATGATGTTCACTTCGGCCTTGTTGAGCCGGTTGAGGATGGCGTAGAGGCTTGTGGTCTTGCCGCTGCCGGTCGGGCCGGTAATCAGGATGATCCCGTAGGGCTTGGTGATGAGGGACTCGAACCGCTGTTGGTCGGTGCCCATCAGGCCGAGCTTATCGATGCCGACCAGCGCCGACCGTTTGTCGAGAATCCGCATGACGACCTTCTCGCCATGTGTCGTCGGGATGCTCGAGACTCGCAGGTCGATCTCGCGGTTGTCCACGCGCAGCTCGATGCGGCCGTCCTGCGGAGCGCGGCGCTCGGCGATGTTCATGGCCGCCATGATCTTGATGCGGCTCGTCGTGGCGGCCTGCACGTGCTTGGGGGCCGTCATCACGTTGTAGAGTGTGCCGTCGATCCGGTAACGGATCCGCAGCCGGCTCTCCTGGGGTTCTACGTGGATGTCGCTGGCGCCCTGCCGGACCGCCTGCACCAGCATCAGGTTGACCAGGCGGACCACGGGCGCGTCCTCGACAATCTCGCGCAGCTTATCGAGGCCCGGTTCCTCCTCCCCGACGTCGCTGGGCCGGATCTCCTGGATGACCTGGTCCAACGAGCCCTCCAGCGCCGGGTACTTGTTGACCGCGTTCTGAAAGCCATCGGGGGTGATGGCCGCGGGGACCACCTCCCGATCGGCGAAGCGGCGGATGTCGTCGAGCGCAATGACGTCGAGCGGGTCCACCATGCCGAGCACCAGGGCCTCGCCTTCGAGGCGGAGCGGGATCACCTGGTGGCGCCGGATCAGGGGCTCCGGCAGTGCGGTGATGACCTCGTCGGGGATCGTCATCGCCTGGACGTTCACGTACTCGATGCCGAGCTGGCTGGCAATGACCTTGGCGATGGCGTCCTGCGTAGCCAGCCCCATGCCGACCAGCACTTTGCCGAGGCGCTCGCCCCCAGCGTGCTGCGCCTGGAGCGCCTGGTCGAGCTGGGCTTGGGTAATGAGCCCGGCCTCCACCAGGAGTTCGCCCAGCCGCACGCGGCGGCGGGACGCAACGCTCTTAAAGGGTCTCATATCGCTCCATCATCATGACGACGTGGGCCTTGTGCACCATCACGACACTCGTGTCGTAGAGGAGCCGGCCATCCATCGAGTAGATCTTGGCCGAGGTGATCGGGAGGAAATCTTTGGCCTGGTTCATCCGGTCGGACAGACGCGACGTGGACGGCAGATGCAGCTCACCCTCGATCCGGTGGTGAGTCGTGAAAATCACCACCTGCTCCCGATCCATCTCAACCTTCATCGACCGGCTCCACGACCCTCGGCTGCGAGTTCGACCGGAGTTTCCATCAGCCGCTGAATCCCTTTGAGGCTCATCCCCCGATCGACCATCGCCTTGACCCAGCGGATGCGTTCAACGTCTTCCTCGCTGTAGAGCCGGTGGCCACCCCCGGTGCGGGCGGGACTGAGCAGATTGTATTGATCCTCCCAGGCCCTGATGCGCCGCGGGTTCACCCCGGTGAGATGGGCGACCGTCCGAATCGGGTAAATCGGGGCACGTTTGTCGACAATCATCGGTTTCCCCCTCCATTCCCTCCCGCACGATGTGCTGCGACGAGGTCACGCTGGGGTCCAAACCCGTGTTCGCGCAGGTAGGAGTAGATCTCCTGCAGTTTGGAGAATCCGTGGAAGTCTGGCCGGTACTCCTGCTCGAGCTTGTAGTCCAGCTCCACGAACTTGTTCAGCGTGACGAAGAACGCGTATTGGACGATGTTCGAGGACGACTCTGGCGCATCGCGGTTCTTGTCTATGAACAGGTTGACAATGTCCACCACGGGCAGTTCCGCCGTGTCGATGCCCTCGCCCTTGGCCCGGGTCTCGATAAGCTGCCGCAGGCTGTGGGTAGCCTGCCAGTCCTTGGCCAGCACCATGGCGACGTCCAGGTCGTACTCCAGATCACCGCTCCCCATGCTGTGGTGCATGGTCGGCCGATTGAAGGCGTTGTAGACCTCGGACTCATCCGGCGGCCGCTCGTCAAGCCGACAGCCCTCTTTGTCGAGCGGTGAGATGGCGAAGAGCGGACAGTTGAGCTCGAGGCTCAACTCAGCCAGCGCCGTCGAGATCCGGTCGGTCCGCGCCTTCCAGTCATCCACGTAGTCGGCCAGCGGGATCTTCTGGAGATAGTCGAAGAAGATGGCGATCTCCTGGGTCTGGAACTCCTGCATCAGGTTGTGCGCGTGCGCGCGTATGCGGTCAATCGTCTCTTTGCGTCCCGCCTCGACCAGGTGGAGGAACGGCCCGTAGCGGGCGACCGCGTCCCTGGCCAGCGAGATGCGCTCGGCGACTGGGTGGCCGTTAGGATCGGCGCCGACGAGAATCGACGTCGGGTTGACACCGGTCTCCTTGGCGATGAGCCTGGCGGCCAGCACGCGGCGCGTTTGCTCCCAGGTGTAGTAGAGCACCGGGACCTTGTGATTCGTGGCGATGTGCACGGCCAGGTCGAGGGCGAAGTTCGTCTTGCCGCGGCGCGGAGCGCCTGCCAGCCCATAGTAAAATCCCCGCCGAAGCCCTGACAGCAACGTGTTCAGCCGGTCGAACGGGCTGATGGAGAATCCCAGGATTCCGGTGGATCCCAACGGCGGTCCCTGATTCAACAGCGGGCCGATGGTCTCAGAGATCGGCGCCACCTGTCGGCGGACCCGGCGGCGCTGGATCTCGACCAGCCGGTGGATGGACTCGGTGGTGAACTGCACGATATCGGCCTGCGGTTTGTCGTGCCGGTAGAGGTACCCGCCCATGGCCTCGTGCACCTGGGCCAGCAGGTCCCGGCTTTCCCGCGCTTTGAGCATCTCCACCTGCGCCAGGAGATCGCCGGCGTTCGGCGGCGGAATCAGCAGGATCGAGGCCAGGTACCGGTCCATTTCGGGGCTCATCAGCCCGCGGTCGACGAGATGACCGCGCAGGGTCACCTCGTCGACCGCCGTGGCAGGCGATCCCTCGTGAAGATCGATGACGACCTTGGCGAGCCGGCGTGCCTGGGGTGAGGCGAGCAAGTCGACGTGGAAGCCCTCGTTCGCAGCCAGAATCAGCAGGTGCCGGTCGCGAACGAAACCGCTGATCAGCCGCGTTTCGATCTGGTGGAGTTCCACCCGAAATCCTCCCTCGAATTTCACCCGACCTTGGCTTGCTCCGGGCCCAACCCCTATGATAGCGTGACTAAGATGGTCTGCGGTTGGGCAATCAGAATATGCCCAGAAGTTTAAGGCATTAGTCCCTAAGGGGCAAACCCGAAGCGATTCGGGGACGCAAAGCCGCGGGGCCGGCGGTCGTGCCGCCGGCCGGCTGGGTTGCCGGAGACTGAGCGACCTGCGACCTCACCCTCGGGGCCGCAAAGTCATTTGTGGGGCAGGCGATGCCTTCAACGCCGGATCGCACCAACGACGAGGGTGCCCTCCAGACTCTCAAAGCGGCTGCCGGGCTGTCGAGGGACAGTCTGACGCTCGACCGCGCCTTCAGGTGCTCGGAAGCACGGCTATTTGCCCGCAGGGGCCGGTGGGCAGAGGCGCGCGAGGCCTATCTCCGGCTCGCGCAACTCGATCCCGACGAACCCTGGGTCTTTTGGGATTTGGCTGAGGTCCACAAGGCGCTCGACGCGCGCCATGAAGCCGGTCTGGCCTATCTCACCGCGGCGGACAGACATCTCGCGCGGGGCGAGACCGACCTTGTGTTCAAAGCCTATCAGCAGGCGGCGGCGATCTCACCCAACGACCCCGCCATCCAGGCCAAGATCGCCGAACCCGCAGCGACACAGGACGCCACACCGCCCGCAGACACCCAGTGGGCTGGCGGCACACCGGCGGCCGAGACAGCGAAAGCATCCGGTGCGCCCCCAGCCGCGCCAACCGCAGCACCCTCTCGCCCGCCCGCGACACCACCGCCCGCAGCACCATCACCCGCGGCGGCCCCGCCGCCCGCGGAGCCCGCGGCGCCGGCCGATCAGACGCCCGCGGCGTCTGCGCCACCCGCGGGTGAGACGGCGGCCCCACGCACCCAGCGCACCCGGGTTGGCGGAAAGAGCGAGACCCTCGGACAAGTGCTGCAGCAGCTCGGGATCATCAAACAAGACCAACTGGCCGAGGCGCTGGAGATCCAGGCCCGCACAGGCGAACGCATCGGGCAGATTCTGCGCGACATGGGCGCCGTGAGTGACGCCGATCTCGCGCGCGGGATGGCCCATCAGTGGGGGTACCCCTACCTTTCACTGCAGGACGCCAAGATCGATTCAGACGTGGCGAAGCGGATCCCGCACGCGCTGGCGGTCCGCCACAAGTGCATCGCGCTGGAACAGCGCAACGGCCGGTTGCTTCTGGCCGTGGCCGACCCCCTGAACGTCGTCGCGGTGGACGACGTCCGCCTCATCACGGGGATGGAGGTCGACCTCGTGGTCGCGACCGAGGAGGACATCAGCACCTCGCTCGCACGCGTCTACCAGTTGGCCGACACGTTGATCGATCGGGTCATGAGGGAGTCAGTCCCGGACTACGCGGTCGACATTGCCGAAGACGAACATCAATCGGTCGAGCAACTCCGGGCCCTGACGGAAGAAGCGCCGGTCGTCAAGCTCGTCAACCTCCTTATCGACGAAGCGGTCAAGCAGAACGCCAGCGACATCCATGTCGAGCCGCACCGCAGCGGCGTCTGGATCCGCTTCCGGGTGGACGGCGTCCTGCGGGACGTCATGAACCCGCCCAAGAACCTGAAGGCGGCGCTCGTCTCCCGCATGAAGATCATGGCGGAGATGGATATTGCCGAGCGGCGCAGGCCGCAGGACGGCCGCATCCATCTGAACGCGGACGGCCGAAGTATCGATCTGCGCGTCTCTACCCTCCCGACGATGTTCGGTGAGAAGGTCGTGATGCGCGTGCTCGATCAGACCTCGACGCAGATCGGCCTCACGCGACTGGGAATGCACAGCGACATGCTCAGACTGTGGGAGAGCGCCACCAGCAAGCCCCACGGCATGGTCCTGGTCACTGGACCGACCGGCAGCGGCAAGACCACGACGCTGTACGCCACGCTGAGCAAGCTCAACACGCTGGATCAGAACATCGTGACCGTGGAGGACCCGGTCGAATACCAGATCCCGCGGATCAACCAGGTGCAGGTGAATGCTAAGGCGGGCCTGAC
>JBGPLF010000179.1:0-8489 GCA_041486265.1 bacterium
CGCCTACAGCCCCTGCATCGCCCACGGATACGACCTGGCGTTCGGCGCCGAGCAGTCGAAGCTGGCGGTGGACACCGGCTACTGGCCGCTGTTTCGCTACGATCCACGGAGAGTAGCCGAAGGCAAGAGTCCCATGCAGCTCGATTCGCCTCCGCCCAAGGTGGACCTGGCCCGCTTCGAGTACAACGAGGTTCGGTTCAGGATGGTGGAAAACATCGACAAGCAGCGGGCGCAAGAACTGCTGGAGGCCGCGCGCCGGGACGTCGAAACGAGGTATCGAGCCTACGAGCAGCTTGCGCAGCCTCCTGCCAACAGTGCGAAGCCCGCAGCCGCGGCCGCCAAGACGGACGAGTGAGAGGAGGAGGCATGGACCTCTCGACCACCTACCTTGGGTTACACCTCCCGCATCCGCTGATGCCCGGCGCCTCGCCGATGGTGGATCACCTCGACACGGTGAAGCGACTGGAGGACGCCGGCGCCGCGGCGATTGTCATGCACTCGCTGTTCGAGGAGCAGATTGTCCAGGAGCAGCTTGCGACGATTCATTTTCTCGAACTGCACAACGACTGGTACGCCGAGGCGCTCTCCTACTTCCCGCGCCCCAGCGAATTCACGCTCGGTCCCGAGCAGTATCTGGATCAAGTGGCGCGGATCAAAGCGGCGGTGAGCATCCCCGTCATCGCATCGCTCAACGGCACCACCGTCGGGGGGTGGGTGAACTATGCCCGCAAGATTCAAGACGCCGGCGCGGACGCCCTTGAGTTGAACGTCTACTACATGGCTACGAATCCGAGCGAGCCGGCCCGGTTCGTTGAGGATCGCACGCTCGACATCGTGCGCGCCATCAAGCGGAGCATCACCATTCCGATCGCCGTTAAACTCTCGCCGTTCTTCTCGTCGCTCGGGCACTTCGCGGCCGAACTGGCCTCCGCCGGGGTGGACGGCCTGGTCATGTTCAATCGCTTCTACCAGCCGGACATCGACGTCGAGCTGCTGGACGTCGTGCCGCGCCTCGAGTTGTCCACCAGTTCGGAACTGCTGCTGCGCCTGCGGTGGCTGGCGATTCTGTCCGGCCGGGTCAAAGCCTCGCTCGCAGTGACCGGCGGCGTACACACCGCGCTCGACGCCGTGAAAGCCCTGATGGCCGGCGCCGACGCGGTGCAGATGGTCTCCGCCTTGCTGCGGAAGGGACCCGAATATCTCGGGGTGGTCCGCCGGGAACTGGAGCGCTGGCTGGAGGAGCACGAGTACGATTCGCTCCAGCAGATGCGCGGCAGCATGAACCTGGTGCGGTGCCCGGATCCCTCGGCGCTGGAGCGGGCCAACTACATCCGGATCCTGCAGGGGTGGCGCGCATGATGGCTCGACACCGTGCGGCGTCACCCTAGTCTGCTTCCCACCCGGTCCGAGGATTGAAGCGCTTCCTCCACACCGTCCCTGCGAACCCGTGGGCACGCTCCAGCCCCCAGCGTCCTGTCGGGGAGCTGAACGCGGCGGTGATCAGGTGCGTCCCGTCGGGGAGTGCGCCATCGACGGCTTCGCGCGCCACGGATGCCAGTGCGGGAACCTGCTGGAGGGCGGAGATCAGCGTCACCTCGTTGGGTGCGCGCACATCCCCCCGCACGATGACCCCGCGATAGTCCAGGCGCACCATGACCCGCAGCGGATGCGCGCGGGCCTCACGGAGGGCGCGCGCCAGCATCGCGCAGGCCTCGCGCGGCGGTGCTGACGGCGGGCGGTCCCCCTCGGCCGACCCGAACGTTACCAGGAGCGGGGCCGTGGCGTCCGCCTGGGCGCGGCGGAATGGCATGGTGCGCACGGCCGGCCCGCCGGTCCAACGGTCGCGCGCCATCGCGACCGTTTTCGCGTCCACGACGGTTTCGTCATAGCCGATCACGACTTCGGCGGGTCGGTAGAAGCGTCTGCGGAAGGGATGGGGAGTCATCGCCGGGCGCACGCTTCGCTGGCCCCGCGCATGGCTCCTTCGTAACGCGCGCCGCGAGGCGAGTCTCGATCCGGAGCGCGCGTCCCGATGCAGGAAGACGTGCAGGTGGTGGAGCAGGTATGACGGATCCTGGAGGGAGACCGCGCATGGACGTGGCGATCATGATCGAGGGACAGAATGGTTTGAACTGGCCTCGCTGGCAGCGCATTGCGCGGGCGGTGGAGGACCTGGGGTTCGCCGGGCTCTACCGCTCGGATCACTTTACGAACATGAACCCGCCCGATCTCGACTCGCTCGAACTGTGGGTGTCACTGACCTGGGTGGCGAGTCACACCCGGCGCATCGAATTTGGACCGCTGGTCACGCCCGCCTCATTCCGGCATCCGGCGTTCACCGCTCGGGTCGCGGCCTCTGTGGACGACCTCTCCGGTGGCCGGTTGACGCTGGGCGTGGGGGCCGGTTGGCAGGAACGAGAGCACACGCATTTTGGATTCGACCTGCTGGATCTGCGCGGACGGTTCGCCCGCTTTGAAGAAGCGCTGAAGGTCATTCACCTGCTGCTCCACCAGGATCACCCATCGTCCTTCACCGGGACATTCTACCGGCTGCACGACGCCGTGCTGCTGCCCAGGCCGAAGCGCCCCGGCGGGCCGCCGATCCTGATCGGCGGCAACGGGCACGCACGCACACTGCCGCTCGCGGCCCGGTACGCGAATGAATGGAACGCCGTCTACGTTCCTGCGCCCAAGTTCGCTGAACTCAACGTCCGCCTGACCGCTCTGCTCCAGAAGCAGGACCGCAGACCGGGGGCCGTCCGAAGGTCCCTGATGACGGGTCTGGTGTTTGGGCGCACCGACGCCGAGGTGCAGCAGAATCTGAAAGGGCGCGTAGAAGCCCAATTGCAAGAACGCGGCGTGATTGTCGGGACATCCTCAGCCGTGGCGGATCAGCTCGGGAAGCTCGCCGAGGCCGGCGTCCAGCGGATTATGTTACAGTGGCTCAACCTTGACGATCTGGATGGCCTCGAGGCGTTGTCGCGGGCGGTCCTGCCTCGCGCGTGAGGCATCCTGATGGCCGGCCGCCCCGCGCCCGTCTAAGATTCCCCTCAGTTGGGCATCCACTCTTGAAGGCATGGATGAGCGCAGCCGGCGCTCGTTCTCCCGTGCCGGAAAGGATTGCATCATGCGAGAAGACCTCGCGGCCGACGTTGCCCGCGTCCTGGCCGCTCTCCTCGAGGACAAGGCATGGTTCCGTCATGGCGTGCCCGATGACCGTTTGTGTGAACTCACGGCATTGCCGCTGCATCGCGTCATCTCCGCGCGCCGGGAGGCCGAGGCGCTGGGACTCGTTGAGCGGCGAAGCATGGGGACTGATCACGCGATCACCCTGCTGACACCGGTGGGTGTTGCCCGGACCCAGCAACTCTACCCATCGTCCGAGCCCCAAGATACGCAGGCTGACTAGCGGGTAAGTGCAGAAGGGATGCCGGAAAACGCGTCCCTTCTGTGATTGAGGACGCCTCCGGGCCCGTGCTACAATGGCCGGTGGCGTGGTGGCCGTAGCTCAGCCCGGTAAGAGCGCCTGGCTGTGGCCCAGGAGGTCGCGGGTTCGAATCCCGTCGGTCACCCCAACTGAAATGTAGAAGGGACGCGGGTTTTCGCCTGCGTCCCTTCGCGCGTCACATTGGTTGGAGGCTGAATCTGCTACCGTCTGCTACCGGACGCCCTCCAACGTCCCGAACAGCCTGGCCTGAAAGGCTGCCACCGCCTGCTCCTGCATCCCCGGAACCACGTGGCTGTACGTGTCCAGCGTCATGCTGATCGTCGAATGCCCGAGCCGCTCCTGGACGACCTTGGGGTGGACCCCCTGCTGCAGGAGCAGGGTCGCGTGGCAGTGGCGCAGGTCGTGGAACCGGATCCGCGGCAGGCCCGCGCGTTCCAGCACCTTGTGGAAGTCCCGTCGCACAATGTTGTGCGCGTGGAGCGGCTTGCCATTAGTTTGGCAGAAGACTAGGCCGTGCTCCTCGTACTCCGGCCCGAGGAGCTTGCGGTACTCGTTCTGACCGTCGCGGAGCCGACGCAGTTCCTCGACCAGAACCGGGGGGAGCGCGATCGTCCGCCGCGCCTTGGGTGTCTTTGGCTCCTTGAAGAGTTGCTGCCCGCCCAGGCGGTAGAAGGTCTGCTGCACCGAGGCAACGCCTGGGGTGAGCTCCACATCCTGCCAGCGCAGGCCCAAGAGTTCACCCTGGCGCATCCCCGTGGTCACCGCCGCCAGGAGGAGAGCGTAGTAGGGCGACGACTTCCTTGCTTCGCCGAGGAAGAGGCGAACCTGCTCCTCGTCCAAGACGCGCATGTCCCGCCGGCGCTTACGAGGCGGGTCCACCAGATCGCAGGGATTCCTGGCCAGCAGTCCCCACCTGACGGCGTGGCCAAGCGCCACGTGCAGGAGCATGGCATGATAGCGCACCGTCGTCGTGGACAGACCTGCTTCAAGCTTCTTGCTGAAGTATCCCTGGATGGCCTGCGGCGCAAGGCGCGGGAGAGGAAGATGCCCAAGCGCCGGTGCGAGGTGGAGGTGGATGATCCCCCGGTAGCTGGCGTAAGTGACAGGTCCTACCGCGCCCGCCGCGTAGTCCCGGAGCCACTGCTCCAGGTACTCCCCGACCCGCAGCTTCGTCGAGGGCAGCGTCCCGCCACCATGGACCTGGCTGACGAGGGCCGCGAGGTGCGCTTCGGCTTCTCGCCTGGTCCTGTGCGAGTGCCACTTCCGCCGCTCCTTGCCGGTGGTTGGGTCCCGACCGAGGTAGATCACCGCGGCGAAGGACTTCGGCCCGCGCTTCACAACATAACCTCTCATCGTGTCCGCCTCCTCTTTGGCCTCGCATTTGGCCTCGCAGCTTCGTGACGTTCCAGTTCTGCTCGTAGCAGCCGCAGCGCCATCTGCTGGAGTGGCTCGTTAGCTTCCAGGCTGAGGAACCGGAGCCGCCGGTGCAGGTCGTCGTCAAGTCGGATCGTCAGTCGTTTCATGCCCGCACCTCCCTGCGCCAGCGTAGCAGCATGACATCACGCTGTCAACAGGCCCGGAGAGGGGACGCGCCGCGGGTGGTCGTTCCGCGCCTGTCGAGAAGGCGGGGATGGATCCCGGACGGTTGTTGGCGCACCGTCGCGGGTAACTGTGTCGCCAGCGCAAGAGTTGACCGGAGCGTCTAGGCTCGGCCGGCTTAACTTCCGTGGCGTCTAGAGAGTTGATCGCGTCGGCTCCCGCCGGTGTCCCGGCCCTCTTCACAAAGACCCGCCTGCTGAGAGCCGTTCCAAAGCTCTCCAGGCTTTGACAACCGTCTCGTCTGAATTCGCTCGCAGGAACACCAGCCAGGCGTCTCGGCCCGGAGCGATGGACACGCCCGGCGCATAGGGAAGGGGTGGCCACTTCAGGACCTCGCCTGCCCGAAGCACCGCCACCCGGCGACCGTCGTCGTGTACCGTCTCGCGTCCTGCTTCACTCCCCCCTTCCGGCTTCTGAAAGGCTAGAAGGCTAGACTCCAGTCCGGGCGGGGGTTCCGGCCGTTTTCCTGAGGCTAGACCATCGGTATCTCTAGCCCCTGGAAAATCGCCGAAAGCCGCGTTGTGATCGGGTTCTAGCCTTCTAGCCCTGTCGGCGTGTGTGTTGAGGGGGTAGCGTGACCACACGTCGGCGAACGCTTCCCGGTGATAGCCCTTCTCGTTCCTGCCCTGGTACCATACCTGCGCCGGTCGTACGCCGAATGGTTTGAGCAGATCCGCCAGCCCTCGCGGCGTCAGCGGTCGGCCGTGGTGCCATTCTCGCCATCCCGACTCCTCACGAGCATGCAGGGCCTCCAGCAGCGCGCTTGTCGAGAGACGATCGGTGTCCACCTCGACGAAGACGTCGTGGATGTCAGCCAGCAGCCGGAGCCCGGCCGACGGAGTGGCGCCTTCAGCCTTCGCCCCGGTCAAGGCGCGGGCCGCCTCCTCGAGCCGGTGGAGGGACGCAGGGTCGGCCACCCTTACCACAGCAAAGAGTGGGGCCCAGTTCTCCGCTTCTCGGTCGGCGAGGAGATCTGGCGGCGTCTCTGTGCGATACACCGTGCGAATCTCAGAGAGGTGATCTCGTGCCCATCGCACGAGCTGTTGGCGCACCGGGACGGCCTGCTCTTCGGTGGTGGCGAAGAAGAAGCGCGCGATGGCTTCGCCCGGAGCCCGGCGGCGCATCCGGATTTCGATGGCCCGGTCGGTGATGATGTCCGACACCCCGCCGATCGCCGCCAGGGCTTTGGCCGCGAACACCGGGAACGCATCCAGCCGATCGTGATTCGGCCCGCCCACGCGGTACACGCATGCGCCCCGGCGGTTTCCAGCGCACAGTAAGTCGTGCAGCGCCGCCGAGCGCTCATCCCGATCTCGCAGCGCCTGGGCTTCGTCAATCAGTAACGTCGGGCATGCCGCTCCGATGAGGCGAAACAACGCGGCCTCGCTAATCCCTGCGGCACGAACGGCGCGCCAACATAGCGCATCGAGCAACTCCAGCAGGCGCGTCTTGCCACACTGCTTCACCGGCGAGGCCACGACTAGGTATGGGTGCGCGTCAAAGGCGTCAAGGACGTAGGTGGTCATGGCCCAAACCGCCACGGCGAGCGCCGCACCAAAGGGCAAGACCACATACCGGCTTAGGAAGGACTCGATCACCGACAGGAGACCGGCGCCATCGACGGGTTCGGGCCAGGGCGGATCCTCGCGAAGCGTGAGGCGTGGCTGTGGAGGACCGGGGGGCGTCTCTCCATCCCGCCCTGCCGGAGCGACGGCTGGGTCTTGCGCCAATGCCTCCAGGTCCGCGACCGTGTGCGAAAGCAAATAGTCATCTACCCCGGTCTTGACCGGCTTCCCGTCCTTGTCTTGACCGTCGGGCAAGGAAATGACGCCGACGGTGGCGCCTTTGCGACAGAGATGCTCAACCAGCCTGTCCAGGGCCGCGTGGACCTGCGGTTTGCGAGACACGTCCGAATCATAGACAATCACAACAGACCGCCCGTTGAGGGCGAGGCAGTCGAAGTCCGCCAGCAGGGCCACCCCGCCGACCGGGTTCTTGCCTTTGAAGTTCCAGACGCCAAGGAGGGCAATTGCGCACAGGCCCACAGACGCCAGCGCATCGGCTTTCTTGATCCCTTCCGTGATCCACAGCGGCACCGACGGGTCCCCCAGTGCGGCCCGGCACCGCGGCGGCACGTCCAGGCGAACTCTTGCGCCAGCCGGCATTTCGTACTTGAGCGGACGCCCCCGCGCGTCGCTCCTGGGCAGATCGGGACGGTAGACGTACAGCGGATTTTGGCCGTCCGGTGTCCATACCGGAAGTAGCAGACCCGGTGGGCGGCGTTGGGCCGGACTGAAGCCGAGGTCGGCCAATTCTTGCTTCCCGAGGATCGAGCGATAACCCCGTTCGCGGATCACGTCGTCAGTGATTCCGCTCCCCCTTCGGAGGGCGTCATAGTGCCGCTGGAGGAACGCTGGGGCCTCCGCCGCGAAAGGCCAAGTGGAGGGTCGAGAGTCAGCGCTCACCGTCAGGCTTCCGCGGATCACCACCCACCGTTTCAGTGGGGGTTGTCTCACTATGCGGTGAGTCGCTCTGGCTGTTCAGCCCGAGGGCCCGCGTCATCGTGGCTCCTCCGGGACCCGTGCGGCGGATGCCCCGACCCACGCCTCCAGGCGGAGCCGGCTGATCCGTACCGACCGGCCCAGGCGTACGACCAAGCCATCCGGGAGCGCGCCGGGCATCGCGGCGAGCCGGTAGAGCGCCCGCGGGGTCAAAGCCAACATCGGCGCGGCGACCTGCACGGTAATCAAAAGCGGCGTGGACGCCCCGTGGCGCTCACCGATGGGGAAGTTCTTCATGACCCCGACTCCTTGCCAGGAGGCAAATCATGGTGCGCGGGACCGCGATCACCGCGGGCTGGAACCACCTCGCGCCTCTGGAACGGCTTCCCACCCGTCCGTACCGGCCGTCCCTGTCGGATCATCCCCTCCCAGACCGTGCGCCGGGGATGCGTGAAGAAGGCAAGGCAAGCTGCGGGAAGCTCGAATTCCAGTGCGATGATTCGCCCATCGAGGCGATGTTCTTCGAGTAGCTTGGCGTGGGGATGCTTCCGCAGACGGGCCATCAACGGAGGCTGAGCGGTGTAGATCGTGGCAAGAGCGTCTAGGTCGCTCCAAACGATGACCGTTTCCCGCTCAGAAGGGAGGAGGAGAGGCCGAGTCATGACCCCATCTCCCCCGCCGGCCGCGCCAGATGCGCCAGCAGCTCGTCGATCTCCGCGCGGTCGGCCAGTAGTTGCGCCCGCATCCCCAGCCGCTCCTCATCCGTGAAGCGCGCCCCCGAGGTCTCCAGCGTCGCCTTGAGTTGCGCGTAGGGGTTCGCGGAGATCGTCTGATGGAGGTGCTGGTGGCGGGTCGGGGCCATGTGCCCCAGGGCCTTGAGCAGCAGCTCCGCGCCCTTCAGGCGCTCAAACGGGATCCCCTCCAGCATCGAGCGGCGCACG